>NZ_JAMYOG010000005.1:0-392138 GCF_040319725.1 Mesorhizobium sp. M0894 | reverse complement strand
CGCCATTCGCGACAAGGTGCTGGAAACTGGCGCCGATGTCGGGCTCGGCTTCGACGGCGACGGCGACCGCTGCGGCGTGGTCGACGGAAGGCAACGAGATCTTCGCCGACAAGGTCGGCGTCATGCTCGCGCGCGACATCTCACACCTCTATCCCGGCTCGACTTTCGTCGTCGACGTCAAGTCGACCGGATTGTTCATGACTGACAAGGTGTTGCAGGGAAATGGCGCGGTCACCGACTATTGGAAAACCGGTCATTCCTATATCAAACGGCGGGTCGCCGAACTCGGCGCTGTCGCCGGTTTTGAGAAATCGGGCCACTTCTTCTTCTTCAATCCGCCGATTGGCCGCGGCTATGACGATGGCCTGGTCACGGCCATCGCCATCTGCCAGATGCTGGACCGCAGCCCGCAAAGCAGCATGGCCGATCTCTACCGCGATCTGCCGCTGACCTTCGGCACGCCGACCATGTCGCCACATTGCGCCGACGAGGTGAAATGCGGCGTGGTCGCGAAAGTTGTCGGGGAATTCACGAAAATGAAGGCGGACGGGATCGAGTTCGCTGGCCAGCCGCCGGCCAATCTCGTCACCGTGAATGGGTGCGTGTCGTTGCCCAAGACGGCACCTGGGGTCTGGTCAGGGCCTCGTCGAACAAGCCGGAAACTGTTGTCGTCGTGGAAAGCCCTGTCTCGCCGGAACGACGTCGCGAGATGTTCGAGGCTGTCGATGCCGTGCTGCGCCGCAATCCAGAGGTCGGAGCCTACAACCAGACATTTTGAGAGGACTGGATCATGCCGGAGCGGATCGTCAGTTTTGTGATGAGCGGGGGCGTCGGGTCACGGCTGTGGCCGCTCTCGCGCGAAGACAATCCCAAGCAATTCCACGACCTTTCGGGCGACGGCTCCATGCTTGCGAAGACTGTCCGACGCCTCAAGGCGCGCTCGGACGGCGAGACGCCGATCTATCTGATAGCCTCCGAACGGCATGCCGACCGCGTTATCTCGGACATCGGTCCGCTCGGTCTGAACGGCGGCAGACCGATTTTCGAGCCCGTCGGCCGCAATACCGCCGCTGCGGTGGCCACAGCCACCTTGCACACGATCTCCGAATATGGCGGCGCCGCGCTTGTGCTCGTGGTCCCTTCCGACCATCAGATATCCACCGAAACGCAATTCTGGGAAACCGTCGAGGCGGGCATGCCTGCCGCCGAATCAGGCAGCATTGTCGTGCTCGGCATCAAGCCGACGCATCCCGAAACCGGCTACGGTTACATCGAGGTTGGGGCAACTGGTGACGGAGTGGCCGCCGTTTTGCACTTTGTCGAAAAGCCCAATGCCGAGACGGCCCGCAAATATGTGGCTTCGGGAAGATTCTACTGGAACGCCGGCATCTTCCTGTTTCGTGCCGACACGATGCGGAAGGCATTTCTCGAGTTCCGGCCAGACATCTGGGACACCGCGGAACGGGCCTATAAGGCTGCACGGACCGACGTCTTGGGCATCTACCTGCCCCAGGGCTTCTATTCGGCTGTCCCGTCGACGTCGATCGACTACGCAGTCATGGAGCATGCACGCGGTATTGCGATGGTTACGGCTTCCTTCCGCTGGAACGACCTTGGATCGTGGCAATCGCTGCTCGAAGCCAGCCCGACGGACCGCGACGGCAATGTCGTAATGGGCGACGTGCTCGCCATGGATTGCGGCAACTCCTATCTCAGAAGCCAGGGCAGACTGCTGACAGTCATTGGAATGAAGCATGTGGCGGTGGTGACGACACCGGACGCGGTATTCGTCGCTCCTGTCAGCCACAGCCAGAACGTGAAGAAAGTCGTCGAACAACTCGAGAAGAGCGGACGCCTTGAAACGAAGTTCACGGGGTCGGACGACCGGGTCATCATCAGCGGGTCATGGCGCAAGCGGGTCGAGCACTGGCTCTTCAACGAAACCCTGCCGCTGAGGTCCACTGCAGGTGTCGACGATGCGTATGGCGGCTTCCACGAGGCGCTCGGTTTCGATGCAAGGCCGTTGGGCAAACCCAAGCGCACGCGCACGATGGCTCGCCAGATTTACGCGTTCGCGGTGGCCAAAGAACGCGGCTGGATTGGACCGGCCGACAAGCTCATCGACCACGGCATCGAGTTCATCGCCAGACACGGCCGCACCGATCGCGGTGGCTGGGTGCGCACCCTTAATTGCGACGGCAGCGTGGCTGACCCGACGGAGGACGCCTACGACCATTCCTGCGTGCTCCTGGCGCTTGCCCATGCTCACCGATGCGGCCATCAGGATGCCCTGCAGCTGGCACAAGAGACGTTCTATTTCATCGACACCCATCTCGAGGACGTCAGCCTGAACGGCTTCCTCGAGACCCCCGGCTGGAAGGGGGTGCGGTTCTCGAACCCGCACATGCACATGCTGGAATCCTTCCTTGCCTGGCATGGCGTCACCGGCGAGCGTGCATATCTCCGTCGGGCGGCACGCGTCGTCGATCTCTTCCGGTGCCATTTCTTCGACCAGGAGAGCTGGACGCTTGGGGAACATTTCGACGTCGATTGGCTACCGTTGCCGGGAGACGAGGGACAGTGGACCGAACCGGGGCACCATTTCGAATGGGCTTCGCTCCTCGTCGAGTTCGCGCGGGCAAGCGGGCAGAAAGACTTGGCAGCCTACGCCAGGAAGCTCTATTCGTCGGCGATCGCCAGCGGATTGAACCGGGCCACGGGCCTGGCTTATGCAGCCGTGTCGCGGCAGGGAATTCCCTTCGACCGGCTCTCCCGCAGCTGGCCGCAATGCGAAGCCGTCAAGGCGGCTGTCGCCCTGGACGGCATCGGCGGGCCTGATCTGAAGCCCGAGATCGAAGCTCGTGTCGCCCGCCTCTTCAAATGGCATATCGATCCCGCACCGCTTGGCTTGTGGATCGACAGGATTGACGAGCGCGGAAGGTCACTGGCAACGGAGGTTCCCGCGAGCATTTTCTACCACCTCGTGACGGCCTTGATGCAGTATCTGGACAAGACCGCAGGGCAGGTCGAACCTTTCCCGCTGCCAGCTTTGGATACGAGCAAGAGCGTTGCGATGCAGGGTTACGGCTGACCCAACTGTCCACCATAGCTCCGTGTTGGAAGGATCAATAACTAAACTAGTACAAGATAGGGAGGAATACCCATGAAAGTGACAATACTGGCAAACTATCCGCCCCATGCCTATAAGGGATTGATACAGGGCTCAGACCGGGAAGCTGCAATCAAGGCGCTTTTTGAAAGCGTTGGCGGCAAGGTGTCCGGCATGATGTTTACTCGCGGCGCCTTGATATTGTCATCAATGCTGAAGTTCCGGACCAGGCCGATGGGATGGACCTAGCATTGGCGGTGCGGGCAAGCGGCTGGGTAAACGACCTCGTTGTCCTCGAAGAACTCGACATGAAGGCGGTGCTCGCAGTTGCCAAAAAGGCTGCCGGCGTTTACAAGCCCGCCGGCTGATTGGACTGGCTGTACATTGAAGGTAGCACGGTTCCGTTGAACGCGCCGTGCTGCCAAGTCTCAAGGAAAGACAAGCTGGGGTCTCGGAAAGCCGAAGCAGGCGCCGCATTGGTTCTGCTTCGGATACCGCGCCGACAGCGAACGCGCCCGGCTCAGGGGGTCAGAAACGGAGGTCATGCCGAGTTAATTTTGGAATGTACACCCTAGAAGCTGCGCCCGACGGTCCGGTTTTGAAGAGGTTTCTTGTCCAAGCGCTTCTTTATCTAGTCGGAGCGCGACAAGGCAACCGAGATCACATTGTCAGTATCTGTTTCAGGTAGCTCGAACAGCATTGGCAAAAGCCGCTCGGGCGGCGTTCTCATGGTCACCGTTCCTAAGCGAGCTCGGAGTTTACGACTTTCCAGGATACCTATGGTCATGACGCAGCGGGTGGAGCTGGCCGTCACTTCCCTACACCCTGTGCGCCGCCACCAATCTCGCGTAGAAGGGCCCTGGCCGAACCCACCCCTGCGACGCGAGAACTCCATGCGAATAGTGTTGCCTGTCCTGTTGCTCGGCGCCGCCCTCGCCAGCCTGTCGCCCGCCCTGGCAGCGGCCGGCGATTGCGGCGATGCCGCCGCCCTGGTGCAGCAGGCCTATCCCAAGGCCCGAAAGAGCGCCGACGGCGCCTCGTTCACGCTTGAACCCCATACCAGCATCGTCTCAACGCTCCCGGAGAGCGATGCGCCATTCGGCCTGGCCTGCAAGATCTGGCCGGCTCATGATGACCTGCTTTTGGTCGCGGTACCGCTGATCGACAGCGCTAACAGCGACCACCTTCATGTCGGCGATATCGAGCTACTGGTCGTCGATAGAAAGAGCCTGCGGGTGCGCCAGCGCCTGCTCCAGCCTGGACTGATGACCGATGATGCCATCGCGATCCGTAAGGTGGAATTCGACACCGGCCGCTATGCACTGGCCCCTGAGGTCACCGCCTTCGGCCTGCGCATCGAAATGGCAAACCATTCGCAGGCCAATCCCTTCACTGAAACCGACCTGCGGCTCTATGCCGTCGCCAGCGATGCGCTGCGCTTGGTGCTCGACGGCTTCGTGGTGGCTGGCCATGGCGGCGAAGGCGATGCCAGTTGCGCTGGATCGTTTCATTCCAGCCAGGTCAGCCTGGCGATGAGCCCGGCGCGCCACCACGGCTATCGTGACATCATTGCGGTCGAGCGGACGGATACCGACAATCCCTCCCCCGACAAAGATGGCGAATGCAAGTCCCATCCCGCCAAGTCTGTGAAGCGGACCTACCGGCTGCGCTATGACGGCAACCGCTATCCGGTTCCGGCGGCACTCAGGGTGATGGGGTTGTGACGCGGCCGCACACGTCCCTGCCTTGGTTCGTCAATGTGATCAATTCCAGTTGAATGGGTATCGACCATTAATTCTCTCGTGGTAGGAGGCGCTCAAGGGGGCTCTTCCCAAAGGAGCTGATGATTTGTGGTGGTCAAGATTCAAAAGGGGTTTTGCCGGAACGTGGGACGACAGACTGGACGGGCTATTCTCCGCAAAGGTCGACTACGCTGGAAAATCCATTCTCGATGTTGGCTGCAATATGGGTGTTGTCGCCTATGAGATATCCAAGCTGAAACCCAGTTCGATCCATGGGATCGACATTGCCAAGCCGCATATCGAGACTGCAAAGATGTTGTTGAGCGGCTCCCCGGTACATGCCCGGTTCGATCGCCTGAATCTTGGCAGCCGGCGCCTCGGCAATATCCTTCTACCGAAATACGATATCGTCCTGCTGCTGGCCGTCTATCAGCACATGCAGCGCAACATCGGCCCAGGCAAGGCGCGAAGGGTGCTTTCCAATATTGTGAGGCGCACCTCAAACGTTGTTGCCCGCGTTCCGCCTGGAACGGATGGCGAATTCATCGAAACGCTGTCCGACGAGGGATTCCAAGTTAAGAGCACTCACACATCCCCTCTTGGTAGTCATGTGCTCGTTCTTGAGAAACCTGCCTTCGGAAATCCGCAGCCATGATGACACATTCCTTGTGGTAGTCTGCCCACCAACATCCATGTGCCAGCAGCGGGCGCAGACCCGCTGCCTGCCTGCAGCTCGGCCCCGGGGAGCGCTGATTCGCCGGCAGAAAGCATCTTGCGAATGGGCTTCGCGCCAATACCGATGACATTGAGGGTTGCGGCTACGGTGTTGTCTGCTAGTGCCTTGACGGCCAGGATGCGCCCGTTGGCATAAGTAGCGGAAGAAGAATTTGGCCGCCACGGCGAGAGCATTGGCCGTCCCGCCTGCGGTCAGCGCGCCGCCACTGTCGAAATTCAACCATGTGCGCCATCATTTCTTAGGCGCCCGCCCAGCGCTCATGGCTCGTGGCGCCGGGCGGGTGAACAGGGCTCGGAATTGCTCCTCCGCACGCCGCAGTCCTTCATCTGTCAGAACCACTGACTTCGCCTTGTTTGCTGGATTCGCGATCAGCCCCTTCTCGTGCAAGCGATCCAGAGCATTCCAATCCAACCCCTTCCAGGCGCGCCTCTCTTCATGCAGCGTCAGCCAAAGCAGGCCCAAAACGGCTTCGTCGATCTTGTCGGTGTCGATCTCCATGCAAGCAGTCTAACACGCGAAAGGGCCTCTGCCACGATCCACACCGGATGGTTACTCCCTGCCACGAGCGTTCGCCTGAAAACAAGTGCCTCACTCAGGCGTCGCATCCGCGACGGCGTCATTGGGGGGACGAGCCGGGATGGGATCCGAGTTCATCATGGTGCCTAAGCGGCCGTGGCAGCCCTTGCCCGCTGGCAATGAAATGCGGATTGGCGAAATCCTCGTCGTCGCTCTGGTTGCGCTTACCGCAGGCGAGCGGCGCGCTATCCAGCGTGCGCGTTATGCCGCCGGCAGCGCGCAGCACCGCGTCACCCGCCGCGGTGTCCCATTCCATAGTGCGGCCGAAACGCGGATACGTTTGGCGGGACACTCTCTTTTCCGACGCGCTCTTCGGCCGCAGAAGTCTCAACCTTGCCAGAGGTGAATTTTGACCCCTGAGCGGTTATCGCGGAGCGCATTCCGGGCCATAACCGACTTTGCGACATCCCCTTCACTGATTCACTGCCCGTCTAGCGCCAGAATGCGAAATCCGCTGTGAGGGTCGGGTAGCAACAACCGTTCAAGGTCGGTCCGACGTTGCAGGGCTGACGTGTTTTCATCGGGCCAAGACTGACTCTGGTACCGTGCCGGGAATGAGCTATAGTTCAGATGCTAATGACGGGCGGGCGCTTGCACAATGGCTGGACTGGGCGAACAGATTGCGCGTCAGCAGCGCACCATGGGACCGCTCCTGGTGGCGGCAGTGGTCATCGGCCTTGTCGGTCTGCCCGTCGCAGCCTGGCTCGACCTCCGAGACCTATCGGAACGGATGCTGCGCAGGCAAGCCAGCGAAATCAGCCGGATCATCGACGAAATGCGCGGATTCTACGGCAGCGACGTCGTGGGACGCGTGCTGCAAGCTAACGGCGCCGTGACCGCGACGCACAACTATCGGGACGTGCCAGGTGCGATCCCTATTCCAGCAACCCTCTCGATCGAACTCGGCAAGCGCATCAGCGCTCATGACGGGTCGGTCAAATATCGGTTCGTCTCGGATCTGCCTTTCAAAGGTCGCGCGCCCCACCAGCTCGATGTTTTCGAGCGGAATGCAATCTTGGCTTTGCGCGCCAACCCGAAGGAGCCGATCATCGAAGTCTCGGGCTCACTGTTTGACCGGCAGGTCCGCGCGGCGGCCCCTGTCATAATGGGACAAGTGTGCGTGACCTGCCATAACTCACACCCGGACAGCCCCAAGACGGACTGGAAGGTAGGGGATGTCCGAGGGATCCAGGAGATATCAGTCAATCAGCCTATTGCTGCGAACGTGCTGACCTTCAAGTATCTGCTCCTATATTTCGGTTTCGCGGCGGCGGCGGGCCTGACGTTCATTCTCCTGCAGCGTCGGCAGTCCGCGTTGATTCAGGGCATCAACAAGGAGCTTTCCGAGGCAAACGACTTTCTGGCCGCGATTTCATTGAAGATCGCCAAATACCTTTCGCCTCAAATCTACAAAAGCATCTTCAGCGGCCAGAAGGACGTCACCATCGCAACCGAGCGCAAGAAGCTCACGATCTTTTTCTCCGACGTCAAGGATTTCACCGCGATCGTGGAACGGCTCCAGCCCGAGGACCTGACGCTTCTCCTCAACGAGTACTTCACCGAGATGTCGACGATCGCGCTCAAACACGGCGGCACCGTCGACAAGTTCATCGGCGACGCGCTTCTTGTGTTCTTCGGAGACCCCGAGACGCAGGGCGTCGAGGAAGACGCGAGAGCCTGCTTGCGCATGGCTGTCGACATGCAGCGTCGGCTGGAGCAGTTGAACAGGGTGTGGCATGACCGCGGAGTTGAACGGCCCTTCCGAGCTCGCATGGGCATCAACACGGGCTATTGCAATGTTGGGAACTTCGGTTCCGATGATCGGATGGACTACACGATTATTGGAGCCGAGGCGAACTTGGCGGCCCGGCTGCAGTCGATTGCCGAGCCCGGCGGCATCTGCCTCAGCTATGAGACTTACGCGCTCGTGCGCGACCTTGTCCGGGCGCGTCCATTAGCACCGATTGCCATGAAGGGGATCAGCCGGGAGGTTGTCCCCTACGAAGTCGAGGGCCTCCTGGGTGAACTCGCCCAGCGCCCTCAGGTCATCAGCGAGCATGCGACTGGTCTCGACTTGTTCCTCGATGTTGAGGCAATCGACGAGAACGGGGTGGAGCGAGCGAAGAAACGACTTTCGGAGGCGCTCCTGGCCTTAACCATCCGAAGCAAGCCCGCCGCATTTTAGGTTCTTGAACGTGATCCAATCTGGACCGTGGCCAGCCAAGTAAAGTCCGGTTCAACACCGTTCAGCCGCGCCGGATCCTGGCCAGGAGTTCGCGCGCATCAACCTCGTTGGTCATCAGCGCCGTCAGGGCCGAGGCGTCGATGAACATCAGTCATTCTCGTACAGGCTGTCGCGAAACGCCTTGTCGGCGGGCCTGCCGTGATCAGGCTTGCCCCGGGCTCGCCGATCACGGCAGAACCTGACGCCGATCTCTACCAGGGACGGTCTAGCCTGTTCGCCTGTTCGCGCTCAAGCTCATGCTTGAGCGCGGCATGCACGGCCTCTGTCAGACCAGTCCTCTTAAGTGCGGCGACCCGGCGGGCCAGTGCGTCGGTCTCGGGATTTTTGATGTGGGACGCCATCACTCGCTCGTATAGCCGTTCAAGTGTATCGGTATACAGCAATTTGGATACACCGTGTGAAGGCCCCGCAGCATCGACCGGACACGAAGCGAATCGGCCACGCCGACCCAACTATCGGCTGGATGGGGATCGTACCGCTGCGTTTACAGATTTCGAGCAGTATCTGAGGTCGCTTGCATAAGTCACTTGCAACACCCGCAGTTTCGTACGGGTCTGGAACTGCGCAATCACCGTCTAGTCAAATCCAGCAGCCTTGCCGCTTGCGATAAAATGCGGGTTGGCGAAATCCTCGTCGTCACTCTGGTTGCGCTTGCCGTAGGCGAGCGGCTCACCATCCAGCGTGCGCGTCATGCCGCCGGCGGCGCGTAGCACCGCGTCGCCCGCGGCAGTATCCCACTCCATGGTGCGGCCGAAGCGGGGATAGACGTCCGCCTCGGCGCCGGCGACAAGGCAGAATTTCAGCGACGAGCCGACCGAGACGATCTCGGCAGCGCCCAGCGCGCGGATATAGGCGTCGGTTTCCGGCGTGTTGTGGGAGCGGCTGGCAACGACGGTCAGCGGCACCATACCGGCCCTTGCCGAAATCGGCTGGCGATCGACGATCTCGTAGTCGTCATTGATCTCGATCGTTTCCGCTTTGCCCGGCCGGCCGGAAAAGAAGCGGCCGGTGCAAGGCGCGAAAACGACCCCGATCTCCGGCACGCCATGGCGTACCAGTGCGATGTTGACAGTGAAATCGGTCCGCCGGTTGACGAACTCCCTGGTGCCGTCGAGCGGATCGATGAGGAAGAAGGCGTCGCCGAGATCCGGCGCCATGATGCCGGCAGAGGCTTCCTCCTCGGCCACGCATGGAATCTCTGGAAATGCGACACGTAGCCCGGCAAGGATGATCTTCTCGCTCTCGCGATCCGCCTCCGTCACTGGCGAACTGTCCGACTTGCTGTCGACCGCACAGCCAGCACGAAAGACGCGCATCACCTCGCGCCCTGCCGCCAAGGCAAGGTGCTCGAAGACGGCGAGCATCGCTTCGTCGTCAGATACCGCCGCCGTTATCATATTGGTCTTCGGCAATGTCCCGCTCGTTCAGCCAGTGTTCCAGGGCGTCCACCATCTCCTCGGCCGATTTGCCGAGTGTCTTGAGATGGATTTCAGGTTTTTCCGGCACCTCATACGGTGAATCGACGCCGGTGAAATTCTTGATCTCGCCATTCAATGCCCGCGCATAAAGACCCTTCGGATCGCGCCTGGCGCATTCCTCGAAGGGGGTGTCGACAAACACCTCGACGAATTCGCCGTCGGCCATCAATTCGCGCGCCATGCGCCGCTCGGCGCTGAACGGCGAAATGAACGACACGATGACGATCAGCCCGGCGTCGGCCATTAGACGCGCCACTTCGGCGACGCGGCGAATGTTTTCGACACGATCGGCGTCGGTGAAGCCGAGATCGCGGTTGAGCCCGTGCCGGACGTTGTCGCCATCCAGAATGTAGGTATGGCGCCCGGTGGCGAAGAGCTTCTTTTCAAACAGGTTGGCGATGGTCGATTTGCCTGAGCCCGAAAGCCCGGTGAACCAGAACACCGCCGGCCGCTGGTTCTTCATATCGGCGCGGGCGCGCTTGCCGACATCGAGCGACTGCCAGTGGATGTTTTCGGCGCGACGCAGCGAATGCAGGATCATGCCGGCACCGACCGTGGCATTGGTGATGCGGTCGATCAGGATGAAGGCGCCGGTGGTGCGGTTTTCGGCAAACGGATCGAAGGCGATCGGCGACCGCGTCGAGATGTTGCAGATCCCGACTTCGTTCATCTCAAGCGACTTGGCCGCCTCATGGGCAAAGTCGTTGACGTTGACCCGATATTTCAGGTCGGTGACGGTGGCGCTGGTCTGGTCGGTCTCGGTGCGCAGGATGTAGGAGCGGCCAGGCAGTAGCGCATGTTCGTCGAACCAGACGATGTTGGCGGCGAACTGGTCGGCGACCTGCGGCCGCGCTGCCGGCGACACCAGCATGTTGCCGCGCGAGACCTCGACCTCGTCGTCGAGGACGAGGGTAATGGCCTGGCCGGCGACAGCCTGCTGAAGGTCGCCGCCATGCGAAACGATGCGCCTGACACGGGAGGACTTGCCCGATTTCGCGACGACAACCTCGTCGCCGGGCGCAACCGAGCCGGAGGCGATGGTGCCGGCGAAACCGCGAAAATCAAGATTGGGACGGTTCACATATTGGACAGGAAACCGGAACGGCAATTCGACCGCGGCCTCGTCGACCGAGACAGTTTCGAGATGTTCGATCAGCGTCGGGCCGGAATACCAGTCCGTCCTATCGGAACGGCCAGTAACGTTGTCGCCGTAGCGGGCCGACATCGGAATGGGCACGATCGTCTGGAAGCCGAGTTCACGTGAGAACTGCCCGTAATCCGCGACGATCCGTTTAAAGACCGCCTCGTCGAAGCCGACAAGATCGATCTTGTTGACGGCGAGCACGATGTGGCGAATGCCCAGAAGCGAGGCAATGATCGAATGCCGCCTTGTCTGGCGCAGTACGCCCTGACGAGCATCGATCAGCACGATGGCGAGATCGGCCGTCGATGCACCCGTCGCCATGTTGCGGGTATACTGTTCGTGGCCGGGCGTGTCGGCGACGATGAACTTGCGCTTTGGCGTGGCGAAGAAGCGATAGGCGACGTCGATAGTAATGCCTTGCTCGCGCTCGGCCTCGAGGCCGTCGACCAGCAGCGCGAAGTCGACGTCGTCGCCGGTCGTGCCGTGCTTGCGCGAATCGCGCTCGAGCGTGGCCAGCTGGTCCTCGAAAATCTGCTTGGTGTCGGAAAGCAGGCGCCCGATCAGCGTCGACTTGCCGTCGTCGACCGAGCCGCAGGTCAGGAAGCGCAGCAGCGACTTTCGTTCCTGCGCCGCCAGATAGTCGCGGACGCCGTCGGTCGGGGCGAGGCTCTTGGCCATGATGTGGCGCATACTCAGAAATACCCCTCGCGCTTCTTCTTTTCCATCGAGCCGGCTTCGTCACGGTCGATCAGGCGACCTTGCCGTTCTGAAGTGCGCGCCGTGAGCATTTCGCCGACTATCGCCTCCAGAGTGTCGGCTTCCGAGTCGATCGCGCCGGTCAGCGGATAGCAGCCGAGCGTGCGGAACCGCACCATCCGGTTCTCCACCGTCTCGCCGGGCCGCAGCTGCATGCGCTCGTCGTCCCTCAGGATGAGCATGCCGTCGCGCTCGACGACCGGCCGCTCCTTGGCCAGATACAGCGGCACGATCGGGATGTCCTCCTGGAGAATGTATTGCCAGATGTCGAGCTCGGTCCAGTTCGACAGTGGAAACACCCTGATCGATTCGCCGGCAGCGATACGGGTGTTGAAAATCTTCCACATCTCCGGCCGCTGGTTCTTCGGATCCCAGACGTGCTGAGCGTTGCGGAACGAAAAGATCCGCTCCTTGGCGCGCGACTTCTCCTCGTCGCGTCGGGCGCCACCGAAGGCGGCGTCAAACCCGTATTTGTCGAGCGCCTGCCGCAGGGCAACCGTCTTCATCACATGCGTGTGGGTGTTGGAGCCGTGGTCGAACGGATTGATGTTGTCGCGCACGCCGTCTTCATTGACGTGGACAAGGAGGTCGAAGCCGAGCTTTTGCTGCATATGGTCGCGAAAGGCGATCATCTCACGGAATTTCCAGGTCGTATCGACATGAAGAAAGGGAAAGGGCGGCTTGGCCGGATAAAACGCCTTCATCGCCAGGTGCATGAGCACGGATGAATCCTTGCCGACCGAATAGAGCATCACCGGCTTGGCAAAGGCCGCGGCCACCTCGCGAAAAATATGGATGGATTCGGCCTCGAGCCGCTGAAGGTGCGTAAGCGCGATGTTCATGGACTGTGAGCGTTCTTTCGTGCCATCCACAGAAGGGCCTGTATCATCAACGGACGCGATCTTCAGTCGCCCGGTTCAAGCTGCACTTTTGGACAAATCTATCTCTCGTGGTGGCGTTCTAGCAGATCGTTCCTGCTCAGAACAATGCAAGACAAGCCTGCGGCCGAATGGTTCGGGAATGAATTTTCCATACAGCCGGCATAATCGGGAAATTTCTGCCCAGCGACCAGTTGCGCTTGGGAGGGGCAGGAAAATATTGCCTGGGCTTGGAAGCACCAGAGCTGGCGGTTTTAGGGCGTTCGCCGCGGAACCTGTGAGTCGGCAAGCGGTAACGGGTCCCACCTCATTCAGGCGGTGCCAGTCGTGGCGACCGGATCACTAAGACGAAGTTCCGATGGGAACAAACAGCTTGTCGCCATTGTGGTCGATCTCGATCATCTCACTCTTGCGAGTCAAGCGTTCCGCAAACCCTTTATGGAAGATGATGGCGTTCATATAGGCAAAGGTCATCGCCAGCGCCCCGGTTCGCAGCGGATAGTCGACCAGCGAATGAATGAGAAGAAAAGATACTGAGAGAAGTGCGGCTTTCTGAAGCGGGTCGCGGCGAACCCTGGCCAATGCAGCCAAAAGCAATACGAAATAACCCGCCATCAGCACGATGGCCGGAATTCCACCTTCGAATGCTATTTCAAGGTATTCATTGTGGGCATGATTGACGTATTGCCTGAAAATCATGCCCCCCTTTTCGTAAATTTGATAGGCTTTTTGAAAATTTCCAAATCCGACACCTGTCGCCCAATTGTTCTTGATCCCCTCGATTGTGGTTCGGGCGAATTCTCCTCGCCCAAAAGCCGGATCGATTGCCTCCACGTCGATCTTGGTCCAGGCGCCGATCGTGTAGATCGAAAGCCCGACAAAAATCAGGAGAACGCTGAACCCGCTCGCCCTTGAACGAGCTGAGAGAAAGATCACGGACAATACGGTGATCGCCAACCCAATCAGAACACCGGCACGCGAACCGGCTGCCAAAAGCAGCAGCAAAAGTGTGACCAATCCAAGTAACCCGGACAAAAGGCGCCCACGGACGAGACCATGGTAAACGACGAAGGGGATCGACACAAAAAGCAAAGCCGCGAAATGGTTCCGGTTGGCAAAAAGCCCTGCATTGATCGTAAACGGCAACAGTCCCTCAATAGCGATGTCGTCTGAGAGCGAATATTGAATCGCTCCCGCCAAACCATTGCAGATCACGCCCATTAAGAAAAACGGAAGAAGCGCGCTGACCTGCTCGGCACGCAAACGCAATATGGCCAAAAAAAACGCCGCTGCAGCCAGCAGATAGAGCAAACTTTCGACCGTGCGGCCGACGCCAACGCTGATGAAGCGAAATCGGCTTTCTCCAACCCAGGGATCTCCGAGCAGAAGCTGCGGCCGCAACCCGGTGAATATGCCCGCTGGCAATGGGACGATTTGCAAAACGATCAACGCTACGGCGGAGATCAGCAGCCACAGAACTGAGTGGGGGCTTCTCTGGCCAGGGGGTTGGGAGAAGACGGCCGCAGCCGAGACAATTGCGACGACCTCGATCAAAGTGTCAGTATAAAGGCCGCTCGCAGTACCACCACCGATCAGCAGCGATATAAACAAGACCGTGCCGAGGAGATATTTATTCCATTCCGACGGCCGGTCGTTCAAGATGGAAGTCTCTCAATGCTTAATTTGTGCATTACCAATGTACCGACATATCGAAACCGCCAGCTCTCGGCAATGGCGGCGGTCTGCAGCGTCAGTAACTGCAGGGGACATGCAGTCGATCCGACCGAAAAATCCTGCCTCAGCTTTTGACGGTTATATGTGCCTTCAGGAATGTTGAATCGCGCTATTTCTCCCGCTGGGTCAACACATCTGATGGACCAGAACAATTCCTTTGGAAGCTTTAGGTTTCGTGCTGAGGCTATCAGGGAAATCTTGTACGAGCCTGGTGGCAGTTGAATATATTGCTGAAGCGCTGCGTTCTTGACAGGCGTGTTCAAGAACCGGACCGTTGCCCCGCCCTCGCCCTCTACCGCGTCCCGGGATGTTGCGAATGTAACTTCCAAGCCCGACTGATTGCTGACCTGCCAATCGAAGGGTTTGCCACTTGGCACCACTTCAAAGGTACTGTTGAAAATGTATTCGCCTAATTTCCGCTCTTCATCAGACAGGCTGAAAAGGAACAGCCGATAAGCTTGTTCATATTGCTTCTGACGAATATAGCCACTGATCACACCGGCCAGTTCGTTTGACTTCGGCGATGCGCTTGATCCGGTCAGGTCGAGCAGCAGCCGATTTGCGAAGTCGAGCCCTTCGGGAGTTTTGTTAAGAGCGACAAACAGGCTGCCTCTCCACGGGGCTTCCGCTCTAATGGCCGTCAGCACCGCTTGGTATCCAGCGGGATTTGAAAGAATTCTCGGCATGCCTTCGGCGATGGCCGAAAATTGCTCCGGCCAACGCCGCAGCAGTATATCGATCTCGCCAACGGCCTTTGACAAATCGCCCGTTTCCACTGCGCGGGTAATGGATCTCTGTAGCGCATGGATTTCGGTTTTGGACAGCTTTCGGGCTTGGTCGAAGAACTCGTAGGCCTCGTCCTTTTCGCCCTGCCGGTATTTGATCTCGCCAATCAGACTGTAGAGCCGCGCATCCGCCAGATCGAAGGCGAGCGCGCCTCTGGCCCTGGCAAGCAAGGCATCAAGATCGGGAGCATTGTTCGTGTCGTTCAGCTCGCTGGTGATTTCAGCTACTAACGCATCAACGTTGAACGGATCGAGCGCAAGAGAGACGGTTGGTGTTTCGGTCTCAAGAAATCGACTTAGCCCGATCGAGGAAGCCACCAACACTAGAACGGACGCGACGAACCAAACGCTTGAACGCCGTAGGTTTTGCATAAGCGGGCTGGCCTGCTCCATCATCGACTTTGCCCTCAATCTTCGGAGTACTCGTGTCCGTGCCGTAGTTGTAGTACTGATAGTTCATGTATTTGTAGGCGTAGTTGTAGTCGAATTTGTTCACCGCAAACTTTGACATCGCGGCTCCCACCACGTTTGCGCCAGCAGCTCGCAGGCGCTTCAACGCGGTCTTGGCCGACTTGCGTGTCACCTGATTTGTCGAGATGACCATCAACGTGCCTTCGGCAAGCCGGCTTAGAATAGGAGCATCCGAAAGGCCGACGATCGGCGGCGCGTCGATGATAACAAGATCGAAGCGCTTGCCGAGATTGGTTATGATCAAAGCCATTTTCGGTGAGGAGAGCAGATCGGCGGGATTTGGAGGAATCGTTCCAGACGTTAGAACCGTCACGTTGGGATATTTGGTCGCCCTGAAGATGCTCGCCAGATCCTCTTTGCGAACGGTGTTTGTCAAAAGATTGCTTAGCCCGATCGTATTGTCGAGACCAAACAGGCGATGAAGGTTCGGTTTGCGAAGATCGCCGTCCACAATGAGAACCCTTGCGCCGAGCGCGGCAAAATCTTGGCCGAGTTTGTACGATGTGGTCGACTTGCCTTCCGAAGGCTCCGAACTCGTGACGACCAGTGATCGTGGCGCGCCTTCCGCACCGGAAAACTGCAGCGATGTTCGAAGCGAACGATAGGCCTCCGACAGGCCGGATTTCTGATCGGCAATACTGGCCATGAGTTCCCGGTCATCGACCAGCGGCAAGATGCCGAGCATCGCCAAGCCGAGCTCCTTTTCAACCTGCTCGGGATTGGTGAAGGTGTTGTTCAGCAGTTCAATGACATAAATGACCGACGCGCTCAGAGCCATGAAAAGGGCCAACGCAATCGCAAGATTGATGGTCAAGCGTGGGGAATATGGGCGATCCGGCACTGCCGCGAAATCGACGATTGCAGCACTTTGCGTCTTGAGTTCGGAGCTGACACCAACCTCGTTCAGCTTGGCGATAAGATTGTCATATTGTGACCGGTTCGAATCAACCTCGCGCTTGAGGATCGTGTATTTGATGTTCTTGTCATTGAAGATAACCTGCTGCTTTTCCATCTCAGCAAGTTTAGTCTTGAGGTCGGCCTCCTTGTTCTGCGCCTCCTGATATTTCAGCCGGAGTGAATCGGTTATAGCAAGCACGCCGTTGTTATAGAGCCGTTGCAACTCCTTGATCTGTGACTGTAGCTGCTGCATTTCTGGAAAGCCGGGCTTGAGAATGCCCAGCTTCTGCTGGTACTGGCTGGTCAAATCCGCCAGCTTTTCACTGAGCTTCTGCAGGCCTTCGCTTTCCAGGACGGGGGCCAAGCTCGAACCGCGGCCTTTATCTATCTGGTCCACCACACGTCCGGCATCGAGACGATCCTGAATGGCCGTCGCAAGGGCGGTATTCAGCGCCTCGATGTTCGACCCTATTAGCGACTTATCGTCACCGGTTATCGTGATGCCGGCATCCTTCGCATACGCGACCAGTTCTTCTTCCGATTTCTGAAGCTTCTGCTTTACCTGCAGGACCTGTTCCTGGATGAATTGCCGCGCCAGGTCGGATGTTTCGCCGGTCTGGTCGAGGCGTTGGTCAATAAAGCTTTGCGCAACCTGGTTGGCTACATCACTTGCATATTTTGGCTTTTGGTCAACGAACGTGATCGACAGCAGGCTTGTGCTGGTGACCAGATTGACCGTGAGGTCGTCCAAAATGCGCCTGATCGCAATTTCCTCACGCTGCTCCGGCGTTTTCTCCTCAATGGAAGGCGATTTGGAAACGCCGAACGCGCGATAGAAGATATTGCCGAGTGAGAAATTCGGCGTGGGAAACAGGAAGTCCGGTTTTTCGCTGAGACCTAGTTGAAATACAACACGCTGCGCTAACGCACGGCTTTTAAGCTTTTCACGGGCAGTGAGGAAGGCCCGCACGTCGGCATTTTCAGAAACGACCTCTATGTCTTGGAAGACCTTGGCCGAAGGGACCAGCACTTCCAATTGCGTCGTTGCCTGGTATTTCGGGGTCTGCATCATCGTTATAATGACACCGGCGACAAGCCCGGCCGCCATCATAATGACGAACAGCCACCGATACTGGACGACGTAGAAGAATAGCTTGAGTGGATTGAAGCCTTGTTCCTGCTCCGAATAGTCGCGGCCATAGGGGCTATAGTTTTGCCCACCATCATAATAGAGATCGGCGGACAAGGCTTGGCCATGTCCTGGACCTGCAATTTGATGCTGCCTGTTGCGATCGAGCATGGTGCGAGGTGATCCTAGATTCGACTATATTCTGACCGGCTGCGACCTATAATCCCGGGACCACGGCAATTCGGGCCGCACTTGAGGCGACACCGAGGGCGTCCTTGAGATTGTTCATGGCAATTTTCGATTTTGAGGCGAAGACGACAATCGTGTCGCCGCCATAGATGCGTGGATTGCCGCTCTTGCCACCACGAATCGCCTCAACATTGTAATTAGCTACCAATTTGTTTGGACCGATATTGCGATAGACAAAGACCTTTTTTGCATCGCCAACATTATTGAACCCTCCAGCCAGAGCAATTGCATCGATGAGAGACGAATTGCTCGACACCGGATAGAGACCAGCCTTGTTGACTTCCCCATCGACCGTTATGCGCTGTCCAATCGATTCCTTTACGAAAATCGTTACGTCAGGCGACTGCAGGTATTTGGCGCCGTAGGAGGTTTCGACTTCCTGCTCCAACTGACGGACGGTTTTTCCTGCCGCGGTGATGGTTCCGATAAGCGGGAGCGAAATCTGCCCGCCAGCATCGACTTGAACCGTTCTGTTCAGATTGTCGACCTGAAACACATTCACCTCGAGCACATCGTTCGGAGACAATGGCTGCTCGCTGCCGTTCTGGGTATTTTGGGGCGCGGGCAAGTCCTTCACCACCTGCAGAGCACCGCCACCCGCAAGTGGCGTCGATGACGACGTCAATTGAAGCGCATCGACCGAACTCGATGAAGATGGTGTCGTCGACGAGGTGCTCGTGCATGCCGATATTGCAAGTGAAGCAAGCAAGACGAGTATCGTGTTTATGTGGCCTTCTGCAAAACGAAAAATTCCCATTACGCTGTCCCGCCCTTAAACAAGCGGCCCAAACCTCCAAAGCGGCCAGCATTGCCGGCGTTTGTTTTGTTCGGACGTGCTTTTCCGACCGCTTCGATGGGCCGGTTCGCCAATATTTCGCCTGGACGTTTCAACACCATGTTGCGGGCCTCGTCTTCCCCGCATCGCTTAGCGGCAGCAGCAACCGCCTGCGAAAGCCCAGGACGACGGCGGGTAGCGCTATGCGTATCCGATGCGATGATATCCACCCTGCCCTCGTCAATCAGCTTTTCCGAATAATAAAGCGCCGTGCGTCCAAAAGCACCAACAATCGAGTCTGCGGTAAGCTGGATAAGGCAGCCCACTGCATTCAACCTCTCGATAACGTCGTAATTCGTTTTGATCCAGGTCAAACGCTCGGGGTGAGTAAGAATCGGGATGAACCCGGCGTTTATAAGGCGTATGGCAAGATCCTCCATTCGTGGAGGCAGGACATGATGAGGCGGTTCGAACAGAAAATAGCGGGACCTGTTTAAGGTCGGGACGCTGCCAGAGGCCAATTGATCCGGAAGATTCGGTGCTATGTGAACATCGGCGCCGACGTAGAGAGCAAGTGGTATGGCGGCGCGGCGCAGCGCCTGGTGCAACTCTTGAACCGCCCGGACAATGTTCGATGTTCCGTTTTCGTATACGCCGGGAGTCACGTGCGGTGTGCACGCCATGTGGGTCGTTCCGTCGGCCACCGCCAATCGAGCCATTTCCAGCGATTCAGCAAGACTGGGTGAGCCGTCGTCGAGGCCGGGCAAGATATGGGAATGCAGATCGATCATGGGCGTTTGTGACTGCAACAAAGCAATGTAGCGACGTCATCCCAAAAACACATAAATGCGTCACCCGCCGTACAGCGAGTGGCGCATGTGTCAAGCTCATGCGATGCGATGAAGCCTAGGCTCCAGCTACTGGCTGAGAGAGTTGTCATCACACAGGCTGACAACGGCGCCACCCAACAGAGTTGGCGCAAGGCGAAGTCCCGATGTGTCCAGCGCTACGCACATGCCGCCTTTCCCGGGATCGACTTTAACCGCCGCCGGAATGTCGAAACTGCAATTCGCACCGACGCATAACGGCGAAACGGACGATTGCGATTCGGCCATGTTGGCTGGATAGATCGGAATTTCGCCCTTCATCCCGGCATGTTCGCTAGCCTCAGACATCCGCGTGTCACCTTGGCCTAAGCGATCGGCTGATACACCGGCTACGACACCAGCATACACGCCAGGTCCTGTCGCCAACAATAGACACGCAGCAGAAACGCCATGCGCCTCTGCTGCCATTGCCCTATTTACGATCTACTTAGTCGCTAACGGCGTGGCCGTGATCTTTGTCCGCCGTCGCAGCCAGAACACCGGCCCCAAGAGCCAGGCCGCCAAAGATGAAGAGCGGCGTATTGTTATTGGAAGCCCCCGTCGAATTGCCCGTTTGGGCGGTGTGCTCAGAACCGAGAACATTGAGGCAAATCTTGTTCTCGACGCGGGAGATATCAAGGGTCGAATTGGCCGGCACGCTCAAATTGCAGCTGCCAACATTAACCGAAGCCGACCCCTTGCTGCCAACTACGACGCGGCTGCCGAAATCGAGCGCACCGCCCGCTTGCGCCGGGCCATAGCCAGCCACCTGGGAGACCATTACGTTGCCATTGACGTTCCCGATAGATCCAATCGGATTTACGCCTTGATAGGCAGTTGCGCAGGTGCACGACCCATCCTGCGCGAAAGACGACACCGGAGCGAAGCCGGCCAACACAACAATTCCGGCCAACGCACTTTTCACAACTAGGTTCATCCGCATCAATCCTTCTGTCCCACGTTACCTGAGGCCCACCCAGCCATTAAGGTACTGATAAAGCGCGTAACAGCTTTCTGCGCTGATTCCAACCCGTTTCGCAGATGCGAGATAATTTTTGGTTTCGGTGTGGTTGATTGAACACACCATTAGAATGTCGAAATGTATCATCTTTACAGCCGGCCGCAATAGAGCCGGTTGCCAGCGAGCCAATCTGGCGTCCCTAGCGGCGATGGCGTCGCCATCGTTTCGGCGCTTTGCGCAGGGTCCGCAGGAGCTACGAGCCTGGCAAGCAAGACTTGTAGGTCGAGCCCGCTTGCGCGGGCTGTCCGCATAGGATGCCGGCCTCGACGAGCTTTGCAGCCAGATCCGTACCGTCGGACGTGAGGCACTGCACCACGACGGCGTCACGAAACTTTGGCGCGACGTTGCCGTCGCAAGGCGTCCCCGAGCCTACGGGCTTGCACGTCAAGGCGAGCCCCTGATACCGGCGCGCTTCCAACGTTAGCGCCGGCCGCATGGATTGAGGCTTGCTGAAAGTCACGCCGCACAGCACGATCTTGCGGGGGCCGACGCGGAGGTCGTCGAGGGAGAGAACATAGAGCTGGCCGTCGAATGGTGCGAGTATCTCGCGTGGTTTTGGACCCGGCGGGCGACGGAGTGTTCCCATCTCTATGATAATCACAAGAAAAACAACAACAAATAGCAGGATCGCAAGCGCGAGCAATCCGATCACCCTGAGCGACAAAGCCCCTCTCCCTGGCAGTTGCTATCTTGTAGCGTATTTACTTAGGCTTTTGCGCGATCGCTATCATGCTCTTCGCAAGCGAAGGGATACGCCCCACCCGTTCGAAACGTACAACCTCCAGCCCGACCTCGTTGAGCAGCGCGCTAAGGGTTTGGATTGACCAAAATTTGATATGGCCACCATCCCACAACGCCCAGAAATGTGCATCCATACGGCCAGTTACAGCCAGAGCCAAATTCTTGATGTAACCGTGATACGGCGTAGAAATGACCGCTACACCACCTGGATTGAGGAGTTCGTAGACGTTCCTAGCAAATGCCCTCGGATCATAAAGGTGCTCGACGACTTCGAGACTGAGGACCATGTCAAATGTACCATAGCGGGCTCGCAGGTCATCGTATGCAGATCCGTTCTCAATCCTGATGTCTGGATAGGCTTTATTGGCGATCGCCACAGCGGATTTTGACGGATCTATCCCCGTTACCACACACCTGTCGCTAAGGTGTTTAGCAACACTTCCGTTTCCACAACCTAAATCAAAGATAGTAGAGGGAGAAAATTCCTTCACGATTTTGTCAACAGCAGGCAATAATATATTGTGAGAATCATTTGTCTCATGAGAGACATAGAGATATTCGGCATTTAGTTCTTCGCTCATGCAACTCTCCTAGAACTGCTACTTTACCGTTAAACAATCGATGCGATTAAACTAAGATTTACCCTAACCATCGTCTACGATAAATCCGGTGCGATCTTTGATGGCGCTCACTATGGACGTATTTTTCTGCTCGGCGAGTGCTTCTATCTCAAAGACCTTGGCGTCAACCAAACCTCGATACCATAGCCCTTGCAAGAAGTGGAAATAGAACCCGGGTTTGCCGTCGAGAAATCCTAGGCGTAACAAATACCGATACATGAAGTAAGCAATTGTTCGAGCGCCGGCTGGGGTCCGTAAATAAATTTTTTCCTTAAGAAAACGGCGCGCACGCGCTTGACGGCTAGAACCCGAAGCTGGAAGTTTATCTGCTTTTAAAAATTGGAATTTTGCGTTGAGCAGATCGATGGCCTCTCTGGAGGCGTACTGATTGTGTTTCGTTGACCACCACGTTAAGGAATTTAAATTGATATCTGAGATTACTATCTCCGACTTTTGGACATTCCCATTTACGATGACATGTTCATCCATCCAACGCTGCTCGCAGCGCCCACGGCCATTACGCCAAAGCCGCAGTTGCCAACTGGGCTCAATTGCTCCGTGCCTCATCCGTCGGCCAAGGAAATATATTCGGCGCCGCACTAGGACGCCGTCGCAATCGGAGCCAACTTGCGACACAACTTCGTTAAGCCGACTTGGTGTTGCTGGATCTAAGACCTCATCCGCGTCGATCCGAAGGAGCCACCCGCCTTTGGCGGCAAGTGCGGAAATGCCGAAATTCAGTTGGGTCGCATAATTTACCCAAGGATGGTGAATTACCTCTGCGCCAAGCCTTTCAGCTATCTCGACCGTTTCATCGGTGGACCCGCTGTCAATAACAGTGATGCTTTCGACCTGATCTTTAATACTCGTTATGCAGCGGGCAATATGGATAGATTCATTTAAGGTGAGAATCACGCCGTGGATTCCCGCCGTAGGCTTGTCATTGCCGATCATGCTGGGGACGCCATTAGTAGCTTGAACAAAAATTGCAACGGACTACCGGGACGCTATCTGACGGGAAGGGTTGCCGACTACGATAGCTCTATCAGAGACGTCCTTTGTGACCACCGAACGCGCCCCTACTATTGCCTCACGCCCTACACGCACTCCGGGGCCAATGAACGCATCAGCCGCTATCCACGCCCCTGCCTCAATCCAGATCGCTCCCACGACAAGGGGGAACGCAGGATTCCGATAGTCATGCGTCGCGGCGCAGAGATGTACACCTTGACTCACGGTGACGTAGTCTTCAACCGTAATCGGCCCAACCGAGTAGCAAATCACCCTAGGCCCAAGGCTGCTCACGGCACCAAGACGCAAGTTCCACGGCGCCCAAATACGTGCCGATGGGTATGGATGAGCTCCCTTGGCTACGGTTGCGCCAAAGAGTCGCAATAGGAAACGGCGCCAGCCGTGAGCCGGAACGGGAGACCATCTGTACAATGTAGCTTCCACAATTTGCCAAATCAGTCGTCTTGATTTGTCTTTGAAGCCCGGCGTGGGAACCGTTTCTAACGTGAGGTGTCGTGGGGTCAATTCGGCATGGCCTATTCTGATCGGGTGACGATGAATCTGAAATCAAAGGTTCGAACCATGCAGGGCTCACTATTGCAAAGATTTTCAACTTGGCGACGCCAACTGCTGAGGCTCTCGGTCCTGTTTGTGACGTGCATAGCCGCTACCTCCTTGCCGACAACGGCGCAGACCCCCGTCCCATTTAGGCTGTTCGAGAACCTGTTTTTCTCCGGCGGACCACGCGAATTTCAGTCGTTCGGGTTCGAGCACCTCACCATCGCCGATCCTCACGTTCTAGGATATAATGTTCCCATGATTGACCAGGTGCGAAAAGCTCTCGCCCTTCCGAGAGAAAACCAATATTTGGCCATCGATATTGAACACTGGCCGCTGACAGGCACCGAAGCGGATCGTGACTCGTCGATCGCCAACTATCAGGCGACGCTCAGTGCCATAAGGCAGGCAGATCCAAACCTCAAGCTTGGGCTCTATAACGTCCTGCCAGTTGCAGACTACTGGCGTGCGATCGGCGCGCGAGGGGAGGATGGACTCAAGGAATGGAGGTCTCGAAACACCGAGATTGCTTCCGCCCTCATCCCCCATGTCGATATGCTCTTTCCGTCCCTCTACACCCCGTACGGCGACCAAGACGCTTGGGTGACCTACGCGCAGGCCAACATCGAGGAAGCGCGAAGAATTTCACAAGGAAGACCGGTCTACTGCTTCCTATGGCCCCAGTTTCCAAAAACCCTTGCTTTTCTGCCTGGCGAATTCTGGTATGCCGAACTGGATACCTGCAGGAGACTGGCTGACGGGATCGTCATCTGGGGAACGAGCGCCCCGGGGCCAACATATCGCCCGATGCAGTGGGACGAAAACGCCGAGTGGTGGCAGGCCACTTTGAGATTCTTGCGCGAATTAGGCAAGGTCCGTTAACGTCGGCTTTGTTCAGACTATCCGAGAAGCAAATTTTCCTAAGCGCGCGGGTCCGCGAAGCAGCTCCGAATGTCTTGTTCCCTCCTCGTTAGAAAATCGGCAACCGATAACTTTTGCAGGCACCCCCCCCACTATTTCATATGGTCGAACATCATTTACAACTAAGGCACCGGCCGCAATAATAGCGCCTTCACCAATGGTCACGCCTGCAAGTATGGTTGCCCGAGACGCTATCCAGACGTCGTTCCCGATTAATGTTCTCTCCGAAGGAGGCCTCCCGGAGAATATTACTGGGACTCCTATCCTGTCATAGTTATGCTCTTTGCCGACGATAGCTACATCGGGGCCAATCATAACATACTTTCCCATTTCCACAGATCCGCAAATTCTGGCCCGTGGCCCTATATAGCCATAAGGGCCCATCTGAAGATCACGGCTAATGTCTGAACCCGCGGCCAGATAGCTGGTTCTTTCTACGGAAAACGCGCGATACCTCATTCGATTGAAGCTCATACGGAGTTGCCGAATAAACGGCCGTACGCGGGCAGCAAAAAACCCTCCGCTCATCAACGGTCTCCGGAGGCCAGGGCGCACTCGATCATCAGAACTTGTGACCGGGGGGTATACCGATCCTCGATCGTTGCAATGGCACGCAATCTCTCTTTCCTCGTGCGTGGTGTTTCCATCCATTTCGTCAACACAGCCGCCAAGCTTTCGACGTCGTCTTCCTTGAAAAAATCACCAGTAATTCCTGGCTCAATCGCTTCCACCTCTGGCATCTGATTGTCAAAATTTCCATGCGTGATTATTGGAATCCCGTAGGCTAGTCCGTGCATCGCCGTAAGACCAACCTTCCCCGGAGAAACCATTGCTCGCGCGTGATAGACAATGTCTGCGATGCGTTGCTCATCATAGATGGCGCCGTTGAAGACTACATTCACGTTTAGCTTTCTAGCTAAATCCTCCAATTCATCTCGTAAGAGCCCATCTCCAATCAACTGCAACACAATACTTTTGCCCGTGTTTCGATAGACAACATTCAGGGCCTCGATGGCCTGATGGATCTTCAACTCCCTGGTTAAGCGAGCAACACAAACTATGTAATCGCTGAGGTGCGAACCATCGTTATCCTCACGCTCAATTCTAATTCTCTCTGTCTTTTGCGACTCATAATTGAGAGAGTTGTAGATTACGTGCATATTCCTTTCCTTAAATCCAAATCCGGTGCCAATGCTCTTTGCTCGAACTCCATATAGCATCAATCCGTGCGGTATCCTGTAGTATAAATTGCGCAACACGCGGCGTAATTTACCTTCTGCATTCAGCCAGCCGTGAGTCCAAAAGTAAACTTTACAACCCGTCCAGCGTGCGAGTAGCGCATAAGGCCAATTTGTTAAAATATAAGGATTGCCGAGAAATATTATGTGTGAAAATTTTCCCGCCAGGAGCTTTCTCATTAATCCAATCTGAATCGTGAAAGGTCCAATGACCATTTGATTTACGAGAATAATTCCACCTAATCTTGTCCCAGATTTTAAGTCATATCTGTTCTTTGATCCGACAAAAAACGTATAGCTGTATTTTTCGCTCTTATTCAGCTCATTGAATATCGCTTCTCTGTAGTGCGGAAAATGTGAATACACTACCGCAACACGTTCTCGGCTGCCCATATTCGTTGTCACTTTACCGTCAGAGACCACAGCTTGAGTACCTTTGACCCTGCTGCCTCGCAAATTTCGAAATTGAATCATTGGTTAACCAAAGGCTGCGCCGATCTCGGAATAAGCAGCGGGCGAATATACCTGTAGGGAAACCATCTCTGTTGGAACAGAAGCGAGACCATAGAAAGAGATGCCCACATCGTATACGAGGTGTACAACGATCCGGAAAATTGTGCTCCGACCAGGTACTGCAGAAATATCAGACATGCCCAGGCATTTGAGTCGCCTGCCCGCAGCAGTTTCCAACATTGAAATGAAATTCGGAATAGAAGTACAATAAAGGGGACCCCGCCGAGTATACCAGTTGCCATTAGGCTCTCAATCACGACATTGTGCGGATAGAACAGCGTAGTCCGCTCCTCGAGAGCGTCTCCAACGATCGGATTCTCTAAAAACTGATTGTAAGCGGAATGAGCACTTACCTGCCGTTGCCTGGCAGATATGTCAAGCTCGTCGGAAAACGAGGCGGAGACACGGCTTAGCCCCACAGAGTCCAACAATTGATTGTCAATGACACCCATTTGCATGAAGATGATGCCGACGGATAGCGCGAATAATGATGCGACAATTAGTTTGGACATCCGCAGCGACGCCAGACAAAAAAGCGAAACCACAAGCAAAGCTGCAAGCGGACCTCGCGAGTCCGCTTTAATGAGCACAATGGTGCCAGCTATCATCGCCAAGACCGCAATTCCCTTCGATATCCAGCCCGAGCCACGAAGGTATGCCTTGAAAAACATCCAGGCACCCAGCAAGCAAGAGGATGCTCCAACGTGTCCAACGAAGATCGGGTTGAGGGCTGAAACGTTCAGCCTTCCGCCGTCAACGACATCTCCCGAACTCGTAACAAAGTCGAAGTTCCCTTTTGCCAATATGAGCACGCTGCAAATTGCGCCGGCATAGAGCAGCACAACTCCCAGGGCATCGAATTTAACCCATTGCCGAGGGAGAATAAGGGCTAAAGCTGGAGCAAAACAGACGCCGAATGCCCAGACCCAATAGAACCACCGTGGTCTGCCGAGTGGAACGTCCTGCAGAATAGTATCATTAAGAATGCGGAAGAAATAGACGACCCAAAACGCCATAAACAATGCAATATCGACGTTGAATATAGCGTTTTTTCTGAAGCGGTATCCACCCCAAATAACAAGTATTGAGAGTGCTAACACGAATCCGCGAAAAATTATCGATACACTCGCGTTACCGGGACTCACAAACTCCATCGTCGCCGCCAAGAGTGGAAACCCAAAAATGCCCGTAAGGCATAGCAGGATATATGGGTCTTTTAAGTTAACCACTTTCGCTCTCGGCTAAGAGTTTTCTGCTCGTGTCCACGACCGCCCGTCATCTTTCATACAAAATGACTATGGCTACTTTTGGGAACGCGCGCATCTCACCGCCAGGCCACCACACACAAGAAACCAAGCGAGCCAATGAACACAGCCAACGACAGCAGCGACGATCGTGTCAAAGGCACGAGATTAACGTTTAGCCCATAAAGGCGCAGATTTCCAACGATCCCGACCAGGGAGCCGAAGGCGACAGCGGCCGCAACCCCAACTGCAACATAAGCACCGTAGCCGGCTTCCCCAGCTATGTACCCGAAGATGACGCTTCCTGCCGCGATAGCCCACTGGCCAGCAATGTTCCAGCGCAGCATCCCTGCTCCCTGCGCATACAATTGGATCACATTACCAAGGGTCGAGATGTACCATCCAATGCTAAGCACAGCGACGTTAATGATGAAAATCGATGATATCTGCGACAACACAAAATAGGAAACCAAGGGGGCACAGAGACAGGTCATACCGAAAGCCAAGGCAGTCAAAGCGGCAAACTTCGGAAAGACCGTATTCACAAGATTCTTGCCGGCTGCCCGATCATGTATATAGCGCCTTGAGAATTCTGGGATGAGCGGCATCGAAGCTGACACTATGAGCATACGAGTGTACGCTGTTATCTTGTAAGCAAGATCGTAAATACCAAGGACCGACAGCCCTCCGAAGTGATTGATCATAATTCGAGACAGCGGATCAAACACTAGCCCTGCTAGTGATGTAACCTGCAACTTTATTCCATAGCTCATCGTTTCCAAAAACGCTTTGCGTGAGAACTGCATTGGAACAAAGCCTAACCCAGATATCTTCGCGACCAAAACAGCCCTTGCTAGCACAAGAACAAGAACAAACTGTGCTACTTGTGACAACGCCATACCCTTTACGCCGATATGCGGGATAAGCGCGTAGCTCAATAAAATGAATATAAGAAATCCGCAGATTTGAATAATTGATCTGATGTCTGATCTATGCAATCCATCTAGAGCGCTCAGCTGACTACTAACCATGACATTCAAGAAAAGCGACATAGAAGTGGCAACGACGAGCCATTGCCCGATTTCGTGAAATCTATCTTCGATACTTGCAACTACCATTCTGCTGAATGGAATTAAAGTAGCCAATATGATCGCCGTATATAAAATCGCTGTAGCTATTGTAACGGTGTCAATGTAAACGGCAGCACTTTCACTATCGTGATCAGCGATGGCTACCATCCTCGACAGACCTGCTCCGCCCGAGACATCAGCTAGTCGTCCGAATGCCACAATCCCAACAGTCAGTGACCAGAGGCCCAATACTTCGGTCCCCGCTTCGGCAATCAGTAGGCGGTACACAAGAAAATAGCAGATTGTTCCGACCGCGCCTTGGGCGAACGACAGCGCCGAATTTCGCCCAAGCCCTTTTCGCAAAATGCCGCTCGGGGCCTCACGCAAAAGCCGAACAGCATTTTCTAGATACTCACTCAAAGCTGCGATCCATCTGCAGTCTGGCTGAAGCTCCTCGGGCGGACGTCATCCAAACTAGGGACGTCAAATCAATCAGCCCGATTTGCCTCACGCCCCTCATTGCGGGAATTGTCTCCTGACATGGTCAATAAACAAATCAGGAAGCGGAATGTTGTCGAGGAAGCTCGTTTCGCAGGAGGGATCGTCGTTCACTGTTACGATCGCCTGGCCTGGGTAAGTAATCCGCGGAACCTGCGAAAAAAAGGCAGCCCACAGATTGAAGTTCGAGCCAGCTCCGATGATCGCACTTGCCTGAGCCATTTCAAGCATATGCGTGACCGATTCCGCATCATCTGCTCGCCGTACGTCCGGCAGACCAAGCAGCCGAAGAAGTTCGGAATCGCTTCCATCAGAAAAGACGCGAGCTGGTATGTTTGTTCCCAGTCCCTCGCGAAGCGCGGTAAGGCTATCGCAATACCATTCGATTGGAAGCCGGTTGTTGTGCGTTCCCGCCTTGACCCTGCTCTGATCGAAGCGGGTAAAGTCGCCAAGTCGCACATGGACGGCCACGAAAGGTGTCACCGGCGCGTGCGGCAGGTACTTTTTGCGGGTGATCCGGCGAAATGCTTCGTACAGCACGCGCCCGTGGCCGCGGACTTCATGGAAATGACTTTCGAAGTTCGAGGTCCCTGTGTTCTTGAAGACCACAACGGTGTTCCTCCCCGTATATTCCGCAGGCTCAGCGGCATCTGCCGGAATCTTGCGCGCCGTCGCGAGAAGCACCGTGCGCCACGGCTCTCCCACATAGCCATCATTGGTAAAAAGCTTGAAATATTCGCGCCTGTCCCGTTCACGGCGCAAATAGGGGCCGATGCGCGGGCGCAACCAGCGCGGCCCGAGCATCCGCGCATTGTTGTTTCGACACCATATCTCGCAACGCGCCCAGGCTAGCATGCTGTGGCCGAGACCGAAGCGGCCGATATCCGGATATCCATAGAGATGTGTCATGACCGCCTGCCTTATCCAAATCGGCGCGTCAGTCAATATTCGGTAGATAGATGGCATCAGCCCAGGCCAGTTGGCCAGATTGATTATGATGTTGGTTGTATATCGCATGCAGTCGATAATTGAATCGATCTAGATATGCTGTCACCTCATGAAATTGGCAGCATCCTTCGTATATCTTCATAAATAAAACCTCAGAATATATAAGCTTTATTCGCTTCTCCTTGATTAGATGCTCTGCGCTCTTCAAGATGTTTAGCTCGGACCCTTGCGCATCCATCTTTAGCAGGTCTATGTCTTTTATGCCCTTCTTTTTGCAATATTCAGCCAAGGTCGTAACGTTCACTTCTACCACGTTCTCTTCTAACATATATTTGTCAAATGTTGAACCGGTAGATCTCGGACTAAAGAGGGAACTGGCGTCTGGCAGCGCGGTGACATGGAAGGAAGATATTCCTTCCTTTGAAGAGACGGCCATGTTGACCGGAACGATTCGCGGCTCACGCTCAGCGACAGCGCTAAGTTTCGCAAAGTTTTCTGGCAATGGTTCGAAGGCGTGAACTGTCGCCTTAGGGCATCTGTTTGCATAGGTGCTCGTGTCACGTCCGTCGGCAGCGCCAACTTCAAAAATCGTGGACACTGCGTCACCTACGAGACGCAATTGTTCCTCCATAGAGTCATCGATGTGAACGCCGCGATCAAGCTTTCTCAAATGGTAGCCGAATAGACCGAAAAATCGCTGCGCTGCGATCGCCAGATTCACCCTCATGAAATGGTTCCTTGTTTGCTACCTGTGAGTTGAATTGCTGAACGCGCTATCACGAAGAGCATATTTGCCCAGGTCGCTCCACGGCGTTTGGATACGCACTGACTCCGACCTGTTTTGGATGCGACGAGATGCAATGCTCGCTCGTCATTTTGCCGATTTTTTACGGACTGCTATGAACTGATCGTTCAGGACGCTGTGAGCCCATTCGCTCGTCGGCAAAACATCTTCCAACTTCTGCATCACTTCGGCTTTTCGCGGCCATCCGGGCTCGACGCCAAACAGACGGAAATCGTCCACGATGACCGCACAGAAGTGGTCCAAGTTTGCCTGGATGAGATCCAGTTCCTTCAATACAGGCTCCGGTTCGTCACCTTGACCGGTAAGGCCGCCACTAAAATGACCGTCCAGAAAAATAAGCGCTGTTCGCACCCGCGCAGCTATTTCTGGAAGCAGCTTTGCGCCGTCCCCCAGCAGCAGCTCCACGTTTTTCCGCCTCGCACAGCGCTTGCTGGCCTGCTGGTAAAGAGCTTCGTCAATCTCTACCGAGATCACCTTATCGAAAAGGTAAGAGAGACGCTTCGTTGTGATCCCTTTGTAGGAGCCAATCTCTACCGCAGTCGTCGCGCCTGTCATGTCCCTGCACGTTTTCATATTGTGAAGCTTCGTCAGCGAGTGCGGAACAAACTGCCGGTTGCGCAGTTTTGCAACGACATCAAGGACATAGCCTCCGATCGGCTCGAAGATGCTCTTTGGCTCATTCATGATCGAGGTTCTGCAATTTGGGACATTGTTGATTGTTCAATTCATGGCCATTCATGGTTGAGGATCCATATAACGTGTTGGACTCCATCGCTAGGCATTGCTTCAGGACGGATCGAGAAACCGGCCGCCTCGCAAGGAGCCGAACTGTCGCCTTTCAAGCGGAACGATTATTGCTTCGACGTGGTTTGGACAAAAACTGCCCTAGCTTCCGCGCCGGCTTGGCAACAAGCGCGTAGTCGAGAGGACCTGACCCCAGCCAGCGGCGGCGCGACCGAAGCGCTTCCAGATTGTGCCTGATATGCGAGACAAGGCTTCGCGTGCTGGCCCCACCAACCATCATGTCCACCAGCACATGGCTGGTGGCATCAGTTTGGAATCCGTGGAGTTCAACAGCTCTCAGCATCCAATCATAGTCCGATGCAACTTTGAGGCTGAGGTCGAATGCACCGACCGCGTCGGCAACATTGCGCTTGACGTAGAATGTTGGATGGGCCGGCATCCATCCGGTCCGAAAGCCCTTGCCGGGTCGAGCCGCAGCACGCCAACGGCGCACGATCCGCTTGCTCAGATGGTCTTCGACAAAATCCAGGTCGCCATGCAGGATATCGGCCTTTGCGAGGCCTGCGGAGATCCGTCCCAGCGCCGTATGATCATGAAAGCAATCGTCTGAATTCAGCACGCCTACCGCGTCTCCGGTATAGAGGCGCAGCCCCTTATTGAGGGCATCATACATTCCGCTGTCGGGCTCGCTGACCAGCCGGATCTGGTCCTGCGGGTAAGACCGGACAATTGACAACGTCTCGTCCGACGAATTGCCGTCAACGATCACTAGTTCCTTGTCGCCATGATCCTGGACCAAGAAGCTATCGATGGTATGCCCGATTGTCGCCGCTGAGTTCCAACAGACGGTCAAGACCGAGATTTTCATGTCCAGGCGGCCCAACCTTCCTTATTGTGCCGCAACACGCATCCGATCTTCGTCAAGGCGCCGGTGCTCGGATTCCCGCTTTACCGTTTCGAGGTCGGACTGGACCATTTCCTGGACCATTGTCGCCAGCGACGTCGTCGCCTTCCACCCGAGAACGCGCTCCGCTTTCGAAGCGTCGCCGATCAGAAGCTCAACTTCGGTCGGTCTGAAATAGCGCGGATCCACCTTGACCAGAACGGCGCCGGATTTCGCGTCGATGCCTTTTTCATCGATGCCGGAACCAACCCATTGGATCTCGGTTCCGACCTCATTGAATGCAAGCTCGACAAAGCGGCGGACCGAGTTCTTCACCCCGGTTGCAAGGACATAGTCGTCTGGCACGTCATGCTGGAGAATTCTCCACATGCCTTCGACATAGTCGCGGGCATGGCCCCAATCGCGTTCAGCCGACAGATTGCCGAGATAGAGCTTGTCCTGAAGGCCGAGGCTTATCGCGGCCGCCGCGCGCGTGATCTTGCGGGTGACGAACGTCTCGCCGCGCATAGGGCTCTCGTGATTGAATAGGATGCCATTGGAAGCGTGGATATCGTAAGCTTCGCGGTAATTCACGGTGATCCAATACGCATAGATCTTTGCGGCCGCATAGGGCGACCGAGGATAGAAAGGCGTCGTCTCGCGTTGCGGGATCTCCTGCACTTTGCCATAGAGCTCGGACGTCGATGCCTGATAGAAACGCGTCTTTTTTGTCAGGCCAAGCAGCCGGATGGCTTCAAGGAGGCGCAATGTGCCGATCGCGTCGGCATTCGCCGTATATTCCGCGGTCTCGAAGCTCACCTGAACATGCGACTGCGCGGCAAGATTATAAATCTCGTCGGGCTGCACTTCCTGCACGATGCGGATGAGGTTGGTTGCGTCGGTCATGTCTCCATAGTGCAGCGACAGCCTTACGTTCTTTTCATGCGGATCCTGGTAGAGATTATCGATACGGCCCGTATTGAAGGACGACGACCGGCGCTTGATGCCATGGACATCATAGCCCTTTGCCAAGAGAAGTTCCGCCAGATAGGCGCCGTCCTGGCCGGTGATGCCGGTAATGAGCGCGGTCTTCCTAGTCATTGTGCTTTCTCCGAGATCGATACGACGCGATCTTCAAACGCCGATCAGCGTAGCTTTTGAACAGATGCCCATTTTCCAAGAGTGGTGCTTATCCCACCCGCGAAACTCGTGAGCGGCGGCAGGGCTGCGTGGACTAGATCTTTGTCACCCTTGTCAACGTGCGCCAAACCCTGTCAGCATGGTTCGGATGGTTCGAAATACAATCAGCACATCGAGCCAAGGAGAAAAGTTCTTGATGTAGTAGAAGTCGTAGTGAAGCTTTTCCAGGACGTCGTCAACAGCCGCAACGTGGCCCTGGTTGACTTGCGCCCATCCGGTAATCCCAGGTCGAACAATGTGCCGGTACCGGTAGAATGGCAGTTCGGCCTCGTACCACTTCGAAAGTACGAGTGCTTCCGGCCGCGGACCGATCCAGCTCATCTCGCCGCGCACGATGTTGAAGGCCTGCGGCAATTCGTCGATCCGGGATTTTCTGAGGAACTGCCCCAAACGGGTGATGCGTGTGTCGCCGGCCTTCGTGATGGCCGCTTCCTTCTCGTCGACAGCCGTGTCGCTGAGCTTCATCGTTCGAAACTTGTAGACCTCGTAGGGATGCCCTCCGTAGCCCATCCGCTTCTGTCTAAATAGTGCGGGTCCAGGCGAATCGATCTTTACAGCAATCGCCACAAACAACAGCAATGGCGAGAAAACAACAAGCACAAATAACGCAGATGCCCAGTCTACCGACTGTTTTATTTTCAGGTAAGCCTGGTTTGGATTCAAGGAGCCTAGAGTGTTTTCAGAAAGATGCTCGATCTCCACTCTGCCTGTGAGCGATTCGCTGATTTGCTTGACGTGATAAACTGGTGTTCCCGACAGCGCGCGGTCCGCAATATACCGCTCCCATTCATCTGAAAGATCGGCCCTAAGATCGGCCACGACGCCGCTCGCGTATTCGACAACCGTATCGGGCGAATGGATCCTATGCCAGCTCACACCCGGTATTGTCTCCAGCCTGTCGACATCTCCGCCAGGAATTATCGCCAGGCGATATGCATCGAGCCGTCGCGTGGCCAGGCTCAGGCCAAAGTACCACAATGTTGACTGGATGAAGCTCGCGGCGGCCTGGAATCGGCTGTAGTCAAATCTGAAGAAGAAGATAGTGACGAACACAAGGCCATAGGTCAGCGCGAAAGTTGGCAGAATGTAGCCAGCCGCCGCGACGCCTGGGAAATTGCCGATGCGCTTGTAGAGGAAGTAGCCTGTCGTGTGAGCGATGATTGCCGCGACGATCGTAACCTGCAAGTTTGAGTACAGGATAACCTGTTGATCAAACGACATGCGGATCAGCGCAGGCAGCAGGATAGCGAATGTCAATCCGCCAAGCAGCTGAAAGCGCATCCGGAGCAGCAGATGCCTTCGATTGGGCAATTGGACAGTGGTGGTGCTCAAATTGAATCCCGCAACCCGGGTCCCATGGAAACCTGGACGTTCACCTTACAAGGTGCCGCTCTCGACCAACGCTCGAATAGGCGATGCCTTCCTTCACGACGTCCTCGCCGCGGTAGACGTTTCGAAGGTCGACCATTACCGGTGTCGCCATAATTGCACGGAGCCGCTTCAGATCCAGCGACCGAAAGGCGTTCCATTCTGTGACGATGACGATCGCATGCGAGCCGTCGGCCACCGCGTAGGCGCTTTCCCCGAATTCAATGCCCTCTATCATCTTGCGTGCCTGCTCCATGCCGACCGGATCATACGCCTTGATCGAAGCGCCTGCGTCCTGGAGTGCCTGAATGATGGCCAATGAGGGGGCGTCGCGCATGTCGTCGGTGTTGGGCTTGAACGTAAGGCCGAGGATACCGACAGTCTTGCCGCGCACAGAGCCGCCGCAGGCCACGACCACTTTGCGCGCCATCGCCCGCTTGCGCTGGTCATTTATCGAGACCGTCGTCTCAATAAGCCGCACGGGGCTTGCCGCGTCCTGCGCGGTCTTGACCAGCGCCAGCGTATCTTTCGGGAAACAGGAGCCGCCGTAGCCCGGCCCGGCATGAAGAAACTTTGCGCCGATGCGATTGTCCATGCCGATGCCGCGCGCGACGTCCTGGACATCGGCTCCCAACCGCTCGCAAAGATCGGCAATCTCGTTGATGAAGGTGATCTTCATGGCAAGAAACGCGTTGCCGGCATATTTGGTGAGTTCCGCCGTACGCCGGCTCGTATAGAAAATCGGAGCGACGTTCAGCGAGAGCGGGCGGTAGATCTCGCCCATCACCGCTTTGGCCCTTTCGGCATCGGTCCCGACAATGATGCGATCGGGCCGCTTGAAGTCCTCGATCGCCGATCCTTCGCGAAGAAACTCCGGATTGGAAACCACCGCAAAATCGGCGTCGGGATTTTGCTCGCGTATGATTCGTTCCACCTCATCGCCGGTACCGACGGGGACGGTCGACTTCGTCACCACGACCGTAAATCCTTTGAGCGCGCGGCCGACTTCAGCGGCCGCGTCGTAGACGAAGGACAGATCGGCATGACCGTCGCCACGCCGCGACGGCGTGCCCACGGCGATGAAGACGACATCCGATTGAGAAACCGCATCCGCCAGATTGTCGTCGAATCGCAAGCGACCTTGCAGGGTGTTGGTCGTGACGAGATCGTCGAGCCCTGGCTCGTAGATCGGTATCTTGCCAAGCTTGAGCATGGCAAGCTTTTCCGCATCACGATCGACGCAGCAGACCTGATGGCCAAAATCGGCGAAACAGGCGCCCGAGACGAGCCCTACATAGCCGGCACCAATCATTGTTATTCGCATATTGCGTACTCTCAATCAGCGCCGATGAGGCAACTTCGCCACACAGCGCGTATCCCCATTAACGACGGCTACCGCACTCCCGGGTGAAAACCCGAGAGCCGATCCTACAACAATTTACATCGCCTCGCCGCGCCTTACGCTTGCGACTACGCGATGGCTACTAGATCCCTGGCATCCAGATCGACAGGGATCTCGCCATTCATGATGGCAACCAGAACCCGAGCCCTTCCGGCTGGATCGAGCCGGTCAAGGCGACCGATCATTTCCGCGAAAGGGCCTGACAGGATCCGGACCGAAGCGCCGGCTGCGAGGCTGTCGCTGAAATCAAGCAGCCCGTCCTTACCGGTCAACGCAATGAAACGCTCTACCAGACCCGAGGGGACCGGCAAAGGCCGGTCGCCTTGCGTGACGAGGGAACGCACACCGAATGTTCCATTGACCGAGCGCCAACGTTGCAGCGCAACGTCAAGTGCGATGAACATATAACCCGGGAAATACGCCGCAGACCGGGTTTCGAGCCGCCGGGCATGTCGGACGGTTTTCTCGTAGCGAGGCACAAACGGCTGAAATCCCTGGATCCGGAGATGCCGTTCGGCGACATGCTCCTTTCCAGGAAAGACGCTGGCCGCGTACCAGCGGGTTGCCGGCGCGACTGTCGGCTCTTGCGACAGGATGGTCGCCTTACTCGTTGTTTTTTCCGCGCTAATCACGTGTCTCCCTCTCAGGGCGGGCATATCGGCGCCAAGGGTTACGACAGTGTGTCGATGCCAGCAAGCACCCATGCCGCGTGAATCAGGGTGGTTCATAGAAAAATTACCTGCAAATTGTTCATGAAATTAGCTATGCCTAAATAATCATCGGGCCGCTTTCTTTTTCAGCTGCCCGACATGCGATATCGGGCAATTCGCTGTGACGCGTAGCTCTTTGGTTACATTGGCGCGGCGGTCCCCGGTTGTTCTGGTGCTTAGTCCACCGACTTGAAGCTAATGTGACGGGTCGCCAGCATGTCGTTGCGCCGCAGATGCCCGCTGGCGGCAGGATTACCTGCAGAGCCATTCTAGTTTGCTATAAAAGCTGATTCGAAAGGCCGTCACTTAGATTGCCGGTAAGTCACAGGTCAGGTCATGGCACTTAACCGGCTTCTGCCTTCGCTTTATCTCCTTGACCGGATTCACGAACGCTTCAGCAGCGACCAGATGGCGGGCACCAGACTCGCGGCCAGCGCAACCTTGATCAGATCGCCGACCATAAAGGGCACCACCCCGAACTGCCAGGACTTTTCCGGGCCGATCAACAGCGCCAGCCAGGCAAAGCCCATCGCCATCATGACGATCTCGGCCACCAGCATCGCATTGAAGAGCTTGATAGGATGGCGATCCCAGCCACGGTCGGCAGCCCAGCCGACGATCGCCGCCATGACGACGAAGCCGGCTAGATAACCGCCGGTCGAACCGAGCATGTAGGCAATGCCGATGCCCTTTTCCGGCGTGCTCTGGAAGACCGGAACGCCCCATGCGCCCTCGGCCATATAGAGAAGCAGCGTGGCGACGCCGAGGCGCATTCCGAAGGCGGCGGCGATCAGAAAGACAGCGAGCGTCTGCATCGAGATATCGACCGGTCCGAGCATAACCTTCGTCTTGGCCGACAAGATCAGCAGCAGCGTTCCGGCGATCGCCAGCAAAAGCTGTCCCGCCAGCCGGGCCGCGCCCTTTTCAGGCAGAGCGAGAGAAATAAGCGGACGCATCGTCGTTGAAATAGCCATGGTCTTCCCCGTTCCGGATTGCCGCCGAACGCGGCCTTGCGTTTTCCTATATTGGCTTCCGTGCTATGCGGCAATCGGTTTTGCCCTCCCCCAAAAAAGGTCGCGACGTCGCTATGGCGCTGAAATTCGATACCAGCTTCGACCCGGCCTATGGTCGGGGCGTGACCGTTGCGCCAGACGTGCTTCGGATCACGGCCCCGAACCCAAGCCCGTTCACCTTTCACGGAACCAACAGTTATATCGTCGGACGCGAGACGCTGGCGGTGATCGATCCGGGTCCGGATGACGACGCACATCTTCGAACGCTGCTCGAAGCGATCGGGACCAGGCCGGTCAGCCATATCTTCGTCAGTCACACGCATCGCGACCATTCGCCACTCGCGGCGCGGCTGAAGCAGCACACCGGTGCGGCGGTTCTGGCGGAAGGCCGGCATCGCCCGGCGCGGCCGTTGCGCACCGGCGAGGTCAATCCGCTCGATGCGAGCGCCGACATCGAGTTCGTTCCAGACGTCGCGCTGCCGGATGATATGGTGATCGACGGTGATGGCTGGGCGATCCGGACGGTGCTGACGCCCGGCCATACCGCCAATCACGCGGCCTTCGCGCTGGAAGGAACCGGCATCCTTTTCTCGGCTGATCACGTCATGGCGTGGTCGACTTCCATCGTCGCGCCGCCGGACGGCGCCATGGCCGACTACATGACATCGCTCGATCGGTTGATCGAACGCGACGACCGGCTGCTGCTGCCCGGCCATGGCGGGCCGGTGACCGAGCCGCGCAACTTCATGCGCGGGTTGAAAACGCATCGCAAAATGCGCGAACGGGCGATTCTGGAGCGGATCAATAGCGGTGACCGGACGATCAAGGACATGGTGGAGGCGATCTATCGCGACACCGACCCGCGTCTGCATGGCGCGGCCGGCCTGTCGGTGCTCGCCCACCTGGAAGATCTGGTGACGCGTGGCTTGGTCCGCACCAATGGCGCGCCGGCCATAGACGGCATGTTTGCGCCGGCAAAGTAATAGGATCAAATATCATTCCGCCGGCGCCACGCCCACCTGGCCGGCGACTTCCTGGTCGAGCTCGGCAAGGAAATCGATGATGCGCGCTGCATTGTCGCCAAGGTCATAGCGGCCGTAACGGGAGGCCGAGCGCATATCGACGATGACCGCGTCGCCATCGTCGGTCACGCGGATGGCGACATCGGCGGGAAGGCCAAGCAGGAAGCTCTTGGCCAGCCCATCGACCGTCACGTCGCTCTGCCCTGCTGCGTCGGGAAATGGCGCCGCGAGCTGCCAACCCCGCCGATCGAGCACGGTTTTGACCGCCTCCAGAACGCGATCGAAAGGCAAGGTGTAGCTGCGTCCGGTAACAAGCGGATAAGCTTCGGTTTGCAGGCGCTGCTCGCCGGGCGTCAGCGGCAAAAGCTCGTTCATATCCATTGTCCGGGTAGAAATATCGAGCGCCGGCGGGTCGTCGAAATCCGTCGAGATGTCGCGCAGCGGCGGATAGGTCGCTGCCCAATAGGCCGCGACGGCGTAAGGGATGAGCACCAGAAGCGCCAGCAAGGCGCCGGCAGTCAGGTCGTGGCCGCCGCGATCACCGAAATTCCACAATCGCGCAAAGGCAAACCCGGCGAACAGAAGCGCAAACGCGGACAGCAACGCGACAATGCCGAGCACCCACAGGAATGTCGGCGTCTCGACGAGGTCATATCGGTAGCCGATGAGCACCGTCAGCAGCAGGACCGCCGAAAAAGCGCCGGTGCGCCGCGACCAACCGGCAGCCCTCGATGTCTGTCGCTCGGCAATTACCGTCATTGCTTTCCGCGCTGCCCCAACCCGAACAAAGGCATAGTGCCTTTCAGCGGCGGCTTGAAGGCGCAAAGACGCCGCATCTCCGGTCAATCCGTCGGCAGATGATAATCCCGGAACTGCTGACGCAAGGTAATCTTCTGGATCTTGCCGGCAGCGGTGTGTGGGATTTCGCCGACAAAGGCGACGTCGTCCGGCATCCACCACTTCGCCACCTTGCCGTCCATGAAGGCGAGGATGTCCGTCTTGGTCGGCTCCCTACCCGGCTTGCGGACGACCACGAGCAAAGGCCGCTCGCCCCATTTGGAATGCGGAATGCCGATGGCGGCGGCCTCCGCCACGTCCGGATGGCCGACCGCGAGGTTCTCGAGCTCGATGGTCGAGATCCATTCGCCGCCCGACTTGATCACGTCCTTGGCGCGATCGGTGATCTGCATATAGCCGCCGGGGTCGATATGCGCGATATCACCGGTATCGAACCAGCCGTCTTCATCGAACTGTTCGGATCCGATGCCGCCATAATAGGCGCGCGCGACGGCCGGCCCGCGGACCTTGAGTCGGCCGAAGGTCTTGCCGTCCCATGGCAGTTCGTTATCGTCGTCGTCCGTTACCTTCATTTCGATGCCAAACGGCGTAAAGCCCTGCTTCTGCTGGACGGCGAGGCGGGCGTCGCCCTTCAGCCCGGCATAGTCCGGCTTCAGGGTGCACAGCGTGCCGACCGGCGACATCTCGGTCATGCCCCAGGCGTGGACGACCTGGACATCGTAGTTGTCCTGGAACTTCGTCGTGATCGCGCGTGGACAGGACGCGCCTCCGATGACGACTTTCTGCAGATAGGGTAGTTTCTTGCCGGTCTCTTCCAGATGCTGGAGGAGCATCATCCACACCGTCGGCACGGCGGCGCTGAAGGTCACCTTCTCGGTGTCGAGCAGCTCGTAGATCGAAGCGCCATCCATCTTGCAGCCGGGCATGACCAGCTTGGCGCCAATCATCGGCGCGCTCTGGGCAAGGCCCCAGGCATTGGCGTGAAACATCGGCACGACCGGCAATATGGTATCGCGTGACGACAGGCCCATGGCGTCGGGCATCGCGGCGATCATGGCGTGCAGCACGTTCGAACGATGGCTGTAGAGGACGCCCTTCGGGTCGCCCGTCGTGCCCGAGGTGTAGCACATGCCGGCGGCGGTGTTTTCATCGAATGTCTTCCAGGCGAAGTTGCCGGCGGCTTCAGCAAGCCATTCTTCATAGGCGACGACCTTGGGTAGCGCAGTCTCCGGTAAATGCGCCTTGTCAGTCAGCACGATAACCTGCTTCAGCGATTTGACCGCGCCGGCGATCTTTTCGAGCAGCGGCAGGAAGGTCAGGTCGACGAAGATCGCCTTATCCTCGGCATTGTTCATGATCCAGGTGATCTGCTCGGGAAAGAGCCTTGGATTGAGCGTGTGATAGATCGCGCCGACACCCATGATGCCGTACCAGGCCTCGATGTGGCGCGCGGTGTTCCAGGCCAGTGTGGCGATGCGGTCGCCAAGCCCGAAGCCGTCACGCTCGAGCCTCTCGGCGACCTTCAGGGCACGGTGATGGATTTCGGCATATGTGGTGCGCACGATCGGCCCCTCGATCGAGCGCGACACGATCTCGCGTCGGCCGTGCTGCCTCTCGGCGTTGTCGATCAGCTTGTGGCAAAGCAGCGGCCATTCCTGCATCAGCCCGCGCATTTTGTTCCTCCCGTTATTTTTTGCGCCATTGTGGAACGAACCGGCGGATTGTCCAGCCATGACCGGGCTGGAGCGGTGCATAGACCGAAATGAGGCCGAATTCGCCACAATCCGGCCATGCTCGGCGTTAACGTTGATTAATAGGTGGGGCGCGATTGGCGAATGAAAGAGGTTCGCATGGACGCGCAGCTCGACGACAAAGCCCTCGAAGATACGCTTGCCGAAAGCCTGGCTGATCTGGTGGCGACCGATGTGGCGCCGGCCGATCTGGTGCCTGACGCCAAAACCGTTTCCGAAGATGAATTCGTCGAGGTCGTCGGCGGCGCCCTCGAAGCTGTCGGCGGCACGCTCTTGTTCAAGATGTGCGTCGAGAACGAGGGCGAAGCGCAGCACGTTGCCGCCGCATCGGTCGGCGATGGCGGCAATCGCCAGTTCCTGTTGCTCACCTTGCCGACCAACGGTGGTGCTTTGAAGGTCGAGACCACCTCGAAAAGCACCAATCCGGTGGCCGGCATTGCCGCCGCCTATGCCGGGCTGATGGACGCATTCCAGGCCGCCGCCTGAGTTTTCGGCGAAGCGGAAGAAAGAGGCGAGACTTCCCCCCGCGAGCGACGCCCGCCTGGTGGCAGGCAGGTCTTGCGCAAGGCTCTTGCCAGACACATCTTGGGGTTGAGGCAAGGAGATTCGACATGGACCAGATCGCAAACCCGGCACCCGGCTTTCAGCGCAATCCCGGCAAGATCATCACCGTCGAGCCTTACAACGGCACCGTGACGGTGCGCGTCGGCGGCCTAGTGATCGCCTCGTCCAGCAAGGTCAAGGTGCTGACCGAACCGCCCTACCCCCCTGTTTTCTACATTCCGTTCGACCACATCGACTTCAAACAGCTTGGCAAGACCGAGCTCTCGACCCATTGCCCCTACAAGGGCGATGCCAGCTATTGGAGCGTGCTGCCCGCCGGCGATGCTGGCAAGGATGCGATGTGGGCCTATGAGCGGCCCTTCGACGAGATGGCGGAGATCCGCGATCACGGCGCGTTCTATCCAAACAAGGTGACCATCGAGGCCACGCCCGGCTGATCAGTCGGTGGTGCCTTCATCGCCGATGCCGTCGACATCGTCCAGCCGCACGAAGGTGAGACCCTTGCGCTTCAGCGCCAGGAGGCCTTGCACCACGCCTTCGCCGGCCGCATGGGTTGGCTGGTTGATGTGAGCGATGATGACGTCGCCGTCCTTTGCCGCGGCAATGCGCCGGGCGGTCTCTTTTGCACCGAGCAATGAGCCGCCGTCGCCGTTGATCGAGAATCCGGCGATCTTGAAGCCAAGCTTGCGGATCATCGCGATTGCCGACGGGCTGTATTCGGCGGTTGCGCCGCGAAACCATTTCGGCGCCGGTTCGCCGGTCACGGCAAGAGCGGCGGCGCCGGATTCGACTTCGGCCAGCACGGCCTGCGGGCTGCCGGCACTGCGAATGCCGTAGATCTTTTGCGGCGTGTCGACGGCTGGGACGTGGCGGCCGCCATGGTTTTCCAATTCAAACAGTTCGGGATGGGCCCGCATGATCTCGACGGCGGCGGCATTGTGCTTGAGCCAGATGCCGGTGACGAAAATGGTGGCGGGAATCTTGTTTTCCACCAGCGCCGAGAGAATCCGCGTGTCGGTCTTGCCGCCGCAGGCATCGAACGTCAGCGCGACGCGGCCGCTGCCTGCTTCGGGCTTGATGTGCAGCGTCGGTTCGACAAGCAATTGGGCGTTGCCGGGAGAGACAGCCCACAGCGATATCGCAACTGCGCAAAAATGCTTTTGGAACAGGCGCATTGATTATTTCCAGGTCGGCCAGATCAAGAGTGAAGCGGCGACCCCAGGACCCGCATCAAGGCGGAAATCGGGACGATGCCCCTGCAAAAGCGTCGGCAGCGGCAATTTACCGCCGGCCTGACCTTTGGCAAGCGCGAGGTCACAATGCGTGCTCCACGTCCTTAACCGTACGTGAAAGGATCGCGCGCACCGCGTCGACAACCGCTTTGACCTCTAGCCGCCAGACGCTGCAAGCCTTGCTCGGATCGGGCCGGCGCCACAGGTCCTTGGCTATGCACTCGCAAGGCATGGAGGGCCGCAGCGTAACATTGGCCACGCCGACAGGACCCCACACGGCCGGGTCGGTCAGGCCGAAGAGGCCGACAACCAGCGTTCCCGCGGCGGCGGCCATGTGCATCGGGCCACTCTCGTTGCCGAGAAACAGGCGTGCCTGTCCGAGGACCGCCAGCAGCCTTGCAAGCGACAGCGCCCCGACCATGTTGACGATCGGCGAAGCGGCCTTGGCGATGACGCGCTCGGCAGATGCCCGTTCATCGGGGCCGCCGACAAGCAGGAAGTCCAACCCGGTCTGCCGCGAAATCTCGTCGATCGCCAGCGCAAAACGTTCCGGCTGCCATCGCTGCCCCCCGAAGCTCGCTCCCGCATGAACGGCTATGAAGGCGTTACGCCGATTATGATCCCGGTCGAGAAGCGCCAATGCCCTGGCGGTCTCCAACGGCAGCGGCTCAATCGTTGGGACCTGCGCACGCAACTCCACGCCAAGCGCCTCAAGCGGCGAAAGATAGCGGTAGAGATAATGCTGGCGACCAAAGCCAAACGGCTTGGCTGCAACGTTTGCGGGCTGACTTTCCAGCCAGCGCAACGGTTTTTCGGGAGGATCATATCCGACGCGGGTCTTGGCGTTGACGAGCCTGACGATGATGCGTGAGGTTTTGGAACAGGTCGATGGTCAGGTCAAGCCGGAAGCGGCGGAGCGCGAGCACCATCGCGTAAAGCTCGCGGCCTCGCTCCAGAGGGGTACCACGCATCCGTACGCGCCGGAAAGCCACCACGTCCGAGGCGAGGCCATGAGCCACCAGGAAACTGGCAAAGCTCGCCTCGCAAAGGAACACTGTCCTGGCCCTTGGATATTGGAGGCGCAGGTTACTGGCGAGCGCGGAGGCGAGGACAAGATCGCCGATGAATTTCGTCTGGAGGATGAGAATCGAGCGGACGTTTGTGCGCGGGTTCTGCAACATCTGTTTTCTGGCACCGGGGGTTCGGGAGCCGGAAACTGGGCAGAAACGATGTCGGGATTTGGAGCCGTCACGCGCACGTTCGCGTGAATTTGGTTACAAATCGGTAAGGTCAGATACTGGGTGGATTCCAACGCATACTGCGGCCGTTCTTTGCAGCCTGCGCAGCCGATTGCGCGGCACATCTGTTCCGGATCGAGCAGATCAAAGTCGACGCGGCGATCCCAAAAGCGCCATCAAAGCGCAAGGTAACAGTGCCTGCTTCGCGTCTTTACCGGCACGTGAAGGATCACGTCCACCGTGCCAGCAACCGATTAATCTCAAGCAGTCAGATGCAAGCTTTGTTCGCACCCGCCCGCGGCACACTTCGTGGAACACACATACAAAAGATTGGTCAAAGCGGTCTCACGAAGACTATTGCCACCCGATGCTTCCGCCGTTGTGTGCGCCCCCAGGGATCAAGCTACATGACCCACTAGTGAGAGTTGCCCTGTGGCTTTTCCTGGCCTTGAGACTTCGACCACCAGACAAAATACAGCGAGCCCATCTTCATCACAGGCACGCGGCGGTCGCGTTCCCTGGCTCGCAACTCACGATAGGTCTTCATCTTCAGAGTGCCGCCAGGCAACCTGATACGCACTGCCATCGGTCCAACTCCCGTTGTGCAACGCAGCAATCTTCGTGCAATGCGGTAAGTAGAGACCTTCCGTCACGGAAGAGTCAACGGCAGCGTCATCAACTTATTTTGCGAGCTCGCCTGCAGAGGCTCCGCGCGGCCTTCCCAGGCGCATGCCAGGCCGGAAGAATTGCTGCGTCACCCCGGCGACTGATCGTCAATCAGGCGCTGGCGGTTCGACCACCAGGTGAAATAAACCCGGCCGATCTTGACGACGGGTATGCGGCGGGCGCGCTCGCGATCGCGCAATTCGCGATACACCTTCACCTTCAGCGTGCCGCCAGGCATCCTGATACGCACCGCCATCGATTCCGTCGCCCCATTGTGCAATGCAGCACAAGAGACCTTCCGTCTCGGAAGAGTCAACGCCTGCCCGCTGACTATTTTTGGGATCTGGCGAGCGGTCTTCGGAGGTTTCGGCGCGCACGGCGGTTCCTGATCCTGCACCGGGGCGTCATGCCCAGCCGGGATCGTCGGGTGCGGGGGCTATTTCCTGGGCGAGGACTTGTTGGGCGAGGATGGGCGATCGGACATGCCGCTCGGCCACCAGATGACGAAATAATTGCCGACCTGCCAAACCGGCACCTCGCGCTTCTGCTCGCGACGCCGCAGCTCGTCCCTCTTCTTGATCTTCAAAGTCCCGCCCGGAAGCCTGATTCTTATCGTCACGTGTCCTCCCCCTACCCCCCAAGGTACGAACGATAGAACCGCTGCGGCCCGCTGGACGGTGGAGGCCGAACTCCGCGCGGTCGGCCGCGACAAGCCGCTGCTGCTGGTGCTGGCGGCGATCCTCTGCCTCTATTGCGCATTTGTCGCCGGTCCGATCGTCTATGTGGTGCTGGCCATCAACAGCATTGCGGATTTCTTCAAATGAAGCCGGTTCCGGCGATCTCGCTGTGGTCCGGCGCGCTGCGTCTACCGGCCCCGAAATTGCTCGACCTGGACGAGGCTCGGCGCCAGGCAGCAAGAATTTCCGTGGTCACCGTGCTTATCTGTCCGAATCCCTTCGATCAGATTTGGCTTTCGCAGCCAGTACCGCCGCCTGCGCGGCAGCCAGCCTGGCGATCGGCACCCGGTAGGGCGAGCACGAGACGTAGTCGAGGCCGACCTTTTCGCAGAAATGGATCGACGCCGGGTCGCCGCCATGTTCGCCGCAAATGCCGAGCTTGATGTCGGGCCGCGTCGCCCTGCCCTTCTCTGCCGCCATCCGCACCAGCTCGCCGACGCCGTCTATGTCAAGCGACACGAACGGATCCTGCTCGATGATGCCTTTTTTCCGGTAAGTCTCGAGAAACGAAGCCGCATCGTCGCGCGAGATGCCAAACGTAGTCTGGGTCAGATCGTTGGTGCCGAAGGAGAAGAATTCTGCCGCCTCGGCGATGACGTGGGCGCGGATCGCGGCGCGCGGCAGTTCGATCATCGTGCCTGTCAGATAATCGATCCTGACGCCGGTCTCCTGCATCACGCTTTTGGCGACGGCGTCGATGCGAGCCTTGACGAAGTCGAGTTCCTTCACCAGCCCCACCAGCGGCACCATGATCTCCGGCACCACCAGCGCGCCGGCCTTCCTGCCGGCCTCGATGGCCGCCTCGAAAATGGCGCGCGCCTGCATCTCGGCGATCTCGGGATAGGAGACGGCAAGCCGGCAACCGCGATGGCCGAGCATCGGATTGAACTCGTGCAGCGCCTCGGTGCGGCGCCGGAGCTTGTCCGGGGACACGTTCATGGCAGCGGCCACCTCGGCCACCTCCTCTTCGGATTTTGGCAGGAATTCGTGCAGCGGCGGATCGAGCAGTCGGATCGTCACCGGCAGCCCGGCCATGATCTCGAACAGTTCGAGGAAATCCGAGCGCTGCATCGGCAACAGCTTGGCCAGCGCCGTTCGCCGGTCCTTTTCCGTATCGGCGAGGATCATCTCGCGCATGGCAATGATGCGATCGCCGTCGAAGAACATGTGCTCGGTGCGGCAAAGCCCGATGCCTTCGGCGCCGAAGGAGCGCGCCATGCGCGCATCGACCGGCGTCTCGGCATTGGTGCGCACCTTCATGCGGCGCGCGCCGTCGGCCCATTCCATGATGGCGGCGAAATCGCCCGAGAGTTCGGGCTGCAGCATCGGCACGGCGCCCTTCAGCACCTGGCCGTTGGAGCCGTCGATGGTGATGATGTCGCCCTTGCGGAAGGTCGCGCCCATCGCCATCAGCGTGCCGGCCTTGTAGTCGACGCGCAGCGAGCCCGCGCCCGAAACGCAAGGCTTGCCCATGCCGCGCGCCACCACGGCGGCGTGGCTGGTCATGCCGCCGCGCGTTGTCAGGATGCCTTCGGCCGCATGCATGCCGTGAATGTCCTCGGGGCTGGTCTCGATGCGCACCAGGATCGCCTTGCGGCCTTGCGCCTTGGCCTCCTCGGCGTCATTGGAGGAAAAGACGACCTCGCCGGTGGCAGCACCCGGCGAAGCCGGCAGGCCGACGCCTATGATGTCGCGCGCCGCCTTCGGATCAATCGTCGGATGCAGCAACTGATCGAGCGAGGCCGGATCAATGCGGGCGACGGCCTCCTCCTTCGAAATCAGTCCATCCCTGGCCATGTCGACGGCAATCTTCAGCGCCGCTTTGGCGGTGCGCTTGCCGGACCTGGTCTGCAGCATCCATAATTTGCCGCGCTCGATGGTGAATTCGAGATCCTGCATGTCGCGGTAGTGCTTTTCCAGGCGGTCGGAGATACTGACGAAAGCCTGGAAGGCGTCCGGCATCAGTTTCTGCAGCGACGGCTTGTCGGAGCCGGCCGCAATGCGCGCCGCCTCGGTGATGTTTTGCGGCGTGCGGATGCCGGCAACGACATCCTCGCCCTGCGCATTGACCAGGAACTCGCCATAGAGCTGCTTTTCGCCGGTCGACGGATTGCGCGTGAAGGCAACGCCGGTGGCCGAGGTATCGCCCATATTGCCGAAGACCATGGCCTGGACATTGACCGCAGTGCCCCAGCTTTCGGGAATGTCGTGCAGGCGCCGATAGGTGATCGCGCGGTTGTTCATCCAGCTGGAAAACACCGCGCCGATGGCGCCCCAAAGCTGCTCGTGCGGATCCTGCGGAAACGGCTTGCCGAGCTCCTCCTCGACCTTCGCCTTATAGAGCGCAATCACGCCTTGCCATTCGACGGCTGTCAGCTCGGTGTCGAGCTCATGGCCAAGCCCGCCCTTCTGGTCTTCGAGGATTTCCTCGAACACCTCATGGTCGAGGCCCATGACGACATCGGAATACATCTGGATGAAACGGCGGTAGCTGTCATAGGCAAAGCGCGGATCGCCTGAATCGGCGGCCAAGGCTTCGACCGTCTCGTCATTCAGGCCGAGATTGAGCACGGTGTCCATCATGCCTGGCATCGAGGCGCGCGCACCTGAGCGAACCGACACCAAAAGCAGTTTCGAGGGATCGCCGAAACGGCGCCCGGTCAGCCGACCGACATGTTCGAGCGCGACCGCAACGTCCGCTTCGAGCGAAGCCGGGTACGTGTGGCCGTTGGCGTAATAGGCGTTGCAGACTTCGGAGGTGATGGTGAAGCCCGGCGGCACCGGCAGGCCCAGGCTGCACATTTCGGCCAGGTTGGCGCCCTTGCCGCCGAGCAGATTGCGGTCGCCGGCACGGCCTTCCGCGGCGCCGTCGCCAAAAATGTAGACCCACTTGGTCATGCTTGCTCCCCGGTTGCAGGAGATTGGAAATACTGGCAAATCGAGCGATATGATGCTGCAGTGCGAAAGGCAAGGCATCGACCAAGCCGGCCGGCCTCTACAATCGATTAATGAAAAGCGGCGTCGAAAAGACTTGCTTTTTGGAAGGCTTTGTTGTAGAACATAACGAGAACAAAGGGCAGAACGACGAGAATGACCGGCAACCTCGATTATCTGGAAATGCCAGCGACAGGCGGAACGCTGGACAGCTTGAAGGCTTTTTACAGCGCGGCCTTCTCATGGTCGTTCACCGATTACGGGCCGACCTATTCAGCTTTTGCCGAAGGGCTGGACGGCGGTTTTCAGGCGGATGGCCAAGATGCGCCGGCCAAGCCGCTGCCCGTGCTCTATTCCGAAAGGCTGGAGGAAACATTAAGCGCCGTCGAGAATGCCGGCGGCACCGTCGTCAAGCCGATCTTTTCATTCCCCGGCGGCAGGCGGTTCCATTTCGTCGATCCGGCCGGCAATGAAATGGCTGTCTGGGGTGAATAGGTCCGTCAAAGTGACGATTGCAAAACTGGTGAATCGGTCGCGCATAGTCGATATGTCGGCATTGAGCTTTCTCCCGGCTCGTCCTATAAGGCCGCGCGCACAGCGGGCACGCTCCGGCTGTTGGGGCGTCGCCAAGTGGTAAGGCATCGGTTTTTGGTACCGACATTCCCAGGTTCGAATCCTGGCGCCCCAGCCAGTTCTCCAATTCTGACGATCCCCCGAGTCGTAATCTCAGTTGCAGACACCTTGGTCGCGGACTGGGATCTGCGGTATCTGTCCACAACAAATTGGTGTCTCCGGCAGAGAGCGCGATCCGGCTGGCATCTTAGTTAATGTCGGCTCAATTGGCCGGCAGTCAAATGCATCTTGTGGAGAAAAGCAGTTTTTCTACCCCGGCTTGGCGTTCGATCTTATAGTTTAGACTTTTATAATCCAAAACATCAGATTTTTTCGTTTTTCTGAAGAGTGTCAGCACCTCCAACACGTCTTCATTGATAATATTCATAGTCGTCAAGTAATTTTAATAAAAATTTAAATTGTTGTGTTAAATAAACTATTGAGTATAATTGTGTATTATCCGCGATAGATAAGATGTCATAAAAACATCGACAAGCATCCCTCAGAAACAACGTGAGCATGACTGCAATTAAATTCGTTTTTTATCCCACAAGGCCGACTATCCGGAAATATATTTTTCGCCGCAATGTGACAATCCTGCCACCGATCAACCATTCTATCAGGGCGTGCAGGTATGTGATTTGGCGCTAATATACACCTTCTAGTAGGCAGACATTCGCGGGGCGCTATCGAATCAAAATGAGGGATTATGGATGGCGACTCTCCATTACACGTCGGGCGGATCCGGCACGGACATTGCAAAAGCCGGATTCAATCTGGCTAGCGTGCAATATGTTGACCAAGTCAACGAGCTGCCAGAGGGCATGAAAGGCTTGGTCTACCTCGACGAGGCCAACGGGGTAACCCAATCCTTTATCGACAAGGTTACTCCTTTCCTCGGCAATCCGAACGTATTTGGGTTCTTCCTGGTTGACGAGCCGGATCCCACCGGCCAATGGGGTACCTACGCCTCCGCAGCGAATCTGAAGGCCGAATCCGATTGGATCCATGAGCATTTCCCAGGCGCCAAGACCTACATCACAATGATGAGCCTGGGGACGTCGGCGAATCCGGATTTTAGGGGCACGTACAATCCCGCCAATACGGGTATCGATTACTACGGCATAGATGTCTATCCCGTCCGCACGGATGGCCCGGTCGACTACAACATGATCGATAAATTCGTCGCCGCCGCTCAGGCATCGGGCATCCCGACGAGCCAGATCGTTCCGGGCTACCAGGCGTTTGGAGGTGGCGAGTATAACACCGACATGGGTGGCAAATATGTCGTGCCCACCGCCGCCCAGATGCAGACCATGATGGAGCACTGGGCCAAGCTGGTTCCGTCACCCGCCTTCGACTACGCATACGCCTGGGGTTCGCAGCGAGGCGACACAGCGTTGGAGAGCTCTTCGGAACTGCAGGCCGTTTTCCGGCAACACAACCTCGCAACTACTGGGACAACTCCGCCTCCCGTCGACACAAGTGACACCCTGTACGGCACCAGCGGCGACGATGTGTTCCACGGGGCCGGCGGCCACACAATGATCGGCTATGGCGGCAATGACACCTATTATGTCGATGACATCCGCGATAAGGAGATTGAGGCGGCGGGCGGCGGTACAGACAAAGCACTCGCCTCCGTAAGTCATGCGCTTGCGGCCGGCTCCGAGATCGAGCTTCTCGCCACCAACAACCCGTCCGGGACCACGGCGATCAACCTGACCGGTAATGCGTTCGCCCAGACCATCCAGGGCAATGCCGCGATCAACCTTATCGATGGTGGCGCCGGTGCCGACACGATGACCGGCTATGGCGGCAATGACGTCTACTTTGTCGACAACGCCGGGGACAAGGTAAATGAGGTGACGGGCGGGGGCGCCGACAGGGTGCTCAGCAGCGTGAGCTATGCTCTTTCGGCTGGCTCGTCGGTGGAGCTTCTCGTCGCCAGGGACCCATCCGGCACGACGGCAATCAACCTCACTGGCAACGAGTTCGGCCAGAGCATCTTCGGCAATGCTGGCGCTAATATCATCAACGGAGGCGGCGGAGCCGACTTCTTGACCGGTAGAGGCGGCAACGACACCTACTATGTCGATAATGCCGGCGACAAAGTATTTGAGGTGGTGGGCGGCGGTACAGACAAGGTACTCGCCTCCGTAAGTCATGCGCTTGCGGCCGGCTCCGAGATCGAGCTTCTCGCCACCAACAACCCGTCCGGGACCACGGCGATCAACCTGACCGGTAATGCCTTCGCCCAGACCATCCAGGGCAATGCCGCGATCAACCTTATTGATGGTGGCGCCGGTGCCGACACGATGACCGGCTATGGCGGCAATGACGTCTACTTTGTCGACAACGCCGGAGACAAGGTAAATGAGGTGACGGGCGGGGGCGCCGACAGGGTGCTCAGCAGCGTGAGCTATGCTCTTTCGGCTGGCTCGTCGCTGGAGCTTCTCGTCGCCAGGGACCCATCCGGCACGACGGCAATCAACCTCACTGGCAACGAGTTCGGCCAGAGCATCTTCGGCAATGCTGGCGCTAATATCATCAACGGAGGCGGCGGCGCCGACTTCTTGACCGGTAGGGGCGGTAACGATGCCTTCCTCTTCAACAGCGCTCTTGGAGCCGGCAATATCGATAAGGTCACCGACTTCAACAAGCTCCAGGACAAGATTCAGCTCGACGACGCCATTTTTGCCGGGCTTAAGCTGGGAGGCCTTTCATCCGATGCTTTCTTTGCCGGTACGACCGCGCATGATAGCTCCGACCATATCATCTACAACAACTCAACCGGAGCGCTCTCTTTCGACAGCGACGGGATCGGCGGCGCAGCTCAAATACAGTTCGCCACTCTCTCTCCAGGTCTATCGCTTGGAGCAGGTTCGTTCCTTGTAGTCTGAACGACCCGGAACGGCGGACCTTCGAGCTGGTCCGCCGCTCCGTCTTTGTTCAAGCACCGGATTTTTCAAACGAAGTGACCAGTCTGAGTTGTGCTCTCCTCGTGGATTGCGACGTCCCCTCCATAAGGCTCACCCGAAAAATGGAGTGATATCCTCTGGTGAGTGTCTTCCGGGGATTGTCGTTGCGAGCATAGCCTGCCAAAACGAGCTCGCTTCATTGGCTATGCGAGCCCCCCACGAGCGGAGCCCACGTGTTCCGTCGCAGCATGTTCCGATTATCGCGGGAAGTCTTGCTGCACGCCTCTTGCGTCCTTGTTCTCATGATCCTGTTTAAAAGAGGCCTGGATGGTTTCACTCCATGTCAATACCGAGATCTGGGGATAGCCCGCCGGCGTCAAAAGCGCTCAAATCTCTGCGATTTGTTGCTACCTTGACCTTGAGCAGAGATGCGGAGCTCCATTCAACTCGCGACACTTAATTATGCGCTTGTGGTCGCCGAGGAGGGCAGCTTTCTGCGCGCGGCGCGGCGCGCCGGTATCGATCACTCCGCGCTCAGCCGGCGCATACGCGATCTCGAATACGCGATGGGAACGAGGATATTTCATCGCCATGCTCGCGGCGTTGGCCCAACCCCGGCCGGCGAACGTTTCCTGGGTCGTCTGCGCTCCGTGCTGCTCGAACTGGACAATACTCTCACGCTGGCCAGGACCGGCATTAAAGATGAACAACAAAGGCTTTCCATCGGCTCCAACGGACTCATCCTCGCCGGGCGAGCACTGGATGCGATTATCGAGTTCGGGAAATGTCATCCAAATGTGACCGTCAGCTTGGTCGAGGGGCCTCACCCCGAGCCCAGGGCTGCTCTGGGCGGCACCGAGCTCGACGTCACCGTGACCTCCTCCTCGCGCTCCAATGGCGGCCCATTCGAACTAATGTTGTGGAAGAATACTCTGGCCGTCGTTGTTGCTTCAAATCATTCTCTCGCAAGCCGCCCCGTGATCGAGTGGTTGGAGCTGGGCCAAGAGACGCTGCTCGTGCGTAGGGGCGAAGCATTTCTGCTCGCCGACGCTGTTGGAAATGGCGTGCAGCTTCCCGCAATTGTCGAACATCACGTCAGTGCGGGCACCCTTCTGTGCCTTGTCGGAAACGGCCTTGGAGTCGCTCTGGTCCACGATGGAGACACCAACAGCGTCCCTGACGGCGCCGTCTGCCGCAAGCTGCGGATCGGGGGCAAGCCGATCCAAATCTTCAGCTTTGCCCGTTGGCGTCCGGACAATGCCAATCCTGCCCTGACGGTCTTCATCGCATTCTTGCGCGATAAGTATTGGTCCTGACAGCCGTCCGACCGCAATGACCCGAATAGTCATCCCGGCTTCAGGGTTCTTCGGCTCTGGCAAAGGCTCTGTCCGTTGTCATACACCGGGTCAGCATCGGCGCTATCAGCTTTGCCGGATCGGTGACTATCTGTCCGTTCTCGCCGCCGAGCAATTCAGCATAGGCGACAAGATCGCGATGAGCGGCGCCGGGCAGTTCGACCGTGATCTTGACCGGACGGTCACCGGGAATGGCGGAGAGTTTCAGCTTGGTCCTGACGGATCCTTCGGCGCCGCACCCGGTCAGCACCCAAGCCTTCGGCGATGCGCACCAGATCGCGGAGCGCTGAGCGGATTTGCGGCCAAGGAAACTCGGAGCATTCCTCCCAGGCTTCGCCCTCGCGCAACACGGCATCGAGCTTGCCCGCCACACCGGCGAGAGTCGTAGCGGGGGTGATTGAGAAGGCTTCCAGAAGATCCTTCGTCCGCTCGCCAGCTTCGCGTTCGGCTCTGAGGGCAGCAATGTAACCGGTCTTCTCGGCAGCCGCATCCCAGCGTGCCTGATGCGCAGCAAACTCAGTTTCGGCCTTCTCTCGGAGAGCGGCCGTATCCGGCCCGTTGCCGAGCACCTGATTGAGCGCCTCGATCGAGTAGACTGTCAGTTCCTCGCCACCGGGCAGGCGGACGTCTACACAGGGAAAGCCGACACATTCGACAAGCCTGGTCTCCAGGCGCTGCTGCCGACGGCAAAGCCGATTGGTCAACTTGTGGGCTGTCTGCCATTCCCGCCGAAGCGCCAGCGCTGGGTCAGAAGGCACATTGGTCCTTCCGGCGTCGCCTGCGGACGCGTTACTTTCAAGCGTCCACGCGGTAGTAGCCACCGCTGCAAGCACTCGCCTGCGGGTGACGAATGGCAGACTCGTGATATTGTCGGAATCAGTCATGATCCGAGCTCCTCAGAAGCTTAGGCTTGTGGTCAGGCCGGGTAAGGTGTTGCACCACCTTATTCGGCCGTTTCACACGGGCTCGTCCTGCCACCGGCCGAGTATTGTCTGGGGCTGAGCGAGCGCAGTGTCCACTCTACGGTCTTAAACGAAACCGTCGGCATAGTCAAGACTTTTGGCATCAAATGATGCGTTAGGTATAATAATGATAACGAGTGAGCAGTTGCGAGCAGCCCGCGCACTTTTGCAATGGGATCAAAAGGCCCTCGCCGCGAAGTCAAAGGTGTCAGTCGCGACCATTAAGCGGCTTGAGCCACTCGCTGGCATGTTGAAGGCCAACCAGGTGACGATCGAAGCACTCAAGCGTGCATTGGAGGCCGGTGGCGTCGAATTCATTCCCCAAAATGGCGGCGGGCCTGGCGTACGGCTGGCACGCCCTCTGGAAAGCAAATAACTTGTTGGAACGGGCGGCAAAGGCTTCGTTCATCCATCTCGGGCCTAGTGTCTTCGATGATGGTTGCGTGTGTCCATCTGCATCTCGACTTACGATTGTCATTGCTACAGATCGATTGCCCTCACCCGGAATACGAGAGCATCCCTGGCGAAGCTGAGAGCCGAGTTCGTGAGCAGTCATGCGATTGCACAGAGCAAAATCAGCCGAGGGCCCGGCTGGCCAACGGGTGGGTGATTAGCACGTTTCCGGCCCCTGCCCGTGCTCGACCGCCACGGACCGGCCAACCAAATGCTGGCCCTCATATCGTAGACCGGCAGGCGCACTCTTCTTACGATCTCATCGAAAACAGGATCGGCAAGACTCGTTAAGGCGGATCTAGCTAATGCGAAACGGCTCGCTGCCAACGAGCTCGGCAGCTCTGGCCGACATTGGCAGCACCACGGGGGCGGATACTCGACCTTTACTCCGCCGCTCCGCGCTCAGCGCGATTGTTCAAGGCGATGAGGTTTTTGGCCCGGGCCAAGCAATCGGGCTGCTCATTGCGATAGCGGGGTTCGATTTCCATGATGAGGACGGTCCCCGGCAAGAAGACCAGCTCGCTGACAATGTCATCCCATTCGATATCGCCCCAACCGAGGAGTAAGTGCAGGTCACCCAGACCTAGCGCTGCATTCTCCTGCGAGAGGTAGGTTCGATGGAGACCCTGTGGGCGCCCGAAGGAACCATGGACATGCAGGTGGCCGGTCACCGGCGCCGGCCCGCAGCTGCTCACGGAAGTTCAGGCCGCGATGGGTCGATTCGCTATAAGCGTGACTGAAATCGATGAGCGCCACCAGGTTCAGATGGCTAACCGCCTTTGCCGTCTGCGCCACCTCGGCCAGGCTCTGCTGGCACTGACCCGGGTCCATGGCGAAGAGGTTCTCGAAGGTGATGCGCACGTCATAGGGCTTGCAGAACTCGGCGAGCTCGAACACCGCTTCGCGTTCGCGTTCCTCGAAACCAGGACCATCGAGAACCTGGTCGGCGAAAAGCCCGCTATGCTGGACAAGGTCGCGCATCGATCCGATCGCAAATTCGACCAGGGCCTTGGCAGCATCAATCTGGTGACGTAGACAGCCGGTCCGTGAGGTTCGATGAGACGACGCCGTGAACCGTATAGCGGAAATCTAACTGCCTCGTCAGCGCGATAAGCCTCTCGGCTCTCTCGGGGACGACGCGGCCACCGACCATGAGGTCAAGGGTCGTCAGTTCCAGTTCGACGGCTTCGACGCCCATATCGGCAAAGCTGCGAAAGTCCGCTTCAAGGCTCTCCATCTGCCATTGGAAGAGACTGAGTTAAACCTGCGGCGATAATGTTGCTCATAAGCATCCCCCAATGACGGGCGGCCAGGAATGCCAGGCCGGTCTGGACCATTGTCAGGTGAGATGGCAATTACAGAACCGATGCCATTCTCGAAACGAGTCTTCGTTCGCCCCAAGTGCGATCGAGCGGTCTACGCTATTGCCAGTGGGCCTACATTAACTCGGATCGGACCGCGACGACCTCGAGTCTCACAAAGCAGACTGCCTGCCCCCGAACCTGAAGCTCTCAAGAGCACCTCTCGTTCAGACAGACTTGATACTGAGAACCCCTTTCTCAAGCTAAACTATTACAGGTTCACGCAAATCACCTTGTCATCGTGGCGAATTCATCAGCCTCCAGAGCTGGAGGAACTGGCAAGATGCGCGGCATGAGGCAAATCAATTCGACCGCCGGAGGCCTTGCCGTTGCAGAGTTTCCGGGTTTGAGTTTCATTGCTGCGGCGTGCTCGCAGATCCCAGGAAAAGACCGGTGAAGTTCGCAACACGTTGAATTCTCGGCGACACGCAGAGGTTACAGCCCGCCTTTATGTACGCCGCAACGGCTCAGATCTGTCTGGGTTCGGTCCACTCGGCGCCCGAGAGGCGAAGATTTCGGGATCGAGGCGCTTGAGCCACTGCGCGCCAGACAGAGCGATCCGATCCGTGTCATACTGTCAGAGGCAAGACACTAGCAATTTGGGGGCGGCGGCAGATGAAGGAAGAGAACGACGTTCAGAAGCTGGTACGCACGCTGCGTGCTCGAGCACCTGATGACGCGGCTGAATTGCTGGCCCGAGAATCTCCCGAGTTCATCCGGGACACACTAAAGTTGTTGCCGGACAGGCACGCCCGTAAGGTGGCGGAGCATTTGCCGCCGCATATGCGGCCTGTCAAGCCTGATGCCGGTGGCAAGGACCTTGCGATCCCTGAGTCGCTCGTCGAACTGATGGACCCGATTCCCGCCAGCGTTCCTGTCGGCACGACGATAGCCGCCGCGGTGGAGGCCGTCAGACGCACCCAGGTGCCGACCGAGCTCACTTATCTCTACGTCACGGAGGGCGGCGATAAGCTGGTTGGCCTGGTGGTCCTGCGCGATCTGATGCTGAGCGAACCGGACGCGATGGTCGATCAGATCATGCTGCCCAGGCCGTTCGCCCTTAACGTCGATCTCTCTTTGAGCGACGCATGCAAGGCGGCGGTACGCCGTCACTACCCTGTCTATCCCGTGGTGGACGCGGAGAACCGGCTGCTCGGGCAGGTCCGCGGCTGGCGGCTGTTCGAGCAGCAAATCATTGAGATTTCCGCCCAGTCTGGCCAGATGGTGGGTGTCCAGAAGGAGGAGCGTTCTTTTACGCCGCTGATTTCAGCCTTCTTGAAGCGTCATCCGTGGCTGCAGCTGAACCTGCTGACGGCCTTCATGGCCGCTTTCGTGGTCAGTTCGTTCACAGGCACGATCGAAAAGATCGTCGCCTTGGCAGCGTTCCTCCCGGTCTTGGCCGGGCAGAGCGGAAACACCGGCTGCCAGGCACTGGCCATGACGCTGCGTGGCCTTGCCCTGGGCGATGTGGACAAACGACCGAAGCTGCACCTGGTGATGAGGGAGGGCGCGCTCGGGATCGCCAACGGCGTGCTCGTCGGTCTTGTGGCGGCTGCGGCGATGTGGTTCTACGCCTCGCGGCAACCGGAGTCGGCGGCCCAGGCGCCCATGCTGGCACTTGTGATCCTGCTCGCAATGTCTGGATCGTGCCTGATGTCCGGAATCTCCGGCGTGCTGATCCCGCTGGGCCTGCGCCGGGTCGGCGCCGATCCGGCGGTCGCTTCGGCGATTTTTCTCACCACCGTGACCGATATTGTAGGCATGGGCCTGATGCTGGGGCTGGCCACCATGCTCGTGCTGTAGCAAGGCGCGTCCGGTGGACGCGTCCCTGGACAGATGTAGTTCCTATAAGCTGACCTCGTCGCGTTCAACGAAATAGCAAGAGCCGTGCCGCATCGCGCGCGCGTCGTAAGAAGCACCTCGCGGCAACTCTCCGACCGCTTGCGCACTGCCACGGAAGACCTTTGGATCAGCCGTGGACGACCTTGATGGCTCATTCGGTGACCAGGTACCCGCAGAATCGCGCAAACAATATTGATCTTGTCGGCTGTGGGATCCACGACTGGTGATGATTTGAGTTAGTTGCCACCGGTGCCGAATACTTCACTTGCTACAGCAACGCCGAGAAGATGTTTTTACAACCAGCGCAGCCAAAATGCGAATGAACCCGATGGTTTGTTGCGCAGCTGCAACAGCTGCTGAGACTCGCATGATCTGGTATCCGTTCAGTCGCCTTTTTCTTGTAGTCGTGCTAAGTCCTTCGCACTAGTCGGGTTTGGGGTGGGTTCTCGGCATGCAATTCTCGTTTCGAACGATCGTCGGCTGCGCCGCAGCGCTGCTTTGTACCGGCGTATTGCCGGCCGGCGCGCAGGGTCTTTTTTCTGCCTATGACGATGCTTTTTCAGCCCGCATCGCCAGTCCGGCCGACAACGGAACGCTCGCCCAGTTCGTCACAGTTGCCGTCAACGCGGGACAATACGATCAGGCGATCTCGTCAATCGAGCAGTATCTGATCAAATACCCCCGCGATGCGCGCGCCCGGCTGGCGGCCAGCCGGTTGTACTATCATGTCGGCTCCTATGAATTGGCCCGGCGGCAGGTGCAGTACGGCATCGAAGTCGGCGGCCTGACCGCAAGTGAGCAGCAGGAAGCTGTTCGCCTGCTCGCCCGCATCGAGCGCGCGTTGCGTGGCGTCACCTGGGAACTCGCCCTGACCGGTGGCGTATTCAGCGCATTCACCGATTTTGAGCCGGGCGGGGCGCAGGACGACGACAGCTTCGTCTCGCCCTATGGGCGGGCGGAAGGCTTTGTCCGGTGGGACCTCGGCACGCCAAGTGCTGACGCTCTCGTTCTTTCGGGGTCATTGACGGCGACACAGCGCTTTTTCACGCCAGACCTGTCGGTTCCGGGTGGCAAGGAGACCTTCATCCACGGCAACGCCGCGATCACCTGGGACAAGGGATTACCCAACAGTGGGATCGATTCGCTGCGCCTGCTGCTTTCCGCGTTCACAGTTACGGATCGCTTCGACAGCGATATCCAGGAAACCGGCATCGGCGTCAGTGGGCGCTTTCTTGTGCGCCCGACGGTCGAGACGACGCTCTTCGCCGGTGGCGGCTACATCGATCTAGGCGCCTCGCAAGGCATTTTCGCCGATAGCAGGCTTTTCTATGAGGCAGGCGGCAGCTACCGCTTCCGCAATGGCCAGGCGCTCGGACTGCGCTTTGTCGGCTCGAATGACTTCGCCTCCGGATCTGAAATCGGCCGCAGCTACACGGGCGAGGTCCGCTATGGCGGCCTGTTGATGAACGTACCGGATCTTTTCGCATGGTCGCACCAGGTCGCTTTCTCGGCCGGACATAGCGACGCTCCCGATCTGTCCATCGGCATCGGCACAAGTATCAAGAGCGACTTCTGGCGCATTGCCTCGGAAAGCGATTTTCAGCTGACGGAGTCGCAGAAGATCAGCGTCGATCTTGCCTATCGCGAAACCAACTTCGACATCGCCAGCCGCGACCGAAAATCGTTCGAAATGCTCATGAGCTACACGTTGACGCTCAATTGAAAGAGGCCGCGATGAGGACCCCGTACCGTCAGATCGCCATTTTTGTCGCCTGCCTTGCCTTTGCGGCACCATCTGCCGCTGAAACGGTCGGGTCGATGACGGCCTACCAGACCAACATCGTCCGCAACAACGGCGGGACAATGAACGTCGGTGCCGGCGTCGAACTCGGCGACCAGCTGCGCAGCAATCCCACTGGTCTTGGAATGCTGGTGTTCCAGGACGAATCGAGCGCCAAGATTGGTCCGAACACCAGCCTGACGATCGATGAATTCGTCTACAATCCGGGATCCGGATCGGGAAAGATCGACATCGGGATGAACAGCGGCCTGGCCCGATTCTATGGCGGCCAGGTTTCGAAAGGCGGCGTCATGCAGGTTGCGACGCCGCACATGGTGCTCGGGGCCAGAGGCGGCATCATCGAAGTGCTGGTGGCAGCCGGCCAGACCGTCGGCATACTGCGCGCCGGCCGCATGACCTGCACGATGAATGGCAAACGGCTGGTCATCACAAACCCGGGCTTCGCCTGCACGTCGGAAAATGGCAAGCTGCTGACCGGCTACGGCGGAATCGACACCTTCCCGATATTGGACAGCATCGACCGGATTGCCGGCACCGGCCTGCCAGGCGCACCGGGTCCGGGATTGGACGTAAGCGCGCTTTGTGCGTCGGCACTCGGCGGCTCGCTCAAGGTCTGCGAGTCCAGCGATGGCGCATTGCCAGGAGTGGTCATGGAGTTCCCCGACAGCCCAACGCCACCTGCCGGTGGCGGGGTGAAGGATGAGGGCGATGGCGATGGCGAGGGCTGCGACTACTACTGCAATTAGGCCCGGCCGCACGACATGAGCCTTTTGGCCGGTTGGCGCTGGGCTGATTGGCGGCAAGCTGGCAGGCGCAAAATATCCGGCCTTGTGGTCGTGCTCCTGCTGCTCGCTTGCCATTTGGCTTTTGACGAACCGTTGTCGCGCCTGCGCGAACGCACGTACGACTTCTACCAGTTTCTCGCTCCGCGCCAGGCGACGAGCAATCCTGTCGTGATCGTCTCGATAGACGACGCCAGCCTCAAGGCACATGGGCGATGGCCCTGGAACCGTGGCCTCTTGGCCGATCTGGTCGATGGCATCACCAAGTCCGGCGCCGCGGTCATCGGGCTTGCGCTGGTACTGCCCGAGGCCGACACCTCGCCTGAGGGAATCGCCGGAGACAAGCGCCTGGCAACGGCACTGGCGAAAAATCGAACGGCGCTTGCCGTCAGCCTGGGCAACGAGGCGACAGTTTCAGAAGCAGGGCCCAAAGCCGGCTGGTCGATCGTCGGGCAAGTACCCGACACACTTCCCGGCTTCACCGGCCTGACCGGCTCGCTTGCCCAATTTTCGAACGCTGCCGCGGGCCTCGGCGTAATTCGCACCTTGCCCGATCCAGACGGCGTACTGCGCCATGTGCCGCTTCTGTGGCTTCGCAACACCGCTCAAGGCGTGCAGCTGTGGCCGTCCTTCGCGCTCGAGCTTCTGCGCCTTTACGCCGGGCAGGACGGCTACATAGCCCGGATGAATGCCGCCGGGTTCGACGCACTCAGGATGGCCGGCGCCATCGTGCCGCTCGAGCCGGAGGGGAGCATCCGCCTCTGGGAAACCGCCACGGATACGCCCCGTATATCTGCCAGCACTATCCTTTCGGGCGGCAGTGATCCGCGGCTGCGGGACGCCATCGCCATTGTCGATCTGTCGGCCGTGGGACTGACGCAGTACCTGCCCACCCCGACACGTCCAGCGCGACCAGGCGCGGACATCCACGCCGATGCAATCGGCCAGATGCTTGCCGGGCGCTACCTGGCTGAGCCAACGCACGCGCGTATGCTCGAGCGGCTCTGGTTTGTCCTCAGTGCCGTCGTTTTCATCGGGCTTTCCGGAGTGCTCGCCTGGCGTGTCGTGCTTGGTGCCCTGGCTCTCGTGCTGCTGGCCGTCACGCCGTTCGTGTTCGGCGCTCTCGAATACAGCCTGCAGGGTGCACTCTATGACCCGCTGCAGCCGGCGCTTGCGACGATCCTGGTAGCCGGCTTCGAAGGCTATGTTCTCTACAGGCGCAGCGAGCAGCGCCGGTCCACCCTGGCACGGCAGTTCTCCCAGTATCTGTCGCCTTCCGTGGTGCAGCGCCTCGCAAGCTCGGACACCGAAGCGATCCTGTCCGGCGAGAAGCGCGAGATCACGATCCTGCTCAGCGACATACGCGGCTTCACGACGATGAGCGAACAACTCGATACCCAGGAAATCGCCAAGGTGGTCAATCACTTCCTCGGCATTGCGACCGATGAGATCCTCAAGCGCGACGGCACCATCGACAAGTTCATGGGCGATGCGGTGCTCGCCTTCTGGAACGCTCCGCTTGATCAGCCGGACCATCGCGAGCGCGCGCTCGACGCGGGCCTTGCCCTGATCGAACGGGTGAAGCGTGAAGACGCCGCCTTCACCGCGGACGGCCACCCCTCCATCGCAATCGGCGTCGCCATCGAGACCGGCATCTGCTCGGTAGGCAATTTCGGCTCCGAACGGCGCTTCGATTACACCGCGATCGGCTCCCCGGTGAACCGCACGGCACGGCTCGAGTCGACGACCAAGAAGCTGGGCATCCCCCTGGTGCTTGGTCCCGGCTTTGCGGCAGGAGCATCGATGCCGGTCGTCCAGGCAGGCGCCTTTGAGCTCCAGGGTTTCAAGGGCGAGGTGCCGGTTTTCACCGTTCCGGAGATGCAAGCTGCTCACCAAGGTATGAGCCGCGAAGTAGAGAGCCAACGTGGTGAGCAATCTGGCGCCCCTGCCGTGGTGGTTGGTTCGCCGCCATCCGTGCAAATGGCACCGCCTGATCTTGCACCCCGAACCCGAAGCACACGCTGACCGGATCCAGCGGATGGCAGGGGTGCCGACCTGCTTTGTGAATTAATACTGCTGGGGAGGCCTAGGTGTCATCAAACGGCCCTTTAATTGCGGGTGGCTGTCAATCCGGATCAGCGCGACAGCCGATGAGACTCGGATAGACGGCGAAGGGATCCGTCGAGGTAACCCCGGCAATGATTGTCGAGGCCGCCGAATTTTCGAGCGAGAAGATAGGCCGTGTTATCCAGTTCACCACGAATGCAGCACGGCTTCGTTGAGTTCGCCGGCGCCATCATGTGGAGGCAGCGCGTGGTTCAGATTGTTTATCCTCGCCGCCGGATCATGCGCTCGGGATGTTCCCAAGAGCATCCAGCCGTAGCACTCCCCGAGCTGCCCTAACGAGAGAGTTCGCTGGGCCGGGATTATGGCCGTTATGAACCTGACGCAATCGATGCAGCTGGCGCTGGCCTCGTCGGGCGCGTGGGCGGTCTATCGACATCAATCGGTCGCCGCGGATGTTGGGATGCGCAGGCGTCGGCGTACGTAGCGCCGATGCGCCTTGGGCATGTGGGCGTTGACAGTGACATGGCCGCAGCGACGTGTTTCAGACGCCGAGCAATTCCAAGGACTGAGCACCAGAACCGAACCTTCCGACGGATTTTCGCGAGCTGCATTCCTCCCTCCCCTCCTTATCAAAACCGCCGCTCGCGAATTCGCTGGCCAGTATATCTGCGATATGATATACATATATCACTCAGAGGATATACAAATGCCGCTCTTCATTCGCGATCCCGACGTCGATGCCATGGCCGTCGAGCTGCAGCAGATTACCAACGCGCGCAGCAAGACCGAGGCCGTCAGAACCGCCTTGCGCCATGAGATCGAGCGCAACCGCGGCAGCGTCCCGCTGCGCGAGAGACTTGCCAAAGTCAAGGAAATGGCGCGGCGGATCGGGCCGGCCAACCCTGATTTCGATATGAAGAAATTCACCGACCAAATGTGGAGCGACGACTGATGTTCGTCGATGCCCCGGTGATCGTTGCCATCCTGAACGAGGAACCTGGCGCGGAAGAACTGGAAAAGCGGCTCGCGGCCGCGACCAAGCCGCTGTATATCTCCCCGCTCGTCCGGTTCGAGGCAGTCCAGGGTCTCGCGCGAGCATCGGCCGAAGCCATCAAAAAGAACGCCAAGCCCACGGCCGACATGCTGGCGCAAGCCCGTGATACCGTCGACGCCTTTTTGATCGAGATCGCCGGCAAGGAAATCATGATATCCGGCGACATCGGCGACCGGGCGATCGAAGCCAGCATGAAATACGGCAAAGCAGTCGGGCACAAAGCCGATCTCAATTTTGGCGATTGTTTTGCCTACGCTTGCGCGAAGGCTCACCGGCTTGCCCTGCTTTACAAGGGCAATGACTTTTCACAAACTGATCTGGCGTAAGGCTTTCCTGGCCTTGCATCGCGGCGCGAGAGCCGATGGGCCCTTTTGTGCTTTGGGCGAATCGTCGTCTTTCATGGTTAAACGCAATATTACGAGGAACGTTCGCTGCAGCACTGGTTTTGTTCGGCACGATCACCGTCCAGGCACAGCGGGCAGACGGCATCTTCTGGGTGCTGCGACCGGGTGCGCCATGCCGCGATCTTCCAGGGGGCGATACGGCCCACGCACCACCTGCTACAATCGCTTCGTTCGATGGCGGAAAGCAGGTGTGTGGGACCGCCTCATGCATGGCATCACCAGAGTCCATGATGCAACGGTGCAGATGATCGATACCTCCATTGTTCGCGTCCATCAGCAAGGCGCGACAGCAAAAAGGGGGATCGAGATTATTGTCTCGGTCGTTCCCGATGCGCGCTGACGACCAAAATCCATGCTCTTGTCGACGCCGAAGGCAGGCCGATCAAGCTGACGCTCACGGCAGGTCAAATGAGTGACATCGCCTACGCAGCGGACTTGATCAAGGATTTGCCCGAGGGTGCCATGCTGCTCGCCGACAAGGGCTATGATGCCACGCCTTGCGCAATGCCGTCACCGAGCAAAAGGCATGGGCCAACATCCCGCCCAAGGCCAACCGCAAGGACCCGATGTGCTTCAGCCCCTTTCTCTACAAGGCCCGCAACCTCGTCGAACGTTCTTCAACAAGGCCAAGCAGTTCCCTCGCATCGCAACTCGATATGACAAGCTGGCAGAAAACTACCTTGCTGCCCTGAAACTCGTGTCAACTCGCATCTGGCTACGCGGTGATGAGTCTACGTCCTAGCGTTTTGCGTGCCCTGCCCGGTTGTCATTCGCCGCGCATGGTCGCCTGGAACGTCGGCAGGTGCTTCTTCTGCGCCTCGAGCATTTTCTCGCGATAGACGCCATAGATGACGTCGGTGTCGTGCAGTGTGACGCCGGCAATTGTCGGCGAGGCAAAAACCGGCAGTTCGATGCCGCGTTTCGAAAGCGCCTCGGCGGTGCGCGCGATCAGCTCATGCGCCAGGATCATGGCAAGCACGGTCGACGAACCGGAGACCGGCCGGCTCCAGCCCTCGACCGGCACGATGGCATCCTCGATCGGCGAGCAGGTGTCGATGACAAGGTCGGCGGCATCGGCAAGCCGTTTGCCGGAAGAGTGCGTCGCCGGCTTGTCGAGATTGTTCTTGCTAGTTATCGCAACGACGAAGATGCCGCGTTTTTTCGCATAAAGCGCGGTGTCGATGCCGGACGAATTGCGGCCGCTGTGGCCAAAGATGATGATCGAATCGCCTTTGTTCAGCGGCTGGTGGTCGAGGAATTTCTCGGCGTATTTCTCGGTCCGCTCCAGCCACAGAAGTTCGCGCACGCCGCCGGCGCCGAGCACGTTATGCCACATGACACGCGGGTCGGTCAGCGGATTGAAGCCGACATAGCTGCCGTAGCGCGGAAACACTTCCTGGACCGGCAACACCGAGTGGCCCGAGCCGTAAAGATGAACCAACCCGCCGCTCTCGAGCGTGTCGGCAAAGCGGCTGGCCGCTTCGCCAAAGGCTTCGGCATTGGCTTTCGAGGCCTGTTCGATGAGGGCGGCAAGGCGGGGTATGTAAAGATCGGACACGTCGGTACTCCTGTTATGGGTCGGCTTGGGTATGGCTCAGCTTCTTGCGGTTGGCGCGGCGCGACCGGCACGCAGCGTCGAGCGGATTTCGTAGCGGTCGCCACGCATCACCGAGACGGTGAATTCGAACGGGCCGCGCTCGTCGGTGGTGATGCGCTCGACCACGAAAGCGGGGCTCCCCGCAGGCAGATCGAGCAACTCGGCATCCGCCGCCCCGACAGCGCCGACACGGTAGTTTTCGCGCGCTGCGACCGGCACGATGCCGTAATGGCGTTCCAGCGCTTCGTAGAGCGAGCCTTGCAGCAGGCCGGCATCGAGAAAGCCCGGCACGCGCGCGGCCGAGAGTTGCGCAGTCTGAATACCGATCGGTTCGTTGTTGCCGAGCCTGAGCCGCCGGATGCGCACCACCGGGTCGCCCTCCTCGATCTCCAGCGCTCCGGCCGCGGCGGCATTGGCGGTGGTCAGGCTGCAGTCGAGCAAGCGCGAGCCGGCGACCACGCCCATATTGCCCATTTCCTGCGTGAAGCTGGTGAGTTCGCGGGTGCCGGCGACCAGCGTGGTGGAGCGCACGAAGGTGCCACGGCCATGTTCGCGCCTGAGCAGCCCGTGCTCCTCAAGATTGCGCAAGGCGTGTCGCAGCGTGATGCGGCTCACCCCGAACAAGGCGCACAGTCTGTCTTCGGCCGGAATCTGGTCGCCGGTCGCCCACTCGCCACTCTTGACGATGGCGCGGATGGCCTCTTCCACCTGATACCAGAGCGGCTCGGGCCTTCTGCGGTCGGGCAGATGGAAGCTCGCTTGACTCATCTTATCTGCCTCCACTGTGCTCCGGCGAGACCAGCCAGCGAGGCGCCGACGAGACCGGCGCGGGAGCCGAATTCGCCGGACCGCAGAACGACGTCGCGCAGATGCGGCGGCAACTGACGCCGCAAAGCCGAAAGCAGCGGCGGCCCTATCACGTCCAGCGCATCGGCAAGCCCGCCGGAAATCAGGATCGCCTGCGGATCGAGCAGCGCGACCGCACCCGCAAGGACAGTGCCCAGCCGGCGCGCCGGCAGCTCCAAGGCGTCAAGTGCGGCCGTGTTGCCAGCCCGCGCGGCCTCGATCAGCCTGCCGCCATTGGCCAGCCCGATCTGGCGCGCCGCGGCGTCGAACGCCCGCCCGGAAGCGAAGCGCTCCAGCCAGCCGCTGCGGTCCTCGCCTTCATCCTCGATGTCGGCGCAGGCCCAGCCGAATGAGCAGGCGCCGCCACGTGCGCCTGCAACGATGCGGTTGTTGGCCAGAACGGCGGAGCCGATACCGGTGCCGATCGCCAGCAGGATGGCATCGGACAGGCCTTTTGCGGCACCTTCGACCGCTTCGGCCAGCATGGCGACCTGCGCGTCATTGCCAATGGCAACAGGCAGACGAGGAAACAAGGCCGCGATGTCGATGCCGTCGAGATAGGGAAGGTTCGGAATCCAGCGGCAGACCGAGCCCTCGACAAGTCCGGGCACCGCAAGCCCGAGGGCGTCGACCGGACCGGCCTCGGCGCGCAAGGCACCGATACGGGCGACGAAGGCATCCAGGCTTGTCGGCGCAGGCTCGCGGCTCAGCATCTCCAGCCAGCGAACATCGCCGCTATGGATTGCGGCGCGCAAATTGGTGCCGCCAAGATCGATAGCCAGAATGCGTGTCATCGAGAGCCGCTCCGATTGGCCGGCGCGAACAGGCCACTGCCGGCTTGCCAGGACTGCGAGGCCGCCGCAAAACCCTGCGCGTAGCGCGTGCCGCGCAGGCAGCCGCGAAGCCGATAAAGCGCACTGTAATAATCGACGTAGGGGAAACTGCTCAGGCCGCGTGCCAGTTCGTATTCCCGCACCGCCTCGCTCCAGGCCTCGAAGCCGTCGCTGACGTCGACGAGGTGTTCGGGGCGAAACCCTTCGTCGTCCTCCCAGTTTTCGCCGAACAGCAGCAGTTGCGGTGTGTGTGCAGCATGGTCGCGCTTCAGCGTCGGCAATGCCGCAAAAAAAATACCGGTCTGTGTCAGTCGGGCCGCGGCGCGATGGTCCTTGTGCCAGCTGCCATGCCAGTGAGTGATGACGATTTGCGGCTTCAACTCGCGCACAACATCGCAAACCTTGAGCGCCGTCTCGTCGTCGCAGGGCAGGAAGGCGTCGTGCAGCCCGAGACTGCGCATGGCAACGCCGAGCCTGGCTGCGGCCTTTGCGGCCTCCTCCTGCTTCTGGACGCAATAGTACTCGGGGGCGAGGCTTGGATGGCCCTGCTCGCCCATGCTGAGATGCAGGAAGGTGACTTCGGCACCGCCTTGCACCGCCGCCGCCGCCAGTGGACCGGCAATCACCTCGGCATCGAAGGCATGCGCCCCGACGACCAGAATCGAGCGTGCGGCATAGACCTTGTCCTCGATCATTTCGCGCCTCCCCCGGAGCCGACGCCCTCGCGAATCTGGCGGGCAAGCAGACAGTACATGATCAGGATGGGCGCCATGGAGATGGCAAGCGAGGCGAACACGAGGCCCCAATCCGTGCGGAACTGGCCGACAAACACGCTGATGGCCAGCGGCACGGTCTTGTAGCGGTCGTCGAAGATGAAGATCAGCGGGAAGAAGAAGTCGTTCCACACGGCGATAGCGGTGAAGATGGCGACGATCGATATAGCTGGCTTCACCATTGGCAGCACGATCTGGAACAGAATGCGCGCCTCGCCGGCCCCATCCATGCGCGCAGCCTCGTCGAGCTCGGACGGCAGTACCCGCATGAAATTTGCGAAGATGAAGACGGCGAAGGGAATGCGGATGGCCGAATAGACAAGGATCAGGCCGATCAGCGAATCGAGCAGGCCAAGGTTGCGCATCAGCGTGAACAGCTCCACCGAGGCAAGCCGGATCGGCAGCATGATGCCGGACAGGAACAGGCCGAGCATGATACCGTTCCAGCCCAGCCGATAGCGGCTCAGCGGATAGGCGGCCATTGCCGACACGATAATCGTCAGGATCACCGCACCGCCGGTGACGATCAGGCTGTTGATGAAATTCTGGCCGAGATCGGCGCGCGTCCAGGCCGCAACGAAAGTGTCGAAGGCAAAGCTTTGCGGCAGGCCGAGCCTGTTGTCGTAGATCTCCGCCGTGGTCTTGAAACAGGAGACGACGAGAATATAGAGCGGCAGCAGCACCGCTGCGGTCCACAGGACCAGCGCCGTCCAGCCGGGCAGCCGAGCAAGCTGTCGAGGGATGGCGAGCATATTCACAGTCGCACCGTGCGGCGGTCGAAGAAGCGCAGCATCACAAGCGTGCCGATGCTGAGGATGAGAAACAGCAGCGTGCCGAGCGCCAGCGCCAGGCCTATATCCGTGATACCGACGGCGCCTTCGGCGCCGAAAGCGAGGCGGTAGAAATAGGTCACCAGCGTGTCTGTGGAATAGCTTGGATTGCCCTGCACGCCCTGCATGACATAGACGATGTCGAACTGGTTGAAGGTGTTGATGAACGACAGCGTCGTCAACGTGCCGATGGCCGGCATCAGCAAAGGCAGGGCAACCGAGACCAGCATGCGGCCGCTGCCGGCGCCGTCCAGCCTGGCAGCCTCGAATATCTGGGACGAAATCTGCCTGAGGCCGGCGGTGTAGATCAGCACCGGCAGGCCCATCCAGTTCCAGGCGTCGACGGCGATCAGCATCACGAGTGCCGTGTGGCTGTTGCCGAGAACGGTCAGGCTGCCTTGATGCAGACCAGAGCCGTTGAGCATCCATTCGATGGTGCCGCCGGGCGCCAGCAGCAGCCGCCACAGGGCACCGACGATGACCGGGCTCAGCACCGCCGGGAAGAAGAATACCGACTGGAAGAAGGCCGCCCCCTTTTCGCGCAGAAACAGCAGCCAGGCAAACAGCAGACCAAGGCCGTTCTGGAACAGCATGATGCCGAAGAACCAGGCGACGTTGTGCCAGAGCGCCCCGTAGAGCCGTCCACCGCTCGGGAAAACGAACAGGCGGGTAAAATTCGAAACGCCGGCGAACTCCAGCATGCGCAGGCCCCTCCAGACGAAGAAGCTGCCCCACAGCGACATCAGCAGGGGATAAAGGACAAACAGCGCATAAACGGCCAATGCCGGCACGATGAACAGCACGGCCATGCGCTGCTGGGTGCGCTGAAGGCTGCTTTTGCGGCGACGGGCGATCATGTGCTGTTTCGCGCAGGGTGTGACGGCCTACTGCTTCGGCTTGAACCAGCTGCTGACGGCGGCCTGCATGTCCGCCGCCAGCTTCTGCGGCGTGATGTTGCCTTCGACCATGTCGATGATCTCGGACTGCAGGATCGAGGAGGCCGTAGGCGTCTGCCAGCGGAAGCCGACAAGCGTCAGATAGGGTGTGGAGTTCTTCGACATCTCCATCATCGTGGCGAGTACCGGGTCTTTCACGGTGACGTCGGTACGGGCCGGCGGCCAGCCCAACTCGTCGGCGAAGAGCTGCGCGAACTCGGCCGAAGCCATGAAGGTGAGCACCTTGATCGCTGCCTCCTTGTTGGTGCTTTCAGAGACCAGACCATAGGAGCCGTCCGAAAAAGCCGAGGTATAGAGCTTGGTGGCAGGATCGTCGGCAGGGAACGGGAAAATCGAGAATTTCAGCTTCGGGTTCTGCGCCTTGAAGCTGCCGTTCTCGAACGAGCCGCCGAAGAACATCGCCGCCTTGCCGCCGATGAATTGCTGTGTCGAAGTGGTGTAATCGACCCCGGCAAAGCCGTCGGAGAAATATGGCTTCAAGTCGGCATAGCGTTTCAGGGCAGCCACGTAGCGCGGATCCTCGAAGGTCGCCTTGCCGCTCATCATTTCGTCGTAGAAGCCCGGGCCATAGATGGTCGGGCCGACAACACCGACGCCGATCTCCAGCGCCCAGGCGGAGCCGTTGGCACCGCCGGCGGCTATTGGCGTTATCCCCGCCCCTTTCAGCCTCTCGCAGGCGGCGACGAAATCTTTGTAGGTCTTGGGAATCTCGATGCCCTGGGCGCCGAAGATGTCTTGATTGTAGAAGACGCCCATCATCGGCACCGAATAGGGCACGCCATAGGTCTTGCCGTCGGCACGGCCACGAGCGCCGCCCAGCGCGCTATCGGGCATGTTCTTCAGCTCCGGCACGCTGTCGTCGAGCGCGTCGAGATACCCACCCTCGATGAACGGTTGCAGTTCGCCGTAAGCCTTGAGCTGAGCGATATCAGGCCCCCGGCCGCCACGCAGCGCCGTGCTCAGCCGGTTCTGGTAGTCGGCGTCGGGGGTGAACTGGATGTTGACCTTAATGCCGGGAGTCTTGGCCTCGAAGGCGTCGAAGATGCGGCGCATCGCAGCCTCGTCCTCGGTGCGCCAGCTCCACAGGGTCACGGTGTCGTCGGCCTTGGCCGGCAGTGCGGTGAGGACCCCGGTGCAGACTGCGGCAAAGCCGCCGATCAGGCCGAGTGTGGCGCGTCGATGAATTGAAAACATGCGCAGTCTCCCATTCTTGTCGATATTGTCATCCCCACGGCGGTTCAAAAGCCGCAAGGCAGTCATAAGCTTCTCTCATGTCATTATAACGACATGACTTCATTCGCAAGAGCCTTGCGATATGTTCGGGCATGGCCGGCAGGGAGAAACGGCTCGAACCATTCCAGATAATTGCCTGTTTTCAAAGTATTATCCCGCACCTTTGTGGGCCGCAGTAAGAAAACGCCGCAGTACCGGCAGGAGCTCTCCGACGAAGATAGCGCTTGCATCGTTGCTTCAACTTGTCATAACGTCATTGACATCGCTGTGCGGCTATGCGGAGGGTCCGGATGTCTTTGGCTTGGATTTCGAAACTGGCACTGGCTGCAGGGCTGCTGACGTCGCCCACTATTGGTTGGGCCCAATCGGTCAACATCTCCTATCTGACCCACTGGTCGCCCGAAACGGTCGCTTTGCTGGACGCCGCGGCCAAGGACTACGCCAAGATCAATCCGGATGTGACCGTCACCGTGCGCGCCGTCCCCTTCGGCGATCTCCTGACGACACTGCGTTCCCAGGGCGGCAGCTCGGACGGGCCGACGATCGGCGGCATCTATGATTTGTGGCTGCCCGAACTGGCGCGAGACAAACTGGTCGCGCCGGCCCCCGATGCGGTTGCCGGCGAGGTCAAGAGTGCGTGGCCGGCCGGTGTCGTCAGTGCGGCCTCTGTTGGCGCCACGCTTTACGGCATTCCAAACGAGATCGACGTCTATGCGCTGAACTACAACAAGGAGCTGTTCAAGCAGGCAGGCATTACGGCCGCGCCGAAAACCTGGTCCGAATTGAAGGATGCGGCCCAGAAGCTGACCAGGAAAGATGCCGGCCAGCAAGGTTTCGGCATGATCAATTCCTGGGCGGCGGGCGTCGTCCATCCCTTCGCCTCGCTGCTGGCCTCCAATGGCGGCGAGCTGGTCAAGGACGGCAAACCGGTGCTCGACAGTCCTCAAGCCGGCGAGACTTTCCAGCTCTACGAGGACCTGATCAAGTCCGGTGCCAGCGATCCGGCGATGGCCACGGCCGACGCCAACACAACCGGTCCCTTCCTCGACAATTTCGTCTCCGGCAAGACCGGCATGATCATCATGGCCAACTGGTGGGAAAGCGCATTGAAGAGCGGCATGGGCGACAAGTTCTCCAATATCGCCACCGCACCCATTCCGGTGGGTCCGAACGGCGACAAGCCGCACTCGATCTCCTATTCGTGGATGACCGTCGTCAACGCCAATGCCGGTGAGGCCGAGCAGAAAGCGGCATGGGATTTCCTGGTATGGCTGAACAGTCCGAAGTCCGGCAAGAACGGCGCATCGGCAATGTCGGATATTCTGATCTCGATGGGCATCCTGCCGACACGGACGTCCGACATCGAAGCCCATAAGGACAAGCTCGGTTCCGAGTTCCTGTCCGGCTATGTCAGCGTGCTTGCCGACGCCAAGCCCTTCCCTGTCGTCCCGGGCGGCCAGGAGTTCAGCGAATCGCTGCAGCAGACGCTCGAGGCGTTGCAGTATGGGCAGCTCTCGGCCAAGGATGCGCAGGCGAACGCGCAGGCCGATGCCGTCTCGATCCTGGAGCGTGCCGCCAAATAGCGAAGGCGTTGTTTCGAGAGCCCGACGCTTTGGAAGCAGAGCGATGATCAAGACCTATCGTGCCTCGGCGGGCATCATGCTGGCGCCCGCCGTGACACTAATCGGCGTTTTCATCCTGCTGCCGATGCTGCTCACCATCTGGCTGTCATTCCAGGACTGGTCGACGCAGACGCCTTTTTCCAATGCGAGCTTCATCGGCTTCGACAATTTTCGCGAAATATTCGGACCGACCTCGGTCGGGCGGGATTTCAAGCGAGCACTGCTCAACACCGCGATCTACACGGCATTGTCGGTGATGCTCATCCTGCCCCTTTCGGTCGCGTTCGGTTTGATGGTCTACCAGCGCGATGTCGCAGGCGGCACGGCGCTGCGGACCGTGTTGTTTTCCACCTACATGGTGCCGATGATCGCCGTGACGCTGGTCTGGTCGAAGCTCTATTCGCCGAGCGAAGGGCCGCTCAACCAGATGCTCGGCCTCGCCGGCATCGGCCCGCAACCCTGGCTATCCTCGCCAAGATCGGCGTTGATCTCGATCGTCGTCCTCAATGTCTGGCAGCAGATCGGCTATTTTACCGTGCTGGCCGTGGCCGGGCTGACCCAGATCCCGGGCAGTCTTTACGAGGCGGCGACTCTGGACGGCGCCACCCGACGCGAACAGTTCCGCTTTATCACGTTGCCGCTGCTGCGGCGCACGCTTCTGTTCAGCGCCGTCATCGCCATCATAAACGCCGTGCAGGTGTTCGAGCCGGTGGCGCTGATCACCCAAGGCGGGCCGGTCGGCTCGACCAATGTGCTGACCTATCACATCCGCCGTGTCGGCATCGAGCGCGCGCAAGGCGGATTGGGCTCGGCCATGGCAGTGATGCTGATGTTGGCGCTGATCGTCGTTGTGTGCGCGCTGTTTGCATTTGCCAACCGGAAGGATGACGAATGAGCGCGCCGGGCCGATCAGCATCGAGCCGGTTGGCGCGCAAACGCCTGGCGGGCCGCAGAGCACTGCTCGCCACGCTGATGCTGCTGGTTGCCGTGGCCTCCGCCTTTCCGCTGTTGTGGATGGTGCTCTCCAGCCTGAAGACGCCGGCCGAAACCATGCAGGTGCCGCCAGTGTGGATACCGCGCACGCCGAGCCTCGAAGCGTATGAGAAAGTGTCCGGCGTCATCAATGTCGGCCGCTCGATGTGGAATTCGCTGGTGATCGCCACGATCACCACCGCCGGCATTCTGGTCACCAGCATGATGGCTGGCTATGTCTTCGCCAAGCACCACTTTCCCGGCCGCTCGCTGCTGTTTTCGGTGCTGATCGCCACCATGTTCCTGCCGCCGATCGTCACGCTGATCCCGCTGTACCGTCTCGTCGGATTAATCGGCCTGAACGCCAGCCTTGCCGGCATTATCGTGCCCAACCTCGCCAATGCGTTCGGCATTTTCCTGATGCGCCAGTTCATAGCCGGCGTGCCGGACGACCTGATCGACGCCGCACGGATGGATGGGGCGTCGGAACTCCTGATCCTGTTCAAGATCGTCGCGCCGAGCGTGGCGCCGGCAATCGCGGCGCTGGCGCTGTTTGCCTTCGTCTACCACTGGAACAGCTATCTCTGGCCGCTGACGGTTCTACAGGGCAATGCGCACGACTATCCTATCGTTATCAGCCTGAGCCGCCTGCTCAGCTATAACAGAGGCGCCCTCAATACGGGACTGGTGATGGCTGGCGCCACACTTGCTGTGCTGCCGCCGTTGGTGCTCTTCGTCTTCCTGCAGCGCTTCTTCGTGGATTCAATCGTCGGCTCGGCGGTCAAGGGGTAGCCTCGGCGGCACGGCCGGCGTCCGCCTGGCCGTCATCGGGACGCGCTCTGCAAGCTCCAGGCAATCAGCGAACTTGGACGCCAAATGCCCACAGCTTAGCTGCACCTGTGATACCGGTTGTTGTGCTACATATGTACCATGCTCATCACCCCAGGGGCGGGAGATCATGGCACTTACCCATGAGACTATTGAACTGTCGGGATTTGGCGTCCTCACCGGAAGGCCGAAGGAGGTTGGTGACCGACTTGATCGCCTAACTGCCGAGCTGGTCATAGCAGTAACGGTCGAGCATGGGAGTGAACCTGCTGTGCGCGGCCTCGCGGACACGCTCGTCAGCATTGCGCCTCTGGTGCGTACGATCCTGATGAGTCGCCAGCGCGAAGCCATAAGCACGATAATCGACGCCCTGGTCCCTGACGTACTCCCTCCGCAACACGTGCTCATACAAGCGCGGATGGCGGCCGAGGCGAGAAGAGAAGTATTGGAAAGCGGCGGTTGGCTGACCGCTCCTCAAGTCGCGACAATGGCGGGGTTCAGCACGAGCAACCCACGTGCGCAGCCCAACAAGTGGAAAAAACAAGGCCGCATCTTCGCAGTTCGGCATCGGGGTGTAGACTATTTTCCCGGCTACGCTCTGGATATTGCAGCTGGATATCGGCCCACTAAACCGCTCGCTAAGGTTCTGAGTGTGTTTCGCGGGAAAAAGGATGCCTGGGGGCTCGCCTATTGGTTTGCATCGATCAATAGCTTCCTTGGCGGCAAACGTCCGCAAGATGTGCTCGCCTCGGACCCCGAACGCGTTCTTTCAGCTGCCGTGGATGAGTTAGCACGCGCACCACATGGCTAACCGACGCGGCTTGGCGCACGAAGCTATCCATGAGCCGCATCCGATGGTGAGTCGCCAATGGCGCTTAGTATCGGACGCATCCAAGCCGCGCCTGTATGGCGGTTGAGACGAGTCTCTTTTTGTTACTCAGGGACAGTTGGCCCGACGCGATCTGAACGACATCGGCGGCCCGTGATGGCCCGAGATGCCGCAACGCCTGAACGACTGTTCCCGCAGCACTCCCCGGTGCTATCGGGTGTTTGGGCGACGCATGGCGCAGGTCGATAACACGCTTTCCGAGCACCACGCGACGGGATGGACCATCCGTGAGATATGAGGTTCGGGCGGGAACTTGGCTGGTCAGACCAAGCGCATTGGCCGCATGCGTCCCGGCGACCTGCACATGAGAGCCCGTCTCCCTGGCCAGCGCCTGGGCAACTTAATCGGGCGACGGGGAAAGCGCCCCAAGTTTTGGATGCAGTTTCGGGAAATCGTAAAGTCCGCGGGCGAGACGCCGCAACCTATCTCTTTTGACGAGGCGCGAGAGCGCCTGATCGATCGCTGACCGTCCCGCCAGATCAAGAAAATCGCTGGGCGTGAAAACGCTCCCGCGCCCACTACCGCGGGCGCGCCTCAAGATCCGATCAGGAACTGAGGAAACGACCATCTTCATGCGTCAGAAAGTAACGCATCTTTTACTGACATTCATCGAAAAAATAGGCATCGCTGTCTGGTTGCTAGGTTTCTCAACAGAGTGCGAGAGCCCAACCAAGCGCCGCGGACTCAGTTGGCGGGCCGCAGCGACAGAGGACTCGGAGACGGCTTGTCCGTGAGAACCTGTTGTTGAAACGAATTCGGGCGCGAGGGTCATGCCGGCCACCGGTCACGCCCGTCGGATGGCAGCCTGCTACAGACTGAGTACTGCGGAAAGCTGCCGAGACGATGACCGCCACAAAGTGACGGCTCGATGCCGAGCTTCACGCAGCAAATCTTGGCTCCGGAACTCCCGTTACGCCGAGGCCGGTGATGGCAAAAAGGCTGCCGCGTAAAACTCCGTCGCCCGGAAAGCGCGGCAGCGGCGGCTTGGCCATCGACGTGACGTACAGGGTATCGAGCTTCGGCCCGCCGAACATGACGCTGGTGATCTTCTTGACGGGCATGTCGATGATGCGGTCGACGCTGCCGTCGGGCGCGTAACGCACCAGCCTGCCGCCATAGACCAGCGCGTTCCAGAGGAAGCCCTCGGCATCGACAGTTGAGCCGTCCGCCGCCCCTCCCCGGCTGGTATCGACGCGGGTGAAAGTGCGCCGGTTGGTGGCGGCACCGGTTTCGATATCATAGTCGTAGGCCCAGATCTCGCCGGTCCAGGTGTCGGCGAAATAGAAGGTGCGGTCGTCTGGACTCCAGCACGGGCCGTTCGAGCAGATGATGCCGGAATCAATCCTGGTCACGGAGAAATCGGGATCGAGCCGGTAGAGCCCTCCGGAGGGTCCCTCTTCCATCGTGTCCATTGAGCCCGCGAAGAAGCGGCCGCGCCGATCGACCTTGCCGTCATTGAGCCGGTTCATCGGCCGGTCCGGCTCCGGATCGTGGATCGGCGTCACCTCGCCGGTGGCGAAATCAAGCAGATGGAAGCCGCGCTGCAGCGACACCACCGCGCCACCACCGTCCTTGCGCAATGCCATCGAGCCGATCTTCATCGGCACGTCCCAGCAACGGATCTCGCGGCCGTCGGCGGTCGCCCGAAACACGCGCCCATCGAAACTGTCGATCCAGTAGAGGCGCTCCTGTTCAACGTCCCACAGCGGTCCCTCGCCCAGCGTGGTTTTCACGTCCACCACGACCTCGATCTTCATGCCGTCCTCCTCTGTTCGAACCTTGCAGAAACCGGTCAGAAGGCGACCTGGTCGCCGCCCTTCAATGACAGGATTTCGCGAGCCTCGTCGGGCGTCGCCACTTCCATGCCGAGGCCTTCGATAATCTTACGGGCAAGCACCACCTGCTCGGCGTTCGATTTGGCAAGCTTGCCCTTGCCGGCCCACAGACTGTCTTCGAGCCCAACGCGAATATTGCCGCCAAGCGCTGCCGATTGCGCGGCAATGCGCAGCTGGCTGGCGCCGGCACCCAGCACCGACCAGCGGTATTGATCGCCGAACAGGCGATCGGCGGTGCGCTTCATATGGGCGACGTCTTCCGGGTGCGTACCGATGCCGCCGAGCAGGCCGAACACGGACTGTACGAAGAACGGCGGTTTCACCAGCCCGCGATCGGCGAAATGCGAGAGGTTATAGAGATGGGCAATGTCGTAGCACTCGAACTCGAAGCGCGTGCCGTTGTCGTAACAGGTCTCCAGTATGTACTCGATGTCCTTGAACGAGTTGCGGAAGACCAGGTCACGCGTCGCTTCCAGGTGCGGCCTTTCCCAGTCGAACTTGAACGTTTCGTATTTGTCTACGAGGTGATAGAGCCCGAAATTGATCGACCCCATGTTGAGCGAGGCGACTTCCGGCTTGAACTGGGCGGCGGGCCGCACACGCTCCTCCACCTTCATGTAAGGACTGCCGCCGGTGGTGATGTTGATGGCGGCATTGGTGCCTTGCTTGACGCGCGGCAGGAAACGCGCGAACGCCTCCGGCGTCTGGTCGGGCTTGCCGGTCTCAGGGTCGCGAGCATGCAGATGCAGGATTGCCGCACCAGCCTCGGCCGCCGCAATCGCCTCCGAGGCGATCTGGTCTGGCGTGACCGGCAGATAAGGCGACATGGTCGGCGTATGGATTGCCCCCGTCACCGCACAGGTGATGATGACCTTGCCCTTGGGCTGCTGAGCGCCGGGCTTGCGGCTTGTTTCCATCATCGTCCAAACTCCCGATCCGATTTTTTCTTGTGCGCCGCCAGCGCCATCAGCCGACGGTCGCGCCAGACCTGCCGTTCGCCGAGTTCTTCCCGCGGCAGGCGCTTGCGGCGCTCGGCCTCGATCGTCTCCATGACCTCGCCGGCCCAGTCGACCCGACGCAGCATCTGCGGGAAGATGTTGGAATAGATCGTCTGGTAGCGCTCTACATAGTCGCGCACACCACCAGGCGCGTTGAGGTCGATCGTTTCGAACGGACCCATGAACGACCAGCGCAGCGCCAGCCCCTCGCGCAGGCCCGTGTCAATGTCCTCAACGCTGGCGTAGCCGTCGGCGACGAGCCGGAACGCCTCCTCCAACAGCGCGCCCTGCAAGCGGTTCATGATGAAGCCGTCGAGTTCGCGCTTCATCACCAGCGGCGCGTGGCCCGCTTCGACAAGAAAGGCGCGGGTCCTTTCCACCGTTTCGGCGGAGGTCCATGGCGCCGGCACGACTTCCGCTGCCGGGATGAGATAGGGCGGATTGATTGGATGTACGACGAGGCAGCGATGCCGCGCCTGCAGATGATCGGTGAATTTCGACGGCAACAGCGCCGAAGTGGAACTGGCGATCACCGCCTGCGGACCGGCAAGGGCGTCGATCCGGGAGAATACGTCACGCTTCACCTCCAGGTTTTCGGGTGTGTTCTCCTGGACGTGGACGGCATCGGCCAAGGCTTCTCCAAGCTCCGCCACAATGGTGATGCGGCCAAGCACGGCATCGACCGCCTGTCCCCGCAGCAAATCGTTGGCGGCGAGGTCGCCGAGCACGCCGGCGATATAGTCGCGCGCACCGCTGGTCGCGGCCGGCGCCTGGTCCCACATGCGCACATCATGGCCCGCACGAGCGAAGCTGATCGCCCACGCTCGCCCGATGAAACCGCTTCCGACAATTGCTACCTTCGCCATGATCGCCCCTCAGAGTGTCTCGACATTGCCGTCGACGCCAAGCGATTGGCCGGAAATGTTGACGCCCGCATCGGAAAGCAGGAAGGCCACCATCGCCGCGACATCGTATGGGCTGGTCATCCGGCGCAGCGAGATGTTCTGCAGATAGCGTTGTGTCATCTCCTCGTTTGACACGCCGAGCTGCTTTGCCCGGTCGGCAATGACCTTGTCGATTCGCGGCCCTTCGATGATGCCGGGCAAGATGGCATTGACCCTGATCCCATGCGGTCCGAGTTCCTTGGCAAGGCTCTGGGTCAGGCCGACAACGCCGAACTTGGCAGCCGAATAGGGGGTGCGGAACGCGTAGCCATGGCGGCCGGCGGCCGAAGACATCGAGACGATCGAGCCGCCGCCCGCCGCCTTGATCAGCGGCACGGCACGCCGCGCGCACAGGAACTGGCCGGTCAGGCAGATATCTATGCAACGCCGCCAGTCTGCCGGATCGATCTCGTCGACGCCGCCGGTCGGCCCGGCAATGCCGGCATTGTTGATCAGGGCGTCGAGCCCGCCGAGCTTCTCCTCGACCGTCTCGAACAGCCGGTCGACATCGTCGTCGCGCGAAACGTCGGCCTTGACTACGGCGGCGAGCGTAATTCTCTCTCGAGCAGCGGCCAGCGCCTCGTCCGAAATATCGCAGATCGCGACGCGTGCGCCGAGCCGCGATAGCGTCTCTGCAATGGCAAAGCCAATGCCGCCAGCGCCCGCCGTGACCAGCACGCGCTGGCCTTTGAGCCCGGTCAGGAATTCGTCCGCCGATGCCGGTGAGCTTGAGCTCATTGTTCCATCCCTTTCACTGAATCCGCCTTTCGCGCAGCGCCATGACGGCACCGAGCACCACCAGCCCAAACAGAATCGCCCGCGTCGCATAAGGCAGCGTCGTGCCGGCGAGCAGCATCTGCAACGCGGTCAGGAGCAGCACCCCACCCAGCATGCCGAGATAGTGGCCACGCCCGCCGGTAATCAGCGCACCGCCGACCACGACGACGGCGATGGAGGGCAGTAGATAATCGTCGCCCATGCCGAGGCTGGCCTGGCCGGAAAAGCCGGTCAGCATGATGCCGACGATCGCCGCGCAGACCGCCGACAGCACATAGACGAGGATGAGCGTGCGACCGACCGCGATGCCGGAGAGCTGGGCTGCGCGCAGGCTGTTGCCGATGCCATAGACGCGGCGGCCGAAAGCGGTGCGGCCGAGCAGCAGTACGGCAAATACGACGAAGGCGATCATGAACAGCACCACCGGCGTGATGGCGAATATTTTGCCGGTCATGAACCAGCGCAGCATCGGCGAGGAGAAGCCGGCCGGCGTGCCTTGCGAGTAGAGCAAAGCGAAACCTTGCAGAATGCCGTTGGTGGCCAGCGTCATTACAATTGGCGAAATGCCGAGGAAGACGATGCCGATGCCGTTGGCGAGACCGATCAGGCAAGCGATGAGCAGCACCGCCGGCAGCGCATAGGCAAGTGCAGCATCCGATCCGTTGACCATGCCGGCAAGCAGGATTCCTGACAGGCCGATCGTCCACGGCAGCGACAGGTCGAGCCCACCGGTGAGGATTACGCTGCCCTGCCCAAGCGCCAGGATGGCAAGGAAGCTCGACAGCACGAACAGCGAGTTCCAGTAGGTGACGTTGACGATGGCGCGTCCAAGCCAGATCTGGGTGACGATCACGACGACGGCCAGGCAGACATAGGCCGGCAGCGCATAGCGCAGCGTCTCGGCGTTACGGACATGGAAGGCCGGCTGCGGCGCCTGCTGGTCGCCAGCGCTGCCCCGCTTGATTCTCAGCCGCCGGTCGGTGCGATCGATCTGCGAGGGCAGCATTCCGGCGCGCCACGCGGCCAGCCGAGCCCGTAGCGCACGCAGTTGGCGGGCAAGCACGGAGCCATGCGACAGCGAGCCGGCAAGCACGGCAAGGATCAGGATCATGCCCTCGGCGATCGTCGAATAATAGGCCGAGACGTTGAGCACGAGCAGGATGTTGACGACCATCATCAGGATGTAGGCGCCGAAGACGGTGCCGACTGGCCCGCCTTGACCGCCGCCCAGTCTTGTGCCGCCGACGACGACTGCCGCGAACATCGACAGCAACAACGGGTTGCCGACCAGCGGATCGCCGCTGCCGGTCTGGGCGCTGATGAAAACGCCGGCAAGCCCATAGCAGCCGCCGGCAATGACATAGACCAGGAAGCGTACGAGAACGACGCGCACACCGACCGCGGCGGCGGCATCCGGGTCGCTGCCGACCGCATAAAGCGCCGTCCCGAAGCGTGTTCCTTTGAGCCAGAACCAGCCGAGCAGGACGACGCCGATGACCACCAGCGGCATCGGTATCCAGCCGGCAATGGCATCACCGAGATAGAAGGCGCCAAGATCGGGCGAGACGAAACCGCCCGGCTTGTCCATGACCAGCAGCGTTACCCCCTGCAGGATGAACATGGTCGACAGTGTGACGACGATTGGCTGCATGCGCAGGACGGCGATGAAGAAGCCGTTGAAGGCGCCGACCAGCATGCCGACACCAATTCCGGCCAAGGTCCACAGCGCGACACTCGTGCCGGTTGCCATCGGATCCATGCCTTTTGCCAGAACGACATTGACCAGCGAGATCACCGCGCCCGCGGACAGGTCGAAACCGCCGGACAGGATGACCAGGGTCTGGCCGATCGCCGCCAGTGCCGAGGTGGCGCCGCCGCTCGACAGGAACGAAATATCGAAATAAGTGAGCCGCCCGGCACTTACCAGATCAACGATTAGCAGGAGCACGGCAAAGACGATCGCCGCGATGATCGCGCCGCGATGCCGCGCGAGGAGCCGCGACACTGTTGCGGCCGGTGCCGCGGGCGAACTCGTCACGCTCATTCCGCCGCCTCCCGGACCAACTCGCCATGGCCAAGCGCCGGCCGCATGATCGCGCCTTCCGTGATGTCGTTGCCGGCAAGCTCCGCCACCAGGTGACCGTCGTAGAGGACGAGCACCCGGTCGCATTGATGGACCAGCTCGGGAATTTCGGTTGAATGCAGAAGGATCGAGCCGCCGGCCGCCACATAGTCGCGCATCATCACATAGAGCTCGTGCTTGGTGCCGACGTCGATGCCGCGGGTCGGATCGAAAAGCAGCAGGATCCGGCTTTCGGCGACCAGCCATTTGGCAATGGCTATCTTCTGCTGGTTGCCGCCAGAGAACGCCCCTGCCCTCGTCCATAATGCACTGCGGTCGACCTCCACGGTTGAGAAGGCGGACTGCACGGCCTTTGCCTCCTCGTCGTTTCTGATCAGGCCAAATCGGGTAAAGCGTTCGACCACAGGCAGCGATGCATTCTGCCGGCCCGAGAGCTTCAGGAACAGGCCTTCGGTCTTGCGGTCCTCCGGCACCAGCCCGATCGCCATGTTGGGCTTGAGCGCATCGGAGGGCGAGCCGAGCCAGACCTTGCGGCCGTCGACCAGGACATGGCCGCGCTCGATCTCGGCCATGCCGAAGCAGGCGAGGAACAAGTCGAGCTGCCCCATGCCCTGAAGCCCGGCAATGCCGAGAATCTCGCCCTTGCGCAGGTCGAAATCGACGCCGTCGAGCTTCCTCCCCGTCTTGAGATCGCGCACACCGAGCACCGGCGGACCGAAGGCGGCCTCACTTTGAGGTTTCGGCGGGAAGGTCTGGGCGATGCTGCGGCCGATGATCTTTTCGATCACCTCACCATCCGAAACATCGGCAACCGGCGCGGTCACGATGTGGTGGCCGTTCCTGAGAATGGTCAGCGTGTCGCAGAAAGCCCGCACCTCGCGCATGCGATGGGTGATGAACACGACCGTGGTACCGGCCGCTTTCAATTGCGCGATGATGGCGCCCAGCCACTCGACATCGCCACCTGACAGTGTCGAAGTCGGCTCGTCGAGCAGAAGGATGCGCGGCTTGCGATAGAGCGCGCGCGCGATTTCGATCTTCTGGCGGATGGCGAGATCGAGCGTCGCTACCTCGGCATCGAGATCGACCGTAAACCCCAGATCGGAGATGTGCTTGCGGACTGCCTTGCGCGCGCTCAACCGCCTGATCAGGCCGATCGAGCCAACGGGCGCGTAAGGCAGCAACATGTTATCGAGAACGCTGAGATCGCGTACCAGGGTCATTTCCTGGAAGGCTGTCTGCACGCCTTTGGCATGCGCGGCGCGCGGCGAACCGAGTGGCGCCGGTTCGCCTGACACGGTGATTTGCCCATCGTCGGGCCGTACCAGCCCCGACAGCAGCTTGACGAGCGTGGACTTGCCCGCACCGTTCTCGCCAAGCAAGGCATGCACGCTGCCGGAAGCGATCTCGAAGGAAACGCCATCGAGGGCAACTGTTGCGCCAAACGCCTTGCGGACGCCCTCTATGCCGACAGCTGTCGAATGCGCTGACATCATGATCTCAGTCCCAGCCCGCATGAAAGCTGCGTGGAGCGCCTCGAAAGCACCCCACGCCCCACTTCGGAAGGCCTACTCCTCGGGCTGGCCTACAAGGGCGGCCGCGAGACCGATCTCAGGTGTCTGATCGGAGAAGATCGAGGCGAACCAGCCTGGGTTCGAGACCAGCGACGGTTTGAACGCATTGCAACCAGCCTTCATCTCCGCCCAGGTGCCCTCGTCGCAAAGCTTTATCGTCTCGTTGGTGACGACCGGCAGCGGCAGGATCGTCTTCTTGGCAACGTGCTTGCCTTCAAGCGCCTCGACGGCAAGCTTGAGAGCGAGCGCCCCGGAATAAGGCGGCGAGGCGTAGGAAATGCGCGGCGCGCCGAGCGGCGCATAGGGAGAGGTTGCGCCCTCGACCTCCGTGCCCTCCGGCAGCATCTGGATGCGCCCGCCATTGGAGCCCTCGCCGGCGCAAGGCAGGAGTTCGCTGACCTTCTTGCCGGCCTCGAGCTGCATGGAATTGGCAGTGAAGCAGCCTACCTGCATCCACAGCCCATTTATGTCATCCCAGCTGCGCGTCGCCAATATCTTGGACAGTTCGGTACGGGCCACCGCCTGGCTCCACATGCCGACAGCTTCGCCGACGATCTTGATGTCGGGATGCTTGGCAAACACCTCCTTCGCGGCCTTGGTGCGCAGATCATCGACCGACGTGCCGGGAACGCCGGTCACCGCGATGATGTTGCCCTTGCCATTAAGTTTCTTGACCAGCCACTCCGCCGTCACCCGGCCAGCCTCTTCCTGGTCGATATGGACGTTGTAGGCGCAGGGCTCGGTGATCTCGGCATCATAGGCAAACACCTTTACCCCCTTGTCGCAGGCGTTCTTCACCACCTGGTTGAGCGCTGTCGGCGAGATCGGGAAAATCACGATGGCTTCGGCGCCTGCCTGCACCATCGCGTTGATCTGCTGGATCTGGCGCTGTGCGTTCGGCCCCGCCACCTGAACCTGGAGGTCGACCTTGTCGGCCATGCTCTTGTGCGACGCCATCGCCTTGAGCATGTTGGCGGCCTCGGCCTGCCAATCATTGCCGATGAAGCTCATGCTGAGAAATATCTTGTGCTTTCCGGCCGCTTCGGCGGCGGACGTACCACAAACGCAAACAGCCATGCCGGCAAGCAGCGCAAGCCGCCGGGCTTTCGATCCGATACCCATTCGAAACTCCTCCCAGTTCAGACGACCGAATGCCTCCCAAGGGTACGAAACGTACTCCTTGTCATTCGATGCGGCTGACCGTATCATGATTTGATCAAAGATCAATGATGAAATGGCTAAGAGGGAAAAGTCGGAAACGCGGGCGCTTGACGCGGCAATCCGAACCTTGCATTCCGGACACAGGCGCCGGGTATGACAAGAGCGTCGCTCGAATGGGGGAAGGTTGACAGAAATGGCTGGGGCGGCATTCAGGAAGCCGGGCGTCGAGATCACGCCGCTGTCCAGGGAAACCCTGCAGGACAGGGTTTACCGGCACGTTACCGAGTTGATCCTCGACGGCAGCATCGTTCCAGGTGAAATGGTGACGGTGCAGAGCCTCGCAGACGCTTTCGGCGTCAGCCCGATGCCGGTTCGCGAGGCTCTGAGGCGTCTGAGCGCGGCCAACGCCTTGATGGTGGTTTCGGGCCGTTCGATCGGTATCCCGGCATTAAGTCGTGCGCGGCTTATCGATCTCAGGAACGTCAGGTTCGAAATCGAGGCGATCGCCGCCGCATGGGCCGCAGAACGCATTGACGATCACGGCGTGATGCTGCTGGGCCAGCATCTGGAGGCACTCGAGCAGGCCAATGCCGCTGGCGACGTCAAATCCTATCTCAGGGCCAATTACGCCTTTCACTTTTCCATCTACCGGGCCGCGGGCTCGGAAAACATGCTCAGCATCATCGAGAACCTGTGGCTGCAGATCAGCCCCTATTTCAACATGCTGCACGATTCCGGAAACTATTCGACCGCCAACCAGCACCATCAGGAGATGTTTGCAGCGCTGCGAGACCGCAACGCGGAGGCGGTCCGGGCTGCGGTTCGCGCTGACATCGACGCGGCTTTCACTGTCCTGATCAAACTGCTGAAATAGTCGCAGGTCGCCAAGCCCGACATGGCAGGACGGTGATGCTCACCACGAACCGAACCGCCGAGCATCAGCGGGCATTTCCGGCGCCTTGCTGCGGTGATTCATCCAGAGGGGACGATCCAGCGCTCACAGGGCCGAGTTGGTCAGGGGTAGCGCTTGCCAGAGCCTACAAGCTCATCCTTGAATGCTGGCGTTGCGGTGTGACCGTCGGCACGGGTGAAGGCATGCCCGAGCGGCTTGTCAACAAGAACGGGAGACGGCAGTGTTCTGACGTTATCAATGAGCCGCGTTTCGCCGAGCCAGGCCGCTGCAAACAGGCGTGCCGGCCGATCCAGGCTTGCTATCGGTTGCAGATCTGCCTCGCCACGGAGTTCCAGGTACTCGACCTCGCGATAGCCCGCGGACAGGATCGCTGCGCGCGCGTCGGCAAGCGTTGGCAGGACGGGAGAGCCGTTCGAGAGCCCCGCCGCCGTATCGAGTAGGACCGATGCTAGCCTTGGGGCGACGGCGCGCTCTGCCGGCGAGAGCCGGACATTGCGCGATGACAAAGCGAGACCATCGGCTTCCCGGACTGTCGGACAGGGGACGACGGTGATCGGAATATCCAGGTCCCGGACCATGCGCCTGATAAGTTGAAGCTGCTGGAAGTCCTTCTCTCCGAAAAAGGCGAAATCAGCGCCGGTCTGCAGGAAGAGTTTTGCAACGACGGTCGCCACCCCATCGAAATGGCCGGGCCGGAACGCACCGCAAAGGCTTTCACTGACGCCGGACACGGACACGGTCGTGGCGAAGCCGTCAGGATACATCTCAGTCGCATCCGGAACATAAAGCAGGTGGGCGCCCCGCCGCGTGAGCTTTGCAGCGTCTTCGTCTTCCGTGCGGGGATAGGCGGCAAGATCCGCCGCACTGTTGAACTGCTTGGGATTGACGAACAGCGTCACGATCACGCGATCGGCCTTTTGAAGCGCAGAACGCACGAGACTCAAATGCCCTTCATGCAAGGCTCCCATCGTAGGCACCACGGCGATATTGGCACCAGAACGGCGCCATCCCGCCACAACGGTACGAAGCCCGGCAATGGTGCGGACGATCGGCACGCTGACGCGGTTTCTCCGGCCTGCGGCGCGTCGGCGAAGAGATGTTCGGCCGCCGGAAAGCGCCCTCCCCGCACATCAGCCGCATAAGCCGCAATGGCCGCTTCGGCCTCTGAGCCCAGTTCGGCATAGCGCTTGACGAATTTCGGACGAAAACCGGTGAACATGCCCAGAATATCGTCGACGACCAGAACCTGGCCGTCGCAGGCGGCGGAGGCGCCGATCCCGATGGTTGGAATCGTAACCTCCTCGGTTATTCTTCGTGCGAGCGGCTCGGCCACCTTTTCCAGCACAACGGAGAATGAGCCGGATTCGGCAACAGCAACAGCGTCCCGCAAAATCGTGTCGCCGTCTCGGCCCCTGCCCTGGACCTTGTAGCCGCCAAGCACATTGATCGCTTGCGGTGTCAGCCCGACATGGCTCATGACGGGGATGCCGCGGGCAATGAGAAAGCGGATCGTGTCAGCCATGCTCTCGCCGCCCTCCAGCTTGACCGCGGCGCATCCGGTCTCCGCCATCAGCCGGGCGGCGTTGCGAAAGGCCTGTTCGCAGCCCTCCTCATAGGAGCCGAACGGCATGTCGACGACCATCAGCGCCCGTTCAAGACCGCGGCGCACGGCCTTGCCGTGCATGATCATCATCTCCAGCGTAACTCCGAGGGTTGACGTCAGGCCATGAAGCACCATGCCGACGCTGTCGCCGACCAGGACCACGTCGCAATGCCTATCGGCGAGGCGCGCAACCGGCGTTGTATACGCTGTTAAGCAGACAATCGGCATCTTGTGCTTTCGGGCCGCAATGTCCGGCGGCGTCAGCGCCTTTGTTTCGACCGCCACACTCATCGGCACATTCCCTTGGGTCAAGTTCCAGCGGTGACGGTTTTGCATAGTTCTGTGCAGGTGCGAAGGCCAAAACCGCACTGCATCAGAAAAGTTTGTGCGTCGCGAAGCAGGCTCTCCGCAAAGCAAAGACAGAGGGCCAGCGTTTCTCTGCTTCGGTGATCCTGCGCGACAACCGTGTTGCTGATCGGCTGAGCAATCGGGCTCCGGCCGTTTTCAACTCGAACAGTTCAACTGCCGCACGGCGGTTCACGCCAGAAGCGACCTTGGTTGCAAGCCTACCCGAAATGCGTTGTGACGGAAGCATGCGCCCGCACTCCAGACACTACGATTTGAATCAAAATCGCTGGTTCGACTCAGTTCCGAAACAAGGTGCACGCTGGCGGTGTTGGCATCTTCCGCATATTAGCAATCCCTTGACTACCGTCAAAGCCGCTCCAGAATCAGGGGCATGGCTTGGGAAATTGCGGACATCAATATCGGCGATGAGGTGGCGATCACCGTGACGGTGCTGAAGCTCCTGGACGACGGAAGAGCTAGCGTCAGCATCCCCTCCTATGGTTTTCCGCATTCGATCCCTGCTCCTAAAAAGTCCAAACCAGGTGACGAGCTCCAGCTCACTGGCGAGGTCACGCGGGTCGACGAGGAAAATCGAAAGGTGACCGTGAAAGCTGGCGGGCTAATCACCGTCGATGCTGATACGATCATCGACTGGACGCCTGTCCGCCGCAAAAAGATGTCGCTCAGAGATGAGGCGGATTAGCGAACGCAGATCAAACCATCGATGCCGAAGACAAGTCCGCAAGGCCTGGCCGCCCTTGCTCTGGTGCGCGTGGCATCGAGGAGACCTGCCCGGCCGGCGTGCTGCCGATCGAGGAGGCTGTCTTCCTGCTCTTATGGCCAAGAGCCCATGCATGAGGGTGAGGCGCTTGCCAGGGCTATCATTGAAACAGTTGAACGGCTAACTGCTTGCGGAAAGGCAATCGGCCCCAGGTGGCGCACTGTACGAAAATTACCAACTTCGTTAGCCGGGAACAAGCACTCTACATCAAACGTTTTTTGCGCGAGAACTCTCCTCCGTTCTCCAGTCTGGCTGTAAAGGCCCGCTGCTCTGCACGGGCAGCGGGCCTGAGGGTTCGCACATGCCGCAGCGCCAGCGTACCAATCGCACCTGCCTTAGTCCTCATGATTTGGCTATTTGCCAGCGCGTTTTCGATCGGATTTGCGCAGACGAAGACCTCGACCCTTTAAGCCAACAGGGCAAAATCCTGGCGGAAACGGTAGTGGCGACTTTTCGAAATGCTTACACTGACGAGCGGGAACTGCTGAAGGCAGTCAGGTCTCATCGAGGAATTGAGCGGCAAAATTTCACCCGACCGACAAGGTCGGGCTTGACCCATTCGGCCTTGTCCCCGGAGCAGGCCCGGAAGCTAACGAGGCCCTAACTGCCAACAAGATAGGCGTCACCGATTGCGGCGTCGCTGTGTTGACGGTCGTTTTGCGCCCTCATCATTCCGCTCTTGCATAGCAGTCCCAGTCTTCAGCCGCTGTTCCCGTAGTCTGGCCGTTTTTGCGTCCCGTGCCGTATGCTCAGTGCGGTCCTTGCTTTCCTGATGAGCAGCCATGCTTCACCTACGTTTTTTGCTGGTGCCCAAACTTCGTCAAAACCCGCTGTTCCACTCCGGATCCTACCTCAGGGCTAACTACGCCTTTCATTTCTCCATCTATCGAGCCGCGGGCTCGGAAAACATGCTCAACATCATCGAGAACCTGTGGCTGCAGATCAGTCCCTATTTCAACATGCTGCACGATTCCGGAAACTATTCGACCGCCAACCAGCACCATCAGCACATGTTTGCAGCGCTGCGAGACCGTAACGCGGAAGCGGTCCGCGCCGCGGTTCGCGCTGACATCGACGCGGCTTTCACAGTGCTGATCAAACTGCTGAAGTAACATTCAGGTCGCCGTAAGCGACATGCCGCCTCCATTGCTGATCAGACTTCCAGTTCTTTTTCCGCCCACTCCGCGAACTTTTCCAACTTGTCGAGCAAGCTCTCCGCTTCGGGTAATGATTTTGCCCTGATTCCGTATTGAGTTTCGTCCTTCTCATCGAGGATGCTCCGCAACCTGCTGGCCTGCGCTGCAGGAAGGCGATTTCCAAGCGCGTCGCATGGTTTTCACCACGGCCGCATGATCCGCGCGGTTGATCTTTCCTGCAAATCGGGCAGTGAGCGCATCGGCGTATGCTATTGCCGCATTCACGATCTGCGACATAGCCGGATTTCCGATGTCACCCGTTCCGGACATTGCCACCTCTAAACGGGCAGCCTTCAAATATGAGCGGGCGATGCGCAATCGCCCCTCGCCAAAGCCTGTCTCGACTGCTTTCGTCGCACCTCTTCTGGTCATGCCAACGCCTGCCGGCGAGTTTTTGTTGCGAGTTCGTCCGGGCGTGAACCCAAGACGAGCAGGGCATTGGCTTCGACCCCGCCCCACCACGGGTCTCGCGTGCTCGACAGCCTTGCCACATCCTCCGGAGTGAGTCCCACGACCGAGGGATTGAAGCCAAGCTTTTGACCTTGGGTCACCAGTGCCTCACGGATTTCTTGGAGCGCGCTATCTAGCTTTTCGGATGGCGTAACCACTGCGATGTCGAGATCGCTGTCTGGACGGTCCTCGCCCCTCGCTACGCTGCCGTAAATCCAGGCCGCGAGTACTTTCGGCCGAACTGCGGAGACCGCCTCAGTGATTACGGCGCGAATATTGGAATACCGAAGCGCCTCCTGCTCGAAGAGAGCTTCCAGTGATGTCGCCAGCGGATGGCGATCATTCAACCGGTAAAGACGAGCCCTGCCCGTTCCCTCCGAAGATACGATGCCAATCCCTTCCAAGGTTGCGAGAGCAGACCACACGCTTGCCCTTGCAAGCCCGCTACGAGTCGCAAGCAATGGAGAAGAAAGCAAGCCGCCGTGGCGCGACAATTCCCGGAGCAATCTTACGCTTGCTTCGGTGCCGAGCATAATGGTGAGTGGATAGCGCAAAGCGCTTTGAGCGGTCGAGCGTGCCATGCGCAAGTTCCTTCTGCTGTGGACTCATAGCACATCAAATCGTCGGATATCAAATCGGATGTTTTGTTTTCTAAACGAACGTCCTGTTGTCTGAATCCTGGGCGGTTGCTGCGCCACGTTTGCATCTGGACCTGATGCTGGTCGCCGTCGGCCATCTGTTCAGAGGATATCGGCGGCTTGGGCAACCCGCTCCAAGTGTAGATAGTGTTCCGCGACCTGCACGGGCTCCTCAAAACGGTGGTCTTGCACGCGCACCTCCCGAGTCTCGAACACGACTCAATCCTCGGTCATGTGACAGGTTCCTGCCATGTCTGATCATATTCTGCCCGGTCAAAAGAAGCCCAAGCTAATCGTCGTAATGGCGTTCGATCGTGGCGAGGACGGCGAACTGTTTCCCGCCTTTGGTCCCGCCGATCAGCAAAGCGAGGAACGCGCAATCCGCACCGGTCAGGCGCTCGCAGGGAAGCACGTTGGCGTAATCGCATGGAGCCGCGACGCCGACCCGGCTATTGGCGACTATGGCCCGCCGACCGTGCTATTCACCTGCGGTGACGTGCCGGATATGGAGTAAATTCAGCCCCGAGATTCCATTTCGCGGCGTTCGGAGAACTCCCCTTCACTGCCCTTCACTGGGTATTTTGTGAATCATTTATTGGGTAACGCCGCTCTTGGCGATGCGCTCTTCGAAACTCGGGGCCGGCCCGACGTGCTGAAGCACTGGCCAGCGTCCATCGCGGCGGCAGCTTCTGGGCTAAGCGGATGCCTTCTGTTACTTGCGGACGTTTGATGTGGCGCAAAGGATCAGCAGAAGCTAACATATCTTGTTCTTGGAGGCTGTCGTGCGTACGAAACGTTTCAGAAAGCCCGTCATCATTCAACCCGGCCGGATCGATCGCGACAGAGTTGTTGCGTCGGTATCCGACGCGGCCGAAGTTCTGCTGAAGGATTGGCCGAGGCCGGAGGGCAAGTCGCGGCGCGCCGCAATCGAAGCATGCCTTGCCGTAATCCGTGGAGAAAAACCACCAAGGATAGCACGCCAGGCGTTCATCGCTGCTGCCAAGGAGGCCAGGATATTGCTCGGGGAAGAAATTTAGGCTTACCCAGCACCCGTATGGCCATGCCCTTGAAGCACGGAGCGCTGCTGGATTCAGCGGCTTTGTTGCTTTGTGGCATCGAGCAGAGCTTGATGTATCGATGTAGTGCGATTTTATCGACATGATTTGATTATCTGTCGAGGGCGACGATGTATCAGCTCGACTTGTCGATCGCACATTGATCGACCTCTGCTGCCCCCGCCAGGATACGAGGACGTGAAGACGCAAGCAGTGCTGAAGCTTGTGTTGTGGCGTGAGCGGCGCTTACTGAACTGCGAAGCCAGGCAGCTCATTCCCAGCCACGCCACCTGGACCATCTAGACCTGATGGCATGGCCCGAATTCGTGCACTGTCAGGCTTTGGCCTTGCGCTTTGCTGGTGCTTTCTTTGGCGGCGTTTTGGCAACCGCCCTGCGGCCGAGACCGGCAGCTTTGGCCAGCGCAGACCGCTGAGCCGCATAGCTTGGCGCTACCATAGGATAGTCCCGCGCCAAACCCCACTTGGCTCTGTACTCATCAGGTGTCATGCCAAGCAAGCCCAGGTGGCGCTTCATCGACTTGAACTTGCGCCCGTTCTCAAGGCTTATAATGTATTCGGGAAAGATCGACTTCTTAGGATTTGCCGCGGGCGTAAGTATTGGCGATGGTGCAGCGACCGGCTCATCCAGGCCAGACAACGCAGAATTAACACTGGCGATCAAATTCGGCAGATCCGCCACGGGCGTTGCGTTGCTCTGGACATAGGCTGCGACGATATCTGCTGTCATCCCTAGCAGATCAGCCCTTCTCTGCCCAATTGCTTCATCCATCAAAATTGTTCCCTTGTTGATCTCCGGCGTTCCTATTTGGAAAATTCGGCCTGCGCAATTGCAAACAACGATTATTTGACGCTAGATTACTCCAAGGCCGACTTTGCTGGTCATCTTCTGCGACATGCGTGTTTGCGGCCGATTTCCCTTCAGGTGTAGCACCCTCATTCACCCGAATGCGATCAGCAGATCGTTGGCATTATCTGGTCGCCGGCCTTGATCTGGACTTCGGCGATGGTGCTGTCGCGCTCGGCATGCAGCGCCGTTCCATCTCACCGCTTCGATCGAAAGCAGCAGATCGCCGGCCTTCACCGCCTGGACGGCAGCGACCGAGAGCGCCGAGAGACGCCAGGCCTCGGCGCGCGGACACGCGAACACAGCCCAGGATGGCAACGTGCATTCGGGAGATGTCAGGCGTTCAAGATTTTCGCTTCCTTGGCGGCGCTGAGAAATGCCACGCGGGCAATCTCCGGGGCCCTATCCCAGCCGAGCATGCAGGCCATGGGTGCCTGGATGCGGCGCCCAGTTTCTCCAATGGGCCAATCATAACGCATCAGGTCAGGCCGGCGTTTAAGCGTTCGACTCTACCTTCACCGCGAAAAAGTACCTGTCGATACAAGCGATCCAGCCGTCGTCTTGCGGTCATGGAGCAAAATTCAAAATGCACTGTTAGGTGTAAGATTAGGAGCGACCTATGCACCCCAGCTTCACCTGGAACGATATGGCTCGCGGCACTCCAACTACGCCGGGCGAGGAAGGGCTAGCTCCGGCGTTGGCCCGCAACATTGACGCTCTCGTCGAGCGTGGAAGGCGGAGAGGCGAAAGCAGCTTCTCTTGAGGAAAGGCCGCCGCCGCAATGGCCGTAGGGGAGCGTCTGGGCATTTTAGGATCTGATGGGAAAGGTCATCGCAGCGGGTTGGAGCGTTGGAGCTCGCGAAGCGATAGAGCACCTCCCGGCTGATAAGCGGGCGAGGGACGAGAACGCCGCACTCGACGCATCTCTCGTGATTGCGCGAACTTTGGCCGCGAGGGCACCGCAATGAAGACTCCGAAGCCGCTGTTCGTCCTGACCGGGGTGGGTGCTGCCGCGGAGTTCTCGAAGGAAAATCGTCCCTCGATCGGCATTCTGACTTTGAATACCGACACGGAAGAGCTGAAGTTCGCTATGAACATCGAAGGAGCCGAGGCGATCATCAGATCATCAACGCTATGAACGCATTCCTTCAGGCAGCGGCCGAGCACGCCGTGAAACACTAGGAGGGCCACCGCCGGTCGTGGCCACCACCCAGGGTGGTTTTGATCCCAACGAGACGAGGCGCTTTTTAAGACACTGCGGCTCTGTCTGGCGAGCGCCCACGAGGCTTTGAAGCGTGAGGTCGACCGACGGCATGGGGTGTATGAAGCACCCGACGCCTTCACCCCCTACCTCTGAAAATGCCCCAACTCGTTCTCATTCAGATAGTCCACCGTCATCACCCGCGCGCGAATGCCGCCGGGGGAACCGACGAACTTCACCGATGACAGCGAGCCGGTCGGCGCGTTCTCTCCGCGGGGCGTGAGGGCGTAGGTGTCGCCGTCCCAGTGCTCGAGCGTGAACTGCATGGGCTTGGGGCCGAGTTCGAGCATCAGCTTGTCGCCATCGGCCCGCACGGTGGCGGTGTCGAAATAGTTGCTCGTATATTGGCCCTCGTAGAAGGATGGACTGCGCGCCTTGGCGGGGTTCGTCGGCTTGACCTTGCCGGCGAGGTCGCCCACCGGCTTGTAGTAGCCCATGAACCGCGGCTTCATGTAGGGATACCAGTCGCGGGTGATCTGGCCATATTGCACGATGTCCATGAAGCTGGCGGCGACCGCCTCGGCGGCGCCGACGGGGGAGCCGTTGGTGAGCACGACGATGCCGACGTCGGCCGAGGGCAAGATCTGGAAGGTGGTGCCGGCGCCGAGCAGGAAGCCGCCGGAATGGCCCATCGTGGTGCGCCCATTGGCGTTCACCCCCACATTGAAGCCATAGCCATAGGAGCTGGCCCGCGTATCGGGCGTCTCGCCGCGGTAGGTCACGCTCTGCGGTGTGATGGCGGGCTGCAGGATCTTCGGGTCGATCATGGGCTGGCCGTTATAGGTGCCGTCGCCAAGCAGCAGGATCATCCACTTGGCAAGATCCTGGACGCTGGAGGAGACGCCGCCCGCCGGCGCCTGCTGGTCGGGATCGCGGTCATAGAGCGGCTCGAACACATTCTCCGCCACGCGCGCATGCAGCAGGGCGCGGTTCTTGCCGGCGGCCATGAAGTCCTCGTGCCGATAGCTGCTCGAGCGCATACCGAGCGGATCGAACAACAGGCTCTTGGCCAGCGGCTCCCAAGGCTGTTTCTCGGCGTGGGCCACTGCCTCGGCGCCGATCGTCGTGCCGAAATTGGCGTAGTGATAGGAGATGCGGAAGGGATCGAGCGGCACCATCCACAGGCCGCCGACGATCTGCTTGCGCTGGAAGCCGAGATCCTCGAGCTCATCGCCAGCCGCCATTGGCAGGCCCGAGCGATGGGCGAAGAAATCGCCGATGGTGGCGTTGCCCGAGACATAGTCGAGATTGAGGCGGAAGCCGTCCCAGACCTTGCCGACCGCGGTATCCCAGTCGAAGCTGTGGTCCTTCGTCATGGCGATGGCGGCCACCGTGGCCGAGATCGATTTCGACACCGAGGCGACCTGGAAAATGGTAGTGCTGCTGACCCTAGAAGTGTCGTCCCGGTTGTCGCGAAGGCCATAGCCTTCGTCAAAGATCATTTTGCCGCCCTGCACCACCGCCACGGCGAAGCCGGGAACGTCGGATGCTTCCTTGACTTTCTTGACGATGTCCGACAGGGCGGCCACAGCCTTCTCGACACCACCGGGATACAGCTGCACAGCATCCTGCGGCGGCGATGGCCCAAGCTCCGGCACGTAGGACTGCGCGGCTGCCATGGCGGGGAGCATGGTAACGAGGGAAAGCACCACGAGAGCAGCGGCCTTCTTCATTGCATGTCCTCAAACTTGCACGGCAGATGATCGGATCATACGCGGCAAGATGAAAGATGGTTACAGTTATTTCTACTGACATGTTTAAGTCCAAAGATCAGACAGCGACCGCGGCTGCACGCATGTGATTGCGGGACCTGGTGAAGTATCCGCGTTACCTACGCGGGCGGCAATTGGATGGGACTGCGCGGGAGAACGTCACGTTCCAAGGCCGGGCGGCAAATGGCATCTAATCAGGAGTTGTTCGCCAGCGGGCTGGCGGCCAACCAGAAAGTCATGGAAGCCAATTATATGGCCCATCGCGAGGCCCTACGGCCTGCTGCATGGGGTCCGATGGCCGAGGGGCCGGGACGCTTCGTCTTCACCGATCTTGCCTGCGGCACGGGGCCCGTTTGCAGTCCGTCCGGTTATTGCCGCGGGACAGTTAAAGCCCCCGTTCGGCTCACGACCTCTTCTCGGAAATACGAGGCAAGTTCACACATCCCGCGGAAGCCGACATTGAACTGCCTCTCCGTTACACGTTTGGCAAATGTTGCGAATGGAGGGAGTTGCATGTTTGAAGGTTCTCGCTGGAGCAGATCAAACTTCTGGATGCGACGCTCAGAGTGCGGGTTGGTGGAAGGGGCCCACCGCTTCTGATGCTGCACGGTCATCCTCGCACCCATGCCACTTGGCATCGCGTGGCGCCGATTTTGGCTGAGGAATACACCGTAATTGCCTGATCTTCGCGGTTTCGGCCAAGCCCTTTGACATGCCCTGACCATTCGGGCTCGTCTAAAAGGTCCAATGCCCGCGATTGCTTAGCCCTTATGTACTATCTGGGCTTCGATCGCTTCGGACTTGCGGGTCAGGACCGTGGGGCGTACACCGCATTTTGGACAGCAATGGATCATCCGGCATCCGTCAGCCGGCAAGCCATTCCGATCGGCATGCGCTGGCGCGATGTGACGCTCGGTTCGCATCGGCATGGTGGCATTGGTTCTTCTTCGCTCAGCCTGAAAAGCCGGAGCAGGCTATCCTTGCCAATCCAGACGCATGGTACGGCGGTGATCCCGCGGAGATGGGCGCGGAGGCTTACGCTGATTTCTCGCCTCGATCCACGATCCGGCGACGGTCCACGGCGTGATCGAGGACTACAGGGCCGGGTTAGGCATAGACCGACAACATGACGAGGACGACCGAGCCGCAGGCCACGAGCCGGTCTCGGAATCCACCTCGATATGGCAGATATGGGTGGCGAAGGAGACGCCGGCGCCGTGGGCGACGAGCTCACTGTGGCCGGCGATCGGTCCGCCGGTCTTCCCCGACGCGGCGTCCTCCAGCGACAGCGGCGAAAGGTTGCCGTGCGTCGCGCCCCTGGCGATCGCGTGGCCCTTTTCCCAGGCCAGGTCGTCGACCGGGATGTCCCACGTCTGCGTGGCGCGGTCCCGCAGGATCTTGATGGCGCTGCGGGCGGCGGAGATCGCCGCCATCGAAGACGAGAAGGCGCCGCGGCTGCCGTCCGTCATATCGTTGTAGCCGAGGCTGGAGGTATCGGCGACCACCGCCTTGACCTGCTCATAGGGGATACCGAGTTCCTCCGCCGCCACCAGCGAAATCGAGGCGCGAGCCGCCGATGTTGCGGGCGACGTTGATCAGCGCTGACGCCTGATTGGTCTTTGCGCAGGGAGACCGACGTAAGCCGCGGTCGAAATAGGGATGATCAGGAACGCAGTCCGATCATCAGGAAGACGCGCCCAAAAGGCAAAAAGTAGTAGCTGGCGTCGGGGTGAGCGACGTCATATGCCATAGGGCGAACGTAGCCACCACATACCCGCAGCATGGCGATGCCGCCCGGCATTATCGAGAGGCCCGACAGCGTCCCCTGTGTAGGCCAATGCCGTTTGTTGCAGCTGTGGCATGATCTGCGTTGTGCTGAACATGACGGCGCCGACTGCCATCATAACCAAGAAACATGCACCAAATTGGCGAGTGAACAGCAGGCGTATTTCGACGGTCGGATCGCCGCGGCCAATATCCCAGAAATGACTGCAAACGTCGTGATGAAGCTCGACACGAACCAGCCGTTGCGTTGGCCTTGGTCAAGGAGGATTACCGCTCTGCAATTCCAGTCGTCTTAGTATCACGGCGGCTTGCCCGAGCTCATCAACGACGCGGTCCGGTTTGGTTGGAGTCACGGGAACAAACATCGCACGTGGGAGTTGGGGCGGTCTGTTCGTATTGAGACTTTCATAATCTTGGGAGGGGATATGTCACGTGTCTTCAACCTTGGCTTGCCGGCGCTGCTTGGCGCCGCCGCGGTCACGCTTACCGCTGCTTCCGATCCTCTGCCGCCAGATCTGACCTATCGTCCATTGCCAAGCCTGCCCTTTTCTGCGGTGAAGGAGAATGACGAAGCGCAAAAACCCGCCGTGATCGAGCGGCAGCGCAAGTTGCTCGAAAGCCGTTACAACCTGGCGGACCGGCCGATGCGGGGCGTCATGATGTCGGGCGGCCGGAAAGTGGTGCAGGAGGGCGTCAGGGTCAAACTCCCGGCAGGCGAGACCTGGGACAGCCTGGCCGCCAAGACTCCCCAAGAAATCCGCGACCGTGGTTTGTTGCCGAACGGCTTCCTGCCGCTGCCGCACGTCAAGCAGGCGACCGGAGGCCAGGTCTTTCCGGAAAACCAGATCAGAGAGATCGGCGCCGATGAAGGGCGCGATCTGCGGCGCTTCGACGTCGATTTCGACCTGCCCGACTATCTTACGCCGGAATTTCCACCTCCGATATTCCTCACCACGCATCCCGAACTGGGGGATGTGTCGCGCGGTGATCTGCTGACGATCCGCAACTTCTACGAATATATGAACGGCATCATCACACCCGTACAAATGGAAGGACTGCGTCTGCTGCTGACGCCCTTCCCGCAGGAGGAATTCAATCAGACCGAGGACAGAAAGGTCGCGATGCAAAGCATGGGTGTGGCATGCCTCGACTGCCATGCGAATTTCCATACCAACGCAGCCTTTCACCTGACGCCGGACGTCCGGCCACAAGCCGAGCGCTTTCGGCTCGACACAACCAGCCTACGCGGCCTGTTCAATCAGCAGATTCATGGCTCCAAGCGCTCGCTGCGCTCAGTCGAGGACTTCACGGAATTCGAGCAGCGCACCGCCTACTTCAACGGCGATCACGTGAGCGCCACCCGCAAAGGGGTGAATCTGCCCGACCGCACGAACCAGGTGGCGATGATGGCGCAGATGCAGAATATCATCGATTTTCCGCCGGCGCCGAAGCTCGACCCGTTCGGGCGGCTTGACCCGGCCACCGCAAGTGCGCAGGAACTCAAGGGCGAGCAGGTGTTCATGGGCAAGGGCCGCTGCGCCGAGTGTCATGTTCCAGGGTTGTCATTCATGGACAACAACATGCACGACCTGAAGCTCGAGCGGTTCTACAAGATCGGCGAGACCTTCAACGACCAGGTCGCCATACCGGATGGGCCGATAAAGACCTTCACACTGCGCGGGATCAAGGATTCTCCGCCCTATCTGCATGACGGCCGCCTAATGACGCTTGGCGATACCGTTGAGTTCTTCAACTTGGTGCTCGGAACGAAGCTTGACCAGCCGGAAAAGGATTCACTCGTGGCTTACCTGCTCACTCTCTGAACGAGCGAAAGAGCCGCTGCCGGGGGCCCGCCTTCGGCGCGGAATGGAGGACACTCATGCGTGCTGCCGCAATCACCTTCGCCGTGGGGCTGTCGCCTTGTTGTGCGTTGGCGCAGATCGGCAATCCGGCCGGCCTTGCTCCCGACACGAGGATGGAGAAGCCCGGAGTTCCAGCGCCGAACCAGACGAATTATCAGGATCGGCTTTTCGCCCAGCTGGTCACGGCTGGCGGCAGGGCCGAGGTGGAACTGGGTCGGCTCGCGGCCGAAAAGACAAGCCATGATGGGGTGAGCGCATTTGCAAATCGAATGGTCGAAGATCACGACGAGGCAAATAAACAGCTGAAATCCGTCGCGGACAAGAGCGAGATTCCGCTTCCCGAAGAGCTCGACCCTGATCATAAGAAAATCCGCGCTGATCTCGAAAAGCAGGACGGCGTCGCGTTCGATCTTGCTTATCTGGCGGCGCAGATCCTCGACCACCAGAAAACAGCGCAGCTTCTGGCTTGGGAGATTGGCTCCGGCGAAGATCCAGAGCTCCAGCACTTCGCCTCAGACAACCTACCAAAGGTGCTCGAGCACCTCGATATGGCGCGCACGCTGCACGCGGAACTGGCGGGACAAGCCTTGCTCGCAGCGGAAGCGCAAAAGAGCAAATAAACTGCCGGCCACATCTGCAACGTGAACAGTGCTTACGATTGCACGCGAGCCGCCAAACGCGTCAATCTTAGCTGTTGTGGCCATTCGGCGAGCTCCGCCTGTCAAACGGCCCTTTAATTGCGGGTGGTTGTCAATCCGGATCTCGCACTGCCATCGCCGGGGTCATGGTCCTTTCCGAGGTCGAGTGCCTCATGATGATGTTCGGGTCGGGCGCCTCAACGTTTCCAACGAGATGCAGATGAACTGCTGTCAGCCGTTTGACCGAGGTCGCCGCAACCACCGTCCCGGCGGGGGACATCACGAGTTCCGCAAAGGGCCCGCGATTGGGATCGAGTGCGGATCTGTTACGCCATCTTTTCGCTGCCCCACTCGAAGCTGGTGCCGTCGACCCAAATGCAATGAAGCAGAACCGCGATCTTCCGTGCGACCGCCACCTTTGCCTTCTTCAAGCCGATCCGCCTCGACAGACGCATCCCCCAGGCTTTCAGCGTGGACCATTTCTTCGTCCGGTGCAGGAGGACACTGGCTGCTTCGTAGAGATAGGTTCGCAACAGTCGATCGCCCCAGCGTGAGACGCGGCCATTGATATCCGTTTCGCCGTCGTCTTCACGAGCGAGATGCCGGACTTGCCGATCGAGCTTCTCCTGTTCACAGCAGACCTGCTCGTGGACAGATAGAAGGGCCTGAACCAACGACCGAAGCGGATGCCCGTCAGCAACCAGCTCCCAAACCTTTCGCCGGAACTGTGACCCAATCGATCGACTGAACTGCAGCCCGTATTCCTTCAGCATGGACCGTGTCTGGTTTTCGAGATCGCGCCGGATCTCAACAAGTCTTGACCGTGCGACGAGCATGGATCTGGTGGCCTGACTCTCCGCGCTTTTGACCTTCACTTCCCGATACCAACCGACGTGAACCAGCTCGGCCAGGCCGCGGGCATCGTTCTCATCACGTTTGTTCATTCGAACTGAAAGTGCCGCCTTCGCATGCCGAGCATCAATGCAGACGACCGGCAATCCGACCCGCTTGAGCTCATGCCAGAGCCAGCTGGACATGGCCCGTCTCGAATCGGATGCGCTCGGCGTGAGGTGCCCGTTTGCGGAGCAACTCGGTCAGTGCTCCCGGATCGGACTTCACCTTCCCTTGGAAGATAGGCCTTCCAGCATCATCGTCGACGCAAACGCTGGTCTCTCGCTGCGACACATCCAATCCGACATTGCTTCAGCCTTAGGATGGCTGGCGTATATTAGAAGCCTCTTGAAGAAGACACTGCCCGCACCAGAATCCATGGCATGGCTCGGGGAATAGGCATTGGTGACCAAGTGGCGATTACTGCCACGGTTCGAAGGCGGATAACAGAGGACCGCGTAAGCGTCTCTATCCCAGGTTACGAGTTCCCACATTCCATCATCGACCACACCAAGGTGAACCGAGGCCAGCAAATTGACCTGAAAGGCGAGGTCACGCGCATCGACGAGGACATCGACGGTCGACCTCGGGCCACTAGTCACGGTCGACCGTGACAAGCGAGAAATATCGGCCGCCAAAACGACCAAAGGCACTTGTCGATGCCCCGGATTAGAACCGACAACATCGCCACAGGCTATAAGGGCAGGCCGCATGACGGGCCGGTAGAGGACGAATCGAAGCACTTTATCTACTGCCCAGTCTGCGGCCAAACGTTCGACGCGCGCGATCTTGGACAGGTGTTCCACCACGCTGAGCCGCAGCACGAGCCGCTTCCGGTCGAGCAATAGTCCACTAGTTGAGCTCCGGCGGCAAACCGACGTTGAGACCCTTCAGCGCCAGCGACGTACGTTGGATGAGAAAAGGGTGCTGCGTGCACCGCGCCTTCCCCGCGCGCCGATGTTCCACCTGGACCGCAAAAAGTCCCGCCGCACTGCCGGAACGGCGGGACCGATCAAACGCTTTGCACCAGGCGGGGGGATGCGGGGGGTGGGCTTGCCAGGTGAGCGCGGATCGTAACCAACCCTAAGCGCAACAGCGGCAACGCGTCCACCAACCGCCGGTTGGAGCGACAGGACGATTGAGCCGCCGGCAGGTCAGGTCATCCCGGGTCGCTATCGCTCGCAACCAGACGGTAGCGGAAATTGTTGCGGATGTGGTCGTTGAAATAGCGGCCCTTGGCGAACGCGGCCCGGAACGCGGCAAAGGTTTCCGGCGGTACCCCCTCAAACTCGTACCGTTTACCGCTGGCGACGAACCACACCGAGAGGGTTCTTCTATCCAGATCATATTCCATCTTGCGGATCGAAGTAGATGGCATGAGCACCACAGGCCGAGGCCCGCGCCCTTGCGGGGAGCGCGGGCCGATCGGGATACCGATCTGCAGCAATACCTGGAGGGGAGGGTTCGCTGCGTGCACCGAACTTTCGCGGCGGTCCCGTGTTCCCAATCGAGATACACAAAAAGGTAGCTGCACCTTTCGGCATCACGCGCACGTTGGATTTCTGAGAAAGCGCGAGCGTCAATACTAACAATGCGGCTGGTCTCGAAGAAGCCGCCCATGACATTGCCGCTCAGGCGTCAGCCAAATGGGATTAGTTGCGCAGCATACTCATCCGGCGTGGGAGGGACACATGCCGATCCACCGAAAAGCTGAAGAGGCAGGCGTCTTCAATCCATCCGAACTCGCGTTGCTGGGCCGCGTGTTCGATCGGCTCAAGTTCGAAGGTCAATCTGAACAGCGGCGCAAAGCGCTGGCGTCTCGTATCCTTGCAAACTACACCGCTGGAATTACACACGAGGAAGAACTTGTTTCAACGTCGAAACTACCGCTGGCGCGCTAGGGAGTTGGCTCCGCCATTGTGTGGCGGGCCAGATCCCGCCGCGAAGGTGCGCCTGGCTTTTTGGCGTTTGCGGGCGTGCGCTCGTCAATCTAGAAACGTTGAATGTACCGCCGTCGGGCCTTTGCCCGCACCAGGACAGACCGACGGGAAGACGTATCGGCTTGTAAGCCCAGCGGCCCGCCCTTTTCCACGGCGTCGGCGGCGTCATCGTCGAAACCCACCCTCTGGGCCGAAGCATCCTTCTGGCTGCTCGGCTTTGCCCTGTTGATGAGCGCTGCCGCGGCGCTGGCCGGCTTTGCCGATTTTCTTGGAAATTCAAGGGTGCGGTCCATCAATGCCGCGTGGCACCATATGGTCGGCAACGTCGTGGCCGTGGTGCTGGCGCTGGCCAGCTTCATCCTGCGCCTAAGCGCCGGTGCCGCCGAGGGCGCCTTGCCCTGGGGCCTGGCGCTGTCGACGATTGTCGTTCTGCTGCTCCTTTATACCGGCTGGAAAGGCGGGACGCTTGTCTACGAACACAGGGTAGGCGTCCATCCCGAAGAGGGTGAGGACGTCAACTCCCGCCCGGAACTATCCCGATAGGGTTGACGAATGGCCGACCTGCCGGGAGCCGTCGTCGTGGTCACCGGCGTTGTTTCGTGTCTTTGGGATTCGTCAAATACCAGGGAGACACCATGAGTTTTGAGTTGCAGAGCCAAGGGCTGGCGCAAGGCTCAACGCAAGCCAGTTCTAAACCGTAGCCTGTGGGAGGAACTGGAAGCCCTCGTTGCCGGCCGCGATATCACCTGGGAACGGGTGCGTGGCCACAATGGCGATCCATTGAACGAGGAGGTCGACCGGTTAGCCAATGAAGCTGCTCGGTCGGCTAGGTTCTCATAAAATGCTCATTGCTGTCGGATTGGCGTTCGCGTCCATTGTTGCTTTAGCCAGGCTGCCCAAGTAAACATCGCTCCCCGGGCCGCATCGTGTCCCACTCAGTAAGTGACTGTGACGACGACAGTGTCGGTGTAAACACCGGCCGACGGCATGGCCTGCGGAGGCACCCGGCCATAAACGGTCAAGGCTGGGGTGTCCGGTGCCAGTTCCCGTCACCATGCTGCCAGCCATCGACGCATCACCCCAAGGCTGAGTTCGGGCAATGTCCTTGTAGAGCCCGTAAGTCACGGTTCCGCCCCTTTGACAGTTGCGGCTGCGGGGGTGAACCGGCGGTCGAGGCTGCCCAGTTCCGGCATTTCGGCGATCAGGCTGCGGGCAACGACAGGACCGACACCCGGCACGGAGGAAAGCAGCTTTTCGTTGACCCGCCAGACTGGGGACTTGCGGATATGATCGTCAATGTCGCCATCGAGGCTCGCCAGCTCACGCCGAAGCGCGACGAGCAGCCGGTGGATGCTCTTTTGCGCCTGTTTCGCGATGACCGTGCGAGCACGGTTGTCCTCCGCCACAATCATCTGCACGATCTGACGCCGGCGGGCGACGAGCTCGGCCAGGGTCTCGGTTTCGGCGTCGCGCAAGGGCCGCAATTGCGGCTTGGTCGCAGCGATGAAAGCGGCAATGACGGCAGCATCGATCGGGTCGGTCTTGGCCCGCTTGCCGAGTGCATTGGCATAGGCGCGCACCTGCGCCGGATTGACCACAACAATCGCCAGGCCGGCGCCTGCCAAGGCGGCGACCGCCAGTCTCTCGAAGCTGCCTGTCGACTCCAATCCGACAACGGCCGGCGAAAGGGCTGCCAGCCGCCGAACCAGATCCTCCACCCCGGCGTGGTCATTCTCCACCGAGAACGCCTCGCCGGACGGCAAAACATGCACGTCGAGCCGATCCTTGGAAAGGTCGATGCCAACAATGATTTCCATCTTGTCCCATCCTTGCCTAATCGGGCTTCGCTTGCGGCCCAGGCGACTGTTCGGGTTCGATGGAACGGCGGACGAAGACCCTTGCTCTGTCACGGGCTCAAAGGCCCAAAGAGGGGTCGGTCTCCCGTCCGCCACCGCACCTGCCTTCATAGCAGAGTCGGCAAAAAACGATACACGTTGGCCTCCTTGGCAGCCGCCTCAAAGGCTGACGACCTCTTGGGGGAAGACTCTGTCCTCGAACGCGTCCACGCAGGATTGGACCACCTTGGTCCACTTCGGGCCCTTTGTGTCCCACCCATGAGTTCCTCGGCGGCTCCCTCGACGTGGCTGACCCCATTGCGAATGCCCGGACGTTTCGTCTTCACGTAGACCGGTGGAGAGAACCAGAGAGGACCCATAAGGGGGAACTTAGAGCGGCAAGAGCCCGCTGACCAACCCCGCTTTAGCCGCAGCTAAGGGAACGATGTAGGCCCTCGCAGGTTTAGAGGTTGCAGCGGGATTCTTCGTGGATGTGCAGCCGCTGTAGGGGGGTCCGTCGCCTCCCCTTGCTGGCGGCGGGCTCCTTTCGCGAAGGCGGTTTTGGTCAGAGACACCTAGAACCTTATACCGCATCCAATTTAGCTAGTTGTCATTGGGGGGAGTAATGTCCCCTCCTCTTTTGCAGCAGCCAGGAACGCCTTGCGGGCCTCCTCAGGTTCCATCTCGTCGAAAATCACGGCCATGCAAACGCGCACCGCGAGGTCCCAGCAGGGGCCACGCTTGGTCCACTTCATCAGCTCCTCGCCGGCTGTCTCGGCGTTGTTGACGTTGTGGATGATCCCGGGACGCTCGGTCTTGACGGGGACCGGAGGGTTGAACCAGTGGAGAGCCATGCGGTCACTCTTTGTCGACCTTATCAAGCTCCTCCAGCAAATACCTTTGCTCAGCCGGCAGTTCCCGTTCTACATGCAGAGTTAGCAGGTTGCGAAGGTAATTGCGGATTACCTCTGACTGGTGAAAATGGCGCAGGACGGCGCGCTTCCGTTGCGATGCCACAGCGGCTGAAGTTGGCTGACAGCTACTCGCGACAGTCGAAAGCCACGCAGAGGCCCATGGCAGTTGCTGCCTCGACGATCGCCTCGGTTAGTTCTTCGTCGGAGGGCACCAAATAAGGCGCAGTCTCCCGAGCTTCGCGTAGTGCCGCTTTGATCGAGACGGTGTCGCCACGGTCCGTCGCGGATGGTGCGAAGGCCGAGTTCGGCGCAGCCGCGGTAGGCGCCCAGGGCATGCAAATTATGCGAGGTCGCACGAATAAGATCGAGGCGAACCCCGTCCTTGCGCCGGTGCGAGGAGCACTCAAAGCCTGCCATGAAAAAACTGGCGAAGCGCGAAGCTTGCGGAACCGGAGCCTCCACCTGGTGCTCGTCCCTGCGCCCCACTTCGCTCATTCGAAGTCTCCTTTCAGCAGTCGGCTTCGAACTCGGCCGCCTTGTTAGGACCGGGAACCGCGTTGGCGAAATACCGCATCCAATCGGGCGCGCGCCATCGTCGTTGCTCAGTCCAGCTCGTCCTTGCGTGGCCGGGTAATGCCGAACCGATTGGTCGAGCCTTGTTCCTGTGGTGGACCGTCCGGAGCTGGGGGCGAATGAGGAACAAGGGGGGCCGTGCCAAGTTCGGGGCGATGTACCACCGCCGATCGACTCGAGCGGCTGCTCAGCAACAAGAGAGGCACGGGATCACATGACCGTTCAGATTCGACTTTCCGAGATCGACCACGCCAGGCGCGAGGATCGTGGCGACGGCGCTTGGAGCATCGCACCGGACTTGGGCTATTTGCGGCTAGCAATCGTCAATGTCGTGTTCTTCGGCGCACCGGGCAGCGGAGATCGGAACTGGGTGCTGATCGATACCGGGTTGCCGACGTCCCGCAGCAGCATTCTTGCGGTCGCGGAAAGGCGGTTTGGCACGAACGCACGGCCGGCCGCGATCATCCTGACCCACGGCCATTTCGACCATGTGGGAACGGTTCTAGACCTCGCAAATAAATGGGACGTGCCTGTCTTCGCGCATCCACTCGAGCACTCCTATTTGGACGGAACCGCATCCTATCCGCCACCCGATCCCTGGGTCGGGGGTGGACTGATGGCGCTGCTGTCGCCGCTTTTTCCACGCGGGCCAATTGATCTTGGCAACCGTTTGGAACTCTTACCTGCCGACGGATCGATCCCCGGAATGCCCGGATGGCTATGGTTACACACACCCGGGCACGCGCCTGGGCATATCTCGCTCTGGCGCGAGAAGGACCGTTCGCTGATCGTAGGGGACGCTTTCATCACCACCGGTCAGGAGTCAGTCTATGAGGTCGCCGTTCAGGATCTTGAGATGCACGGTCCGCCGCGCTACTTCACGCCGGACTGGGATGCGGCGGAAAGATCCGTGAAGCACCTGGCTGCCCTGAACCCGCAGATGGTCATCAGTGGACACGGTGCGGCTGCTGCGGGAGTGGGCATGCGTCACGCTCTTGACAGCCTGGCTGAGCGGTTCAGGGTGTTCGCCGTCCCGCCGAAATTGAAATTTGTGCGCGAGCCGGCGGCAGTCCAAGGTAGCTGAGGCTAACCGAGCCGCCGTCGTTCTGAAGTATGGTCAAGTTGGGCAGACTCTATTTCTCGAGCCGGTAGAGTTACCCGTCGGGTCGTGCCCCCTACCGTCGCCGACAAACTCTGACAAGCGGAACAAACCCGGAAGGCGCCGGGTTAGGGCGTTCGATCGGCGCAGGCGACAGCGGCCAAGCGCCCCGAAGTTCTGCGTCAGGAGAAGACGTCAGATGGAAAAGAGTACCCGAGGACGCGCCCTCTCCGCCGGCGAGCCGACCGGCAAGAAGTTGTTCGAGCCCACACGCGTCGGCATCCGCCGAGACTTGGCTTCGATTCGCTCAACCGTGGAGGAGACCAAATGGCAAATCTGGCAAGATTGGCGATCGCCATGCTTGGCGTTCTGGCATACCAAAATCGCGACAAGCTCTGTGAATTGATTCCGGGAGCCGGGTATCTTAACCCAAACGACCCGCAACGCAGAATTCTGGCTCAGATAACGAATGGCGTGTCGAGGGCTGACCTTGGTGAGATCCTCGACCGGTTCAGGGAGGTGGGGGCAGGATCGAAGGTCGACTCGTGGGTTGGCAGCGGGCCAAACCAACCGATCGAGCCAAGGGACGTCGAAGCGGCAATGGACGAAGGTACACTCACGTCCATTTTGATGCACACGGGTCTTTCGCGCGACGAGCTAATCAGAAGGATTGCGCGGGATCTACCCGAGACAGTCAACGAGATGACGCCGAATGGTGAATGGCCGCCTGAGCCGACACAAGGCTTGGATAAGTCGACCCTGCTCGACAATGTATCGTAGGGGACGCAGCCAGGAATGCAGCCGGCCAAGGCGAGATCCAGTACTCTACACCGGGGAATCCAATTGCTCGGACGCACCCAGTTGGACAGCCCGCCAGCCGCAAGTTACCGGCCTTGGGAAGGCTCGTCGGTCGTGTCCCATCAGGTGGTGTAGCTCGGCGGTTACGAAGCCGCTCGCGAGCGCGCCGTCAGTAGCGAGTGGGGCGGCCGAGGTCGCGGGGCAGCGGTGGTCCAAGCATCGGGGGCTTGGGCTTGATCCCGGAATAGTCCTTAGACAGCCTTTCAATTGCCTCCGTGGTTGGCTTCCGCTCAGTGTTGTAAAGCTCGTCAGCCTGCTCTTTGATGCGCAGCGCCGGTCCCTGCAGCGCCATCATGGTGACGCCTAGAACGGTGCCGGAAGCAACAGCTGCAATGGCGACAATAATGCTGCGCTTGAAGCGCACAGCGCGGCGAGGCGAGGCCCGCAGCTGCAGCTGTTCTGGATCGAGTTTCGGTGTAGCATCGGAGCGGGGAGTATCCGTCATGGACCGCATCCCGTTCATCGAGATCTCCAGCCCCACACGATCTGAGAAGGCGGCCGGAAGATGGGGCAGAAGTCGGGTGCTCCGCGTTAAGTGAAGCACGGCAACGGAGGCACGCCTTGCGAAGCTCGCCGGTCACTGTCGTGTCATGTTCCCGTAGACCTCCGGAGTGCGCCACCGTCCGCCCATCACTTGGTTTGTCTTGGCGGGGCGGTTGCGGCAAGCGCGTCGGCCGACAAAGCGTCTGTTGAACTGCTACGCCCAGAATACATCGCCATCGCAGCGGCAGCGCAGGGCGGCAAGCGGCACCGCGACAAGGAAGCGGTCTGCCCACCATCAGGTTTCCTCCAAGCCCAGCTCCAGGGCTCGGCCGGACTTTGTCTCCCCACCTACCTTGCTATTGTGCAATGCGGCAGCGATATTGCTGCGTATGCGTTGCGCGGATCGAGGTCCATTCGGGCATCACAACCGGAGGCGGCTCGATTGCGAAAAAAATCCGATACGTCGCAAGTATCGCCGCGTTGTAAGCGCGATATGCGTCACATACTCCCAAACGTAGCGGGTCGAACCATCTGCAGACGCTGGCCGAGTTCGGTACCAAACCCGGCGCGTTGGGGGCCACGTTTTATCTTCCCGATGAACTGCCCAAAGGCGCTCCGCTCGTCGTCATGCTGCATGGCTGCACCCAGACTGCGGCAGCGTACAACCGTCACTCCGGATGGTCGCGACTTTCGGACGAAACCGGGTTCGCCCTGCTCTTTCACGAGCAGCAACGCGGCAACAATCCAAACCTCTGTTTCAAATGGTTCCAGCCTGACGACGCCAAGCGCGGTTCGGGCGAGGCGCTTTCGATCCGCCAGATCAAGACGATGGTCGTCACCCACGGTATCGACCACGGGCTTTTCGGCTGGAGGCGCAATGGCAGCGGCCATGCTGGCGACATATCCGGAAGTATTTGGAAGGCTGTGCGATATTGCCGGCCTGCCCTACGGCAGCGCAACGACACACCGGACGCGTTCGATAGAATGCGTGGACATGGCGGCCCGTCGGAACAGGATCTGCAACGAACTCCGCGGCGCGTCGCATCATCGAGGACCGTGGCCGAAGATCTCAGTTTGCCACGGCACCGCCGACCAGACGGTTTCGCCTTCCAACGCCGAAGCGCTCGCGAGCCACTGGCGGGAGGTCCATCGGGCAAAAGCGCTAACGCATCTTTAGGCTGCCGGCCAGCACGCAAAGCAAGTTTGGCGTGATGGCGCGGGAGAAGTCTTGATCGAGGTCAACATGATCGCTGGGATGGGCCACGGTACACCGCTCGGCAACGGCCTCGGCGCTCCGGGACCCTTTATGCTTGATGTCGGCATCTCTTCCACTCAGCAGATCGCGCGGTTCTGGGGCATCTTGGTAACGGAGAAGGGTGTCTCCACGACATCGAGGCCAGAGTTGCCTGCTCGCCAGCACGTGCCATCCCGTTTGGAGATACCAGCTATGGAAAAGGCGAAGACGGCGTCCTCGGAGTCAACCGCCACCCTCCAGTCCCCGCGTACTAACGCATCGGGCCAGCCGGGCGTGAAGAACCTCATCGAGCACGCCCTTCGGACAGCGGGCCTTATGCGCTAACCCAAGCGAGCGCACCGCCCCCACACGTCGTCCCTGCTTCCCCGCCAATAATAATGCGGCCCTTCGACCGGGAAATTTGGACCGCGTGATGGAAGCCGTCTCGAAGACCTCGGGCCTATTTGCAAGCACACTGTTCAAGGCCGCGATATGAACGCAACCCAGTGCAGTATGTTCGACGGCAATTTTTCAGCTTGCTGCCGCCGATCGTTTGAAGATGATGGTCACCTTCGTCCCTTTGCTAGCGCTAGAGTCGACTGCGAACTGCGCCTTGGCGTTCTCGGTCAGCGAGCGCGCGATCAGCGCTCCGAGCTTGCCTGGCTTGGGCCACGTCTCGCCTTCCGGCAGGCCGATTCCGTCGTCCGCCACTATAACCCGGCAGCCGTCGCCATTGACGATGCTGTGCAGCGTTATCGTGCCGCCGTCGCGTCCCCGGAACGCATGCTTTAGTGAATTGGTCAGCAATTCGTTCACGACCAGTCCCGCCGGCATGGCGACGTTTATTGACACGGGATATGTATCCACCTTCATATCCAGGCGGATCCCCTCGACTGCGTGCGAACTCATCACCGCGGACGCGATCTGGCTGAGATAGACGCCAAGATCGACCTCCTCCTTCGGCTCGTCGGCCGTTAGCGTCTGGTAGAGGATCGCCAGAGCGTCGACGCGACCGGCGAGCCGCTCAAACCGTCTCCGGTCGGCCTCGGTTGCGTTGCGGCTTTCCAGCCGGATCAGTGCAGTGATCATCTGCAGGTTGTTCTTTACCCGGTGCTGCAGTTCGCGTAGCAGCGTGTCTTTCTCGCTGACACGCTCCTCCACCGAGCGCTCATCTCCCGCCTCGCCATGGGCCGATACGTCGACCAGCGCCACCAGCCGGAAGCACATCTTGCCGTTGTCGTCCTCGATCACGTTGGAATAAACATCGACGATCGTCGGCTTATCCTCGTTGCGTTCCAGCCTGTAGGTGCCGACTAAATCGGTTCCCTCGACCACGGCCTCGGCAAGCGGCCGGTCCTTCTGCTCGTGGAGGCCTTTGCCCAAAAGGGCTGCCCAGTTTTCCCGGGTGAGCCTGGCGGCCATCAGGCCTGAGAGCTTCTCGAATTCGGGATTGGCGTAGACCACACGCTCCTCAGCGGCAAGGTCGGAAACGGCTATGGCGATCGGCACCTGGTCAAGGAATTTTTTGAACTGTTCGCTTTCCAGTGCGGTTGCAAGCTCAGGTGTATCAAGCAACTGCTCGACCGCCGCGGGCTTCTCTGAATCAGATGTCATTTGCGCGCCTGTTCCGTGCGTACAATATCAACAATGCAGCGCCCCCGCCATCGCCAAAGCTGGACACTGCATTTTCATGCGCCGCGTATAGGCCTCGAGGAACAAGTCGCCAGTCAGCTGGACTTCATGCGGGCCGAGAACGATAGCGTGAATGCGATCACGCAGATGACCACCGGCCAATTGAACCAGCTACCTGAGCATCACGATAGCTTATCTATCTTGGCCCGGCCCTGCCCCGGCCTTTTCAGACGTGCGCTGACGCGATGGTCGAGCCATATCGACTCGCCTACATCGTATGTTCACGACAGCGGAAATCGCCTGTGGGCAATGCAACCAGGCAGATCATCGAAGATTGCCCGGGACATCACGTCGCCGAGGGAAACCGGGCATCGTATTCGCATGCTGATGCGCGAGGTCAACCATCGCGTCAAATCAGTATTCGATCATCATTTCGATCCGCGAGACCAACAAGCGGGCCGAAAGCCCGGCCGCATTGGAAGCGCATTGTGTCACACATTTATGCCACTCCTTGTCAGGCTGACTTGGCCGCTGGCAGTGCCGAAGATATTTGGGCCGGCTGCAGTGTCGACCGTCTCCGCTTCGGCTATGAAGGAACTTGCAAGCCGTCCCTCGCAATTGCGGTCCACCTCAGCGGAATCGGGCTTACTTGTTCCGTCGGCGCTGCTTCGCTCCAGCTATAAAGAGGTATCGGTGCCTGCCGGAATCCTAGCCGGCGATGGTGACCGCCTGCTCGATGCGAAGGGGCAGGCCCACCGCCTTCATGCTGATGTGCCAGGTTCGCTGATTCATATCGTGCAGAATTCCGGTCACATGGTGCACCACAGCGCGTCCCAAGCCGTCCTTGCCATGATCCATACAGTGGTCGCCACGGCGGGAGCGAACGATGAAGCATTGCGGCGCACCCATGACTAGCCCCCCGCAACGCTACCGGTGCGACTCGCGGCTTGCTGCAATCGATGGGTGCCTTGCCGAGCTGCGCGGCAAACAATTTAGACCTGAGCCAAACATCCTTGTTGCGGTGTGGCTTCAAATGCGTACCGAACGTGGAGCCGCTTGCATGTAACCAAATTGCCGGCTCGGCGTTTCCTTCGACGCCGTTGCAACGGTCCCGCCCACCAACGCAAGCTTACAGAACACGAATTAGCGAGGCGATAGCTTCTTCCACAAGTATAGACTGGCAAATTCATGGGTCGTAATTTTCTGGTGATTGAACCTGAGGAAGGCATTGCCGTGCTCAAGGGGCTTGCCTCCTCGGCGCGTATCTCGATGCTGAAACTGCTGCATGAGAAGGGGCCGATGAATGTCAACGAAATCGCCGCCGTGCTGTCGCTGCCGCAGTCGACCGTCTCGACCAACATCCAGGTGCTGGAGGATGCGGGGCTGATCCGCACCGAGCACCTGAAAGCGAAGAAGGGCAGTCAGAAAATCTGTTATCCGACGGCCGAAGAAGTGCTCGTAGTGTTCAAGGGCGAATATCGTGCGGTCAAGAACGACGCGATCGAAGTGTCGATGCCGATCGGGCTTTACACCGGCTTCGAGGTTACCGCGCCCTGCGGCCTTTGTTCGCCGGACGGCATCATCGGTCTGCTCGATGTTCCCAACACTTTCCTCGATCCGGATCGTATGAAAGCCGGGCTGTTGTGGTTCACCCGCGGTTTTGTCGAATACCAGTTTCCCAATAATGCCAAGCTCGCCAATGCCGAGATCACCGAGCTCGAAGTGGCGATAGAGCTGTCTTCGGAAGTGCCGGGCACCAGCGCCGATTGGCCCTCGGACATCACGCTGACGATCAATGGCGTCGATGTCGGCACCTGGACGTCGCCGGGGGATTTCGGTGACAAACGCGGCGTCTTCACGCCGTCCTGGTGGAAACTCAAGGGTTCGCAATACGGCAAGCTCAAGAACTGGCGAATTGCCAATGACGGCACCTATGTCGACGGCCTCAGGATTTCCGAAACCGGCCTCGCCGCACTCGATCTGAAGAGCCATCATTCAATCCGCGTCCGTATCGGCGTCAAGGACGACGCCAAGCGCCCTGGCGGGATCAACATTTTCGGCAAGGGCTTTGGAAATTACGATCAGGACATCCTGCTCAGGATCAAAACCGGTTGATATCATCGATCCCGGTTTGAAAAATAGTGAACCCAATTTCAGCTGCTTCCTTTCATCTAGCCAACTCGCATCCAATGGTCAGACTTACGGCTATCTTGTCACCGGCGCTGAGAAACCGATTGGCACGACTGGTCTCACCGAGGAGTTCGAAGAGAGAATTTAAATGTATTATCTGACGACCAGCTTACCTTGATCCATTTTATACTCTCAACCTGCCTCGTCGCAGGCTTCGCCGACTGCCTACGTCATCCGCCTGGGACATCTAGCCCATCCGTTATCGCTTGACGACCATTGATCCGAAACGGCGACTGGCAGCACCATTGTGATGAGCAAGCTTAATCTGTGCCTTTCTTGGGTTTTGTCGGCGTCCGTCGGCAATGCGACCTGGACGAGGTGGGTAGCCCAGCGGCTACGATTGGATCACGTTCTCTAGGCTACTCTGGAAAGTATGTGCCGATCCAAGTCGCACTTGGCCAAGCCATATCGCCAGCGGTGGTTCGTCGTCTCGCGTCTGCTCTGGTAGAACAAAGTCAATTGCCGGCCTTCGATCATTACGGTCGAATGGCCATTCTCGCCGGGCTCACCAGGGTCGAGAACGGGGCCAACGGAAACGTAGGGACCCTTGACGTCATCGGCGATGGCGAAGAAGACGCGCTGCCGGCTGCCGCGCGGACCTTCGGGGAGGAAGCAGGTGGCGTTAAGAAGCACACGACCGTCCGGGAGCTCGACGAGCTGCGCGCCTTCGATCCCCCATTCGTAATCCGGGTGTTCGCGCGCATTGTGATGCGGCACGTCGAGATGATCGAGTATTTTGCCGAGACGTTTCCATGGCCCGAACCAGGAATCGGATTGGCTGCGCGCCAGATAGACATCAGGCTGGGGCACCCTGGTGAATTTGGGCATGCCTGAATAGACGATGTAGCGCTTGCCGTCGACGATTGCCGGATGGGGATCGTAGATGCCGTCCTCATCGGTGTCGGGCAGCGACAATATCGCCGGATTGAGCACCACCCAATGAAAGCCGTCATTGGAGACCGCGTGCTCGCAACGTCCGCCGGACTTCATGAATTCGGTCTGGATGAACATATGGAAGACGCCGCACTCATGAATGACGCCGGGCGCCGCAATGCCCGATCCGGTTACCGGCAAAACGATCGCCTCGTGCTCTGTCCAGGGTCCATAAAGATCCGGCGCTGTGGCGTGGAGGATTTTCCAGCTCTCGGTTGTGACGGTGCCGCTGGAGCCGAAGACGTGCCAGAGCGTGCCATCGAACACCGGACAAGGGTCCTTCAGATCATCCACCGCCTGCGGGTGAAACAGTGGAAAGACGTTGGTTTCAAAGTCGATCTTCATTCGCAAGCATTCCCGCGATTGTTTCGCGGACCCCTTTCATTTGGACCGTCTGCGTGACTCAGCCGAATCGATTCGCAGCCCTCATTTATAACTCCGCCCATGAACGGTTGTTGAACGATTGAACGATTTCAACCGTTCTGTGGCAATGCGCCACATTTTGGGTGAGGTCACGCACGGCGCGGGGCTTCAGCTTCTGGAGCGGCCATCATGTCAGCCGGATGCAGGGTCGTTCGGCTTGACCTTCTCTGTTGAGCCATGGCCGGAATGGAGCGGACCGCTGGCCTCGCCCGAGACAGTTTGGAACTATGGAACAACTTACTGGGATGAAAGTTATATAGATGGCTGGGAATTTCATTCGAAGCTGCCTCGATTAACGTATGTTAGCCGAGGCAATTTCTAATTGTAACGAAGGATTTCTATATGGAAATGGCGGTGGGCACCTCCCTAAAACCAAACACCACCGTACAGTCGTCAATTTTACTTTGCTTTTCCCACCTCCGATGGAATTTTGTATTCCAAAGACCGCAACAGATTCTGACCCTCGCCTCAAAACAGCAGCAGCTAATTTATTTCGAGGAGCCGATCTTCGACGAAAGGCGCCACGCTTCGACGCGGGTGAACGATGTTTCACCTACGATCAGAATTGTGACGCCGCTGATCCCAGTTGGTACTTCCGCGACCAGGGCGAACGCGATCCAGCGCAGGTTCGTCGATCAGATCCTCGCCTCCACGCCGCATGACCGATTGACGACCTGGTATTACACGCCCATGGCGCTACGCTTCAGCGATCATCTCGCCTGTGACGTCTGCGTCTACGACTGCATGGATGAACTCTCCGCGTTCAAAGACGCTCCCGCAGAGTTGACGCAGTTGGAAAAGGCGCTGTTGCAACGTGCCGATGTCGTCTTCACGGGCGGGCAGAGCCTTTACGAGGCCAAGCGAAGCCTGCATCGTTCGATCTTTGCTTTTCCAAGCAGCATCGACGTTGCACATTTCCATCAGGCGAGAGAGCCGGGTGAGGACCCACTCGACCAGGCCAACATACCTCACCCGAGAGTGGGGTATTTCGGGGTCATTGACGAGCGGCTCGACGTCGAATTGGTAGCGGAGACGGCTGCAGCAATGCCGGACGTGCAATTCGTCATGCTCGGCCCTGTGGTCAAGATCGATCCGGCGAGGCTGCCCACGGCAAGCAACCTGCATTGGCTGGGCGGCAAGTCCTATGCCGACCTGCCACGCTACCTCCGGCATTGGAGTGCCGGCTGGATGCCTTTCAAGCTCAACGAGGCGACACGCTACATCAGTCCGACAAAGACTCCTGAATTCCTGGCGGCAGGACTGCCGGTGGTTTCGACAGCGATCGTCGACGTCGTGCGCACCTACGGCGCCGAAGGCCTTGTCGACATTGTCGACGCCGAGGATGTCGAAGCCAAGCTTCGATCCATCCTGGCGCGTCCTCGCGATTTCCTGGTGGAGAAAGCCGACGCCTACCTCGCCGATATGTCCTGGGAGAAGACCTGGAATGCGATGGCGGCCCACATCCAGCGCGCCCACGCGATGAAGAGCGTCGTGCCGTTGCTGAGGGGAGCGTGAGCATGTTCGACTGGCTGATCGTCGGCGCCGGCTTCGCCGGCAGCGTGCTGGCGGAACGCATCGCATCGCAGCGACAAGAAAGCGTCCTGATCGTCGACAGACGAAATCACATCGGCGGCAATGCGTATGACTGTTATGACGAGGCAGGGATCCTGATCCACCGCTATGGGCCGCACATATTCCACACCAACGCCCAATCGATCGTCGACTACCTGTCGCAGTTCACCGAATGGCGGTCTTACGAACACCGCGTGCTGTCGCTGGTCGACGGAAAGCTGCTGCCGATACCGATCAACCTAGACACCATAAATCGCCTTTACGGCCTTAAGCTGACATCCGAGCAGCTGCAGGAGTTCTTCGCTTCCCGGCGAGAGACGGTGGAAGAAGTCCGCACAGCCGAAGACGTCGTCGTGAGCACCGTGGGCAGGGAGCTCTACGAGAAATTCTTCCGCGGCTACACGAGGAAGCAGTGGGGTGTTGACCCTTCCCAGCTGAGCAAGTCGGTGACGGCGCGAGTCCCAACCCGGACCGATCGGGATGATCGCTACTTTGGCGACACTTTCCAGAAAATGCCGGCAGGCGGGTATACGCGCATGTTCCAGCGCATGCTGGATAATCCCAAGATCAAGATCATGCTGCAGACCGACTACCGCGAAATTCGCGACAAGATCCCCTTCCAGCGGATGATCTATACCGGTCCGATCGACGAGTATTTCGACTGGAAGCTTGGTCGCTTGCCCTACCGTTCGCTGCGCTTTGAGCACACGACGCTTGATTGCGAGGAGTTTCAGCCGGTCGCCGTCGTCAACTATCCGCAGACGGAAAACTACACCCGCATCACCGAGTACAAGCATCTGACCGGACAGAAGAGTCCGAAGACCAGCCTGACCTACGAATACCCCTCGGACATCGGAGATCCCTATTACCCGGTGCCGCGGCCCGAAAACGAGGCGTTGTACAAGAGCTACGAAGCGTTGGCAGCGGCGTGCCCACAGGTCTGGTTCGTCGGACGTCTGGCGACATATCGCTATTACAATATGGATCAGGTCGTCGGGCAGGCTTTGGCGACGTTCGCGCGCCTTCAAAAGAGCATGCCGGTAAACGGCATCGGGCAGATGCCGAGGCAGCGCGAGGCGGCGGAGTGAACGATGCGCCGGGATTAAGCTGCATTCGCGGTGACCATTAACATTTGAGATGGCGCAAAGATCAGCCGAAGCTAATATGCCGTTGGAGGGGTCGTGCGTACGAGACGTTTCACAAAGCCGATAGTCGTTCAACCGGCCGGATCGATCGCGACAGGGTTGTTGTCTCGGTAACGGACGCGGCCGAGGTTCTGCTGAAGGATTGGCCGGAGCCGGCTTGCAAGCGTCGAGACTCGCAACAATCGAGGCGTGCCTTGCCGTCATGCGCGGTGAAAAGTCGCCAAGAGTCGCACGCGAGGCGATCATCGCTGCGGCCAAGGACCCCAGGATCTTTCTCGGTGGACAGATTTAGGCTTACCGCGTTGCCGATGCAGTTAAAGCGCGGCGCACTATCGGCGGGGCTATACCGCGCCTGCTGGCTCGTTGTCGAAGGCCTCGAACAATCGGCGTTGGCGCTCCAACTCGTCGGCAAGCGGCTTGTGAAGAGTGCGCGAGCCGTTCGCATGAATGGTGGAGAACAAGCCTACTTCGGCGTGGCGCGAATTGTCCCAACCGGGGTAGGCCGTCACCGGGTACAGGCATATGCCCTGAATAGGTGCGCCGAGGCTCATCGCATCGCGCACTTCGTCGCAAACATAATGGAGCCAAGCCGGCCGTCCCGACCCCTCGGCGCCGGTCTCGGCAATAATCATCGGCTTCTTGTAGCGCTCGTCGACCTCGACCAGCATTTCCGAAAGCGCCCGGTATTCGTGGTGTCCCATCGGTATCGTTGGCCCATTCAAGTACCATTGGTTGTGCGGATAGAAGTTGAGGCCTATGACGTCGACAAGGTCCTCGCTGCCACCCAACTCCGGCTCAGCGCGCCCGACCAGCATGTCGTAAGCCTCGAACTGGCCCTGACGAGCATTTTCGGCGCGCCGCCGCTCGGCGCGACTGCGGTCACGAGGAGCAATATGGATGAGCGGTTCAGCCCAGATGAACCTGCAACTGGGTTCGGCCTCCCGCATTGCTCTGATCCCGGCGATCGCTGCCCTGACAAGGTGGCGTTTGAACCATCCGCGCTTATTCTGCCCGGCGCGCGGGAAATAGCCGACCTCCACCGCCCACGCAAAGAAAGAAATTTCGTTGATCGGACACACCAGGGGAGCCACTCCGGTGGCTAAGCGATGAACCCGAACAGCTTCCGCGGCGAAACGGACATAGGCCTCGACAAAGCCGGGGCCACCTTGGTCGACGTGGTCTGGCGAACCATAGTGGAAGATATCCCAGATGACCTGCACCCCGGCCGCCTGGGCTGCTTCGATCACCAACATCCAGCTCGACCAGTCAAAGACTCCCGGCGCTGTTTCGATCAAGTGCCAGCGCAAGCCGTCGCGGATCGTGCGAAGCCCAAGCTCGGCACAGTGGCGATAGTCGCCGGATGCATGGGTGTCATGTGAGGTCGCACGGATCAGATCAAGGCGCACCCCGTCGGCACGTCGATGCGAGGAACACTCGAAACCAGCCATGAAAAAGCTCTCGATGCCAGAAGGATCTGCCGCGGGCCGACGAGCCGGTTCCTCGTTCATACCGGCATCCTGTCGGCCAGGGATGGCGCAAGTACTTGCGTTCGGCGACCGCCCTTTGCCAGGTTCGGTCGCCTCTTCGATTTCGATGAGGCTGCCGTCACGTCGAGGTGTTGGCCTTGCCTGGCGTTCACAGCCATGATTTCCTCGCGCAACACGGAGACGAGATCGGGCTGGTTGCGGTTGCGGCGCTCGTAAGCCAACAGCAGTTGCAAGCGCTCGCGCGCCACGGACGCGCTGCCGCGGCGCTTGAATATATCGAGCAGGTTCATGCTGCCCTCCTTCCCAACAGCCGGTCGAGGAGGCCCCTCCGCTCGAAAGGCAGAATGACCGGCAGGTCCTCGCCCTCGAGTCTTCTTGCTGCGTCGATACAGGCGCGTGCGGCGGGGTTGGTGTTTTTGCATAACCGGCGCGCCCACATTGGTGCGCGTAGTAGTACAATGCGGTTAGAGCCAAAACACGTGTGCTCGACGGGCAAGCGACAGAGGAAATGGCCAAATCCGAATTCGCCCATTGCGCTGCTCACGAAGATGCAAATTTCGGATTGGCCACCCCAGCAATGCGCGACCTCACGCGGCCTGCTGCATTGCCCGTTCGTTGACGCCAGTTTCGCCGAGTTGGGTGAGCGCCTCATCGGTGGCTTTTTCTTCTTCGAGAGTCTGTTCCAGAAGTGGGACTGCGTCTCGTAGGCCGAGCAAGCCCGCCCACGTCACAAGAGTGCCGTAGCGCGCGATTTCATAATGCTCGACCGCCTGGGCTGCAGCCACGAGCCCTGCGTCCAATGCTGGAGCGTCTCCGAATTCTTCCAAAATCTCCTGCCCCTCCTCGATCATGCCATCGATCGCTGGGCACGTCTTACCCTGAGCCCTCTTGCCAAACGCGTCGAAAACCTGCTGCAGGCGCTCGATTTGACCTTCTGTCTCGTCTCGATGCTTTTCGAACGCGGCCTTCAGCTCTTCGGACTCTGCGCCCTTTGCCATTTTCTTTAAGGCGGTCAGAATCTTCCGTTCGACGTAGTAGATGTCCTTCAGACCATCGTAGAAAAGGTCTTCCAAGCCCTTGGAACTGCCCTGTGATCTTCGCGTCGTCGCCATTCTCATCTCCTGTTGAAAGCTATCGATGGATGTACGGCTCTAACGAGGCCAGTGCCTTGTTGTTCCTTCACGATGGCCCCACTGACGCCGACTCATGGTGGCGAGCGGCGTCGCTTGCAGGTCATCAAGATGCGTGGGGCATAAATACGCGGCGGCTACCACGACTTCGTCATCCAGCCGGACGTCGTTACCGTCTTTGCGCGGCTGGTAGCCGCCGAGCACCCTAAAGCCGAACACGGCTCGCCGGCCTTAAGCGGAAATTCCGTGGACACTCTGATCGGCGGCCGCCTCGATCGGGGCACAAGCTCGCTCTTGATCGGCCCTCTCAGGTGTCGGGAAGTCCACCATCGCTTGCTGCTACTCTCACGCGGCGCTCTCAAGGCCGCCTCAAGGTGCGATGGTGGATCCGCGGTTCCGCGGCTGAGCAGGTTGTTTACCTCGACCGGCAGGAGCGAAACGGCCCCGCCGTGGAGCCACTGAAGCGGCGAGGCTTTGGAACGACATTGCTGGGAAAGGTAGTTGCCGTGCATTGCAATGCAAAGATCGAATTACACTACAACCCCGAGGGACAATCCCGAGGGCCTGCATTTCACCATGGCGTTGCCATTGCGCGAGCCAGGCTCGTGCCAGCATACTCCTGAGCGCCGGGTCGAACGCAACGTGGGAAGCATGCAGCTATGCCCCAGCAACCAATACTTGGTAACCAAATTGGCGGTTCGGCGTTTCCTTTCAACGTGGTCCACGGTGCACTCACGGTGCGGTTTTGCGGTGTCAGGATTTCTGAATGGTCGACAGAGACAAAGCGCGCCGCGATCGGATGTTTGACTCCCTGGTTGTGGGCGGCGGGCCAGCAGGCCTCGTGGCCGCGACCTACCTTGGACGTTTTCGGCGTCGGGTAGTTGTCGTCGATGCAGGTCAAAGCCGGGCAAACTGGATTCCCTTGACGCGCAACTGCCCGGGCTTCCCGCGCGGAATCACCGGCCCTGACCTGCTTCACCGCCTCAAACTGCAGGCCACCCGGCACGGCGCAGATTGGGTGTGCGATACGGTCGTGGGCATTCGCATCGCGGAGAATGGATTTTTAGCGCAGGCTTCATCTCCCATTCATGCCCGCTCACTGCTTATTGCCACTGGTGTCGTCGACAGCCTCCCCGACGTTCCGGGCACCGCCGACATGATTAAAGCCGGAGCCTTGCGATTGTGCCCTATCTGCGACGGCTATGAGGTCATTGACAAACGGGTGGCCGTCATCGGACCGGCCGAACACGCAATGAAAAAGGCGCTGTTCATGCGGACCTTCACTCGAGACGTAACTTTGCTGATTGCTGATGCAGCCCAGCCCAGCCCGGATGACGTTCTTAGGCTAAAAAGGGCTGGAATCGAGTTCGGCGCATGCGCCCGAGACGCAATTTCAGCTGAGGGCCGTCGGGCAGTTGTCGAACTCGTCGACGGCAGGACGCTCTCGTTTGACACCATCTACCCTGCGATGGGGTCGATCATCCGCTCGAGGCTAGCGACCGACCTTGGTGCAGAATGTGACCGAGCCGGCAATCTTGTCGTGGATTCGCACCAGCGCACCGCCGTGCCGGGACTCTATGCAGCTGGAGATGTCGTCGACGAGATCAACCAGCTTGCCGTCGCGTTCGGGCACGCAGCGGTCGCGGCAAGTGACATGCATAACTATCTTGCGAAGGGCGAAGGGGAGCACTGATTGCAGGCTGAAAACACCGCGTAGTGACAGTCCTACGCGAACGGCGTGCCCGGCGCTGACGTTAAGATACCGACAATCACAAACCATTGGGCTGCTGCCATATGTGTCTCTTTCCGATCCTGCTGCCTCGCGCGAACAATTCCGGCAGACCGTTCCCCAAGCAGGAATTCGACCCGACAAGGCCGAGCTGGCTAGCCGTTCGCCGGCGTCATGGCTTTTCTGCAGTCACTGGCCGAAGGGGTGTGGCGGCAAGGCGGCCATTCCAACATTGACGACCTCGTCATGTTGGAGATGATGACGGACGAGATCGACTTGCCGCGCGGAACTCGAGCGGCGATTTCGCCAGGACGAAAATGACCATCCGTTCCCTATCGATCTGCGTCGTGTAGCGCACGCAGCGCTTCGGTTCGACCACGCGTGCTTGCCGTTCCGGCTCCTCTTCGGTGTCGGTTGCACAGGGGTGCCCCCTTGCAGCCTCCAAGCGCACTCCCCGATCCGAGCGGTCTTTGCATCTCGTGCTGCGCGCTCAACCTCGATCAGTGCTCGTACAGCATCGATGTTCGGTTCTCTCTCACTTGTCTCTTTTCTCAGCCGCGCTCCCCGCCTAGTTAACCGAACCATCGTCGCAAACGGGTGTTCCACCACGACAACAAAAAGCCCGCCGGCCGGAACCGGCGGCTAAGTGACCCAACAGCGGAACACAATTGCTAGGGGTCGGTGGAGTACGAGATTCCAACCGACGAATGCGCAGAAGGTTCCGCAACTGCTAATGTAACGTAGGAGGAGTTGGGGGAACTGGAATTCCGGTCGTAGACCTGTTCGTATCCGAGCTGCTACACCCGGCCAACGAAGCCCGTCAATGAACGATGGCGGAGCGTGCTGCCCTGCTCCGGCGCACGGCGGCAACAATCAAGACTATCAGACTGACCGACTATTCCGGATCTCAGCCAATGACAGCGCCTCAGGCGTGTAGCTTTCGACTTTGAGTCGATGGCGGTTGTAGTGGCGATTTTCCGGCCACCAACACGCGAGCTGGAGGGTGGTGAGTGCATCAAGGCCGGCAGAGCGCTGTTGGGCCGAAAGCTGAAACTCCGCCGCCGGCTCAGTACGGCCCACCGCCGAGAGGTATTTATAGCCGCCGGTGGTCGTCTAGCGAGCGCGTGCGAGATGCACTTCCCAAACACGAACGCCCGCTCGGAAACGACGGCTGGATGCTCTGCATAGCCAACGAGATCACAATCTGCGGGCTTCGGGAGCGGGGCTAGTCTCCATGACGTCAGGGCACGCCGCCGCTTCCGGTCTGTCAGCTTGGTGCATGTGTCAACAGTTCGGAGCCGAAGCAGTGCGCCGCCCTCCCAGCCAAAGAAAGTTGGCTCGCCCGACTGGCAGAAGAAGGCCCCGATGCTTCGCGCCTTCGCGGGGCCGTCAGCCAGACCATCGTCGGTGAGCCGCCGAAGGAACATGGCATCGTTGCCGCGCTGCGCCGATCCCGGCTGCCGGAGCCGATCTCCAGGTCAAGATCTGATGCGACATCTGCTCGATACAAACCGACTCGGAGCCCCTGCTCTAAAGGACAGCCGAACGAAACGACCATAACCTTTTCATCTCCTCCCTCACAGTCGCCGAATTCGTCGCGGTGTACTTGAGAAGCTGTCGGGCAAGCGGCGTGACGAACTCGAAAAATGGTTCGCGGCGTCGGACGGTGCGCAGATGCTTTTTGCCGGTCGGGTCCTGTTGTTCGACGAGAAGGATGGTCCGGCGAGGCAAAGAGCCGGGCCCAAGGAGAGCCTGCTCAGCCTCAATCGCATCGGCCAGCGGTTCTTTGAATTCGCCGTGATCCACATTCATGCAACCACTGCCCTTGTCTTCGCGTTTAGCCGCGTTCAATCGTGGGGAGCGACAAGAATGCGGGCCTTCAGTCCAATTACAATTTGCCTCAATCGCAACCTGACGGTGGTCGCGTCCATAGCCGACGCAATGAAGGTGCTTCAGCAGCCATGGCCTAGAATGGGAAAGCCGGGGCGGCTCAAGGCGATCCGAATGGTCGAGGAATCGCTCGCCGGGCATTGCAGCCAGCAAGCTGCGTTCGAGGCCTTCAAGGCGGCCGCGGCTGAACAGGGACTCCTTAGAACAAGAGGGACCAGCACAGGTCTGGGGAAATGTGCGCGGATGGTTGAAGACCTGATGTGAGGTCATGCCGGCCTCGCTAACACTGAAGAGCCACCCCACCTGAAGCCCGAAATACTGCCTTCTCCCGCGAGAGCCGAAACGCCTCAAAACGGGCTATTAGCCCGGACGCGAGAAGGCCCTGGCTTCGCGTCCGGGACAGCCACTTATCCGACGGTGAATTCTGCGCTGGCCAAGCAGTGCGCTGCACCCCATTTGCGATCGCGTTTGGGATCCACATTGAGGTTACTCTGACGGTCTGCCCCATCTTGTCAGAAGAAGACATTTCGCTTGACCTTGCGACTAAAGGAAAGCAATCAGCCTTGACAAAAATCGCGATCAGAATTGCGCGAAGAGCCGGGCTTGACGAGCAGGTGGTTCTCCGTAGTCTCTTCGACCGCGAGGATTTCGGCTCGACGGGCATCGGTCGTGGTGTCGCGATCCCTCACGCTCTACTGGGTATGATCTCTTCGCCTGTCGCGTCTTTGACACGCTTGGCCCAGCCTATCGATTTCGACGGCCCCGACGACGACCCAGTCGATCTCATTTACACTGTACTCTGGCCGCGCTCTGCTACTTCCGCCTTTCGCAAATATGCCGGGTGCTTCGGACATCTCAAGTTCGGGAGCGACTCCGACAGGCACAGTCATCCGATGAGGCCTTGGCGATTCTCGAAACTGAGCCGCTTCCGAGAATTTCACCAAATTTGCATACTTGCCGCGTCGGCGGGGGCTCGCTACCAGCCGATGAGGCGGTCTTCGCGGGGGATTGACGCATCTTCGGGTTCCTTTTCTGCGCGGTAACCCAAACAGAATGTCTGCGTCGTCATTACTCCGAGGCCGCGCCGCGCTCCGGCAACGCGCGGTCTGGTCCCCGCGGGTACTGCGATCGATCAGCCCCGCATCGTTGAGCGTAGGATGGCCTGCATGTGCTCTTTCAAGTCGAGTTCGCCTCGTGCCTCAACAGTCAACAGGTACTCGGCCTTGACCCGGCGGTCGCCTCGGCTGGTCGCAGGATAGGAACAGATGGCCAGCAAGGCTTGCTCTTCAATTCGGTCTGCCGTCTTGCGGTCGTGCCAGTTGCTGCCCGCTCGATGAACAACCCTGTGGAGCGCGGCATAGGCGGTTTCATGCCTTGCGATCAGCGCCTGCAGTTCGCGCGAGATACCTTCGCCTTCAGCAAACGTCGGTTCAATGACAGACGCAACGGCGGTGAACGCAAGAAGTGTACGGCGGGTGACTGCGGGCATGCCTCATATCCTTGCCGTCTGATGAGTGCGGGCACACCATAGCACCGGCGCAGCGTTCGGAGAGATGCTTTGCAACATGACCCTATTTTCTGCTGACAAAACGTTTCCGATCCCGCGGCTGCTCCTCCTGCAATGGCTGGCAGCTCCAGTCTCCTGAAGGTCCCAGGTGGACGCTAGTATGCCATTGAACGCCACCCACAACTCAGATGCTGTGTGAGCGCCTGCCCCCAGCCGGCACATTTGCCTGTGTCTTATTCCAGACTGTTCCCGCGTGCACAGTGCCCCTGTGCGATCGGGAATCGACGCTGGCCTTTTAAAGGCCGCTTCCAGATCTCGCCTCCCGAAGTCAGTTTCGGCGAGCGTTGAGAGCACGTGCGAGGAGCCGGGTGTCAGTTAGCTGGATCACGCACGTCTCGAACGCTTTGGTCGGGCCGCGCCAGCGCAGCTCTTCGACGTCATCGAACAGCCGAGCGTCCGTGCGAAGCGTCGCGAGATTTTTGAATAAAAGCGCGAGCTCTCTACGCTTGCCGAGGGCTTCAGGCGGAAAGCTTTCAAGAGGGCCGTAGCGGCCAAGCAGCCGGGCGGCCGAGACCAGGCCGATGCCTTCGAGACCCGGATAGCCATCGGCGGCATCACCGACGAGCGCGAGGAAATCTGGAATGAGGGCCGGCTCAACTCCGAACTTCTCGCGTACACCCGCGGCATCGCGAATTTTCTGGGTCCTGCGGTCTACCTGGACCACATGGTCACCGCGCACACACTGCGCGAGATCCTTGTCCGGCGTCCAGATGCACACCTTCTGCACGCGCCCATCGGCAGCCGCGCTGTGCGCCGCGGAGGCCAGCGCGTCGTCGGCTTCCAGCTCGATCATCGGCCAGACCGCCACTCCCATCGCCGCCAAGGCTTTCTCGAGGGGGTGAAACTGCGCGAGCAATGCCGGCTCGATGCCATCCCCGGTCTTGTAGCCCGGCCAGAGCTGATTTCTGAACGATTCTACTACATGATCGGTAGCCACCCCAATGTGTGTGGCGCCATTCTCGCTCATCTCCAGCACTGTGTTCAGCACGCCGACGACGGCGCCAAACGGCTTGTCTTGGCCGTTGTTGAACCGGCGTTGGCCGTAGAAGTGGCGAAACAGTTCGTATGTGCCGTCTACTAAATGTACGATCATCGCAATCCTCGAGAAACAGCATCCGGCCCCGTCTGCAAAGCTAGACCGACAGTTGGCCTTCTCCAAACCTTCAAGTAGGTGCGCTCGGCCGTGCCCGTACGCCCACCGCAAGCCATGCCTCTCACCGGCACTTAGCAACAGCTTACCTTCAAGGGCAGGCGATATTTCTCGCCCCGCCGCCTCGCTTTTGCGCCAGGCGGCCATTTGGTTCGCGAGAGTATCCCTTCTTCCAAACGCAGCGAAAAACGACTTGGCGATGCTGTCGCGACTAGCGCCGGCCGCGCAGGAGGCAGCCTGGGCCGATATTGCGACCAGCTTGCGATGTGGGGAAGCCCGGACGGGTGGGTTGGCCCGAACACACTGCTCCTGACGACAGAATGGAAATGACGACGTTCAGACGCTCCGATCTGCGGCGGCAGTTCCGTCATGACGATGATATGGAATGCATGCCCCCGGTTTGGGGTTCTCATTCCTGTGACGGCCGGCGAGGCGCACCCCGCCTCTTGAAACCTTCAAACATTTTGCAGTTGTTAGGACTCACCTCGTTGACGCACTTCGACACAAAACCCGATGTCGGTAAATTGCGCAGCTTCGGAGGTGGCACAGGCGCAGCCTCTAGCACCTGGTCTGTGATCGGTCGGGTCCCAAGCCAATTTCCGTCTGCCGCGCTTCACGCTATTGCAAGACGTTCAAATTTCAAATTTGAGCTTCCGCACTCATGCTTTGTCGAGAGTATCTCTTAAAGTCACTTAAACCTTCTGCGCAGTAAGTTTTAGCCGTTCTGAATCGCCGTCGGCGACGATGACGATGAAATAGGAGGACGCAATGGCTCGCAGTCACGTTGAACGTCTTGGTGAGTTCAGGGAAATCCTGGTCGCGACTCGACGCGAAGGAGTCCGTAACGTGCACCATACTCGCGACGCAATGCGGGCAAGTGGCTTTCAGATCGGGGACAGCGACGGCTCCAGCTACGGAGCCGAGATGAAGGTGCTTCAAGAGGAAATTGAGGCAGTCGATCGCGCCATCGAAGACGAGAAGCGGCTGGCTTGGCCATCGAGGGCGCGGCTCAACCCCGCCGACCGACTAAACCGAGAATCGTGAAGGGAACATAGAGTCAGGTACGGCCCTTGGCGCCGTCGCGTCGATCGCCTGCGGTATGGTGTCGGGCTCGTCGCCGCCGTGGTGCAGCACCCTGACGTCATCCATTGCCATCAAACGTCAGGAAGGGACGGCCGAAGCCGCCTCTGCCGGCGTCGCTGACTGCTCAGCTTTCATCTTCCCCGTCGATTTCGCCGTCTCCATCGTGACGATGCTTCGCTAATCTCGTGAAGGCGTTCTTCAGGTGTCCGAGTACGGCCTGAAACGCGACATTTGGACACGAAATCACGGAGGTCAGCTTCGAGGCGCGAAGCGGGGCGTGGCGGGGGAATATTGCGGCGAGCAGTTCGATAACGATGGCAGCATGGTCTCTGCAATCCTCAAAAATATGAAACGGGTGATGGCAAGCGAGTACAGCCGCGAGCTGTCCCCAAAGGTCTCCAGAGCGCAGCTGCAGCAGGCTCGTCTCGGATTCAGCCAAAGGGGGACCCGTGCCCTACGGCGTCCGGCGAATGTTGCTGGATAAGGATGGGAGCCCCGTTACGTTCTCGGCTCTGGAGAACAGAAAGGGCTCGCTGGCGAACGTGTTCTCCTTGTCCCTGGCCCGCCAAACGAAATCAGGCTTGTGAGGGGCATCTTCAACATGTTTGTTGCTGAAGGGCAGAGCATGGCTGGTATATCAGTTCGTCTGAACAAAGAGGGAGAGCCGTCCACATACGGCGATGTGTGAACGCCTGCCCGAACAGCCCGCCGCCGACGATGAAGTTGTTGGGGCTATGAAGCTTGAAGAGAAACAGTTCGCCCGGTTGGAGCGCTCGGAACTGCGACCGCCCCCCCGGGCTGCCAGATGTTCACCTCGTCAACGTCCTGGCGGCGCGACAGAAATTCGAACCAATCTAGATCGGTGACGCCGACATAGATCTTGATCCCATGGGTGCTCATGAAAACGCCTCAGCGCGGTCGCGCACGATCGCCTTCACTCGCTCCGCCGCTGTTTGAGCGGGATCAGCCCGTTCGGCAAAGGACGGCAGAGCGAGCATGCGCGCTGCTTCGCGCAGGGCAGCGGCGATCGAACCTATCGCTTCTTCCGCGCGAGTGACCGGCAACTCGATCGTGCGCGCGAGAGTTAGGAAGTCCTGCCGTGTAAGCCGGTCGTCCTTACCGTTGAGCTTCAGCGCCATACGATCGCCACCAAGCCCCGGAAAGACGCGGGTCGTCACGGCGTCGTAAAGGGATGCGAACCGGACGGTCTCGAACCGCTTGGAGCCAGGGCCTGCAATCTTGAGGAGCGCCAGGTTCTTGAGATGCATGTCCCCGTCGGCGATCAGCCACGCGAAAAACGCCCGGCGGAACAAGGTCTCGATATCGGCGGCAGGGTCGGTCGAAAGCGGCCGCAAACCGCGCGCCATGCGTTCGATTGTGCCGTCGTATTTGGCTGAGGTCGGCAGATCGAGAACCGAACAGAAGTCCTCGAGCGCTAGGAAGCGTCGATCATCGGGCCCGCGTCGCACGTCGAATCGCTCGACGACCAATGCAGGTGACATCCCATCCGGCATGTCGATGAGCGCGGCGGCCGGAACCTCGAAGCCCGCTGCGCGACCAAGTTCAAGACAAAGCCATTCGACGACCGGCAGCATTTCGAAGCCCGCGGTTCCGGCCGGCTTAAGGATGTGAGTGAATGGCAGATCGATCGCGGGTAGCAGCGCGCCGTCCGATGCCAAATTCATCGGCGCCTTAATCTGGACACCCGATAATCTCGGCATTTCCGCGCGCGCAAACAGCTGAGCCAAGTTGTGCTCGAACGTCTCCTGGATCTCGCCTCGCGACGGGCCGACGTATCGACCAGTGAAGCGCCCATCGTCGGTGAACGCGACAAGTTTGGTGTCGAGTTCGTCTCGCGGCAGGACGTTAAGCTCGGCTTGGCTCTCGACGACCGCGATATTTGACATGTAGCGCTTGCCGCTTCGCAGCGCTTCGCGTTCATCCCGCTGACGGAGCACTTGCGCGAGCCATCCTTCTGGGAGGAGCGACTCGATGAAAGCCGGCAGCTTGCCTGGTGCAGTCTGTCGAACGAGTGGCGGGCCGCTGCGCCTCACAGGCTTCCAGCGCCACTCGAATCCATCGTGGATTAGACGACCGAGAGGATCCCCATGCCATGCCACAAGGAAATCCAGGGCCGCCTTGTTAACGGGGCCCTTGGCCGCCGCCGGGCGCGCAATCAGATAACGCTCAGCGCCCTCCCCTTCGCGGTACCATCCGTTCTCGCGGGCCAACGCCCAGACCGCGTCAGCGGCCACCTGTGGCGAGCCGTGTTCTTCTATGAGTCTTGCCGCCATGTCGGCCCGCATCAGTTCGGTGATGGCGCTAGCATGCTCGCTCCGCAAGCGGAATGCTTCCAGGAAGCGTTGGCGCGGCGAGGAAACGTCAACTCGCAGCTCGCCAAGATCGTCCCCTACCACCGCAGAGGCAGTCGAAGGATGGGGAGGCGCCTCGTTTTGGATTATTTCGAGCGTCCGTAACCGGGTTCGTTGATTACGCCGACCGCTAACGAACAGGCGGCCGTCAGGTGTGGGAGCAAGAAGTTGGGCAGAGGCCGATGATAGATAGGCAGTAGGATAGAGGTAGCGCGCGATGCGTACGGCGTGGCCTAAAACTGCTTGCTCAACGTCGTCGCCTGATCGTGCATAAACACCGCGGACGAGCGGGACGAGTTCCCCTACCACCGCTAGCGCATGCGCACGTCTCTTGTCTATTGTCTCTCCAACCAGCAGTATGGACACGGACTTTCTCGCACTTCAGATGCGCAAAAGTCCGCCAATAGGCGTCAAGAGTCAAGGACTTTCTCGAATCTGAAATGCGCGAAAGTCATGCCTGTCTACGGGCGTCGCCAGTCTGCTCGGCCGCATTCTCGATCTGCTTTTGCCGAATGCACTGGTATTACGGTCGAGCAATGGAGCCCCGTCGAATGAGGGCTCGCGCCGAGCGGAAGCGACCAGTCCAGCACGGGTCATGCCCCTGCCCTGCGCCCTTTTCCGCAGGATCAACGTTCGTTGTTGTCATCCTCATAGCCTTCATAGTTGTCCTGCGGCGCATAATATTCCGCTGCGTCATAGACTTAGGTCTTCTTGTAGCGCTCTCCAGGCCAGCCGCAGCGAGGCGCGAAAAGCCGTTGATCTTCAAGCCGCAGGCGATGCACTCGAAACGATTGGGCAGATATCTGCGTCTCGGTGATCTCGCCGTCCTCGAGTTTCTGTGTCGGCGCAGTGACGGGCTCACCCACGACCAACGCTTGGGAAGCGCACGATGGACAGTTCACCCGATGGCCGGCCGGGCGGATTGCCCAACCGGCCGCCGACTGGCTGAGCGTGGTGCGCTCCTCGTTGCTCTTGGCGGCCCAGGCGTTCTTGTGAGCGTCGACATCTCCCAGGACCGCCTTAGCGCCGTCATCGGCAGCGGCGGCGATGAGTTTGGCGGCGACTTTCGCCTCGGCATCCCCGATGAAGTCAGGCAGTGACATGCCCATCGAACCAAGGAGAACCTCGCATAACCGCCAGGCGATCGATGGATTGCGGTGCAATCTCGCAATTGATGAGCCCGTCGGCGACGACGATGCCGATATCGGACGACTTCACCTTCCTGAGCTTGGCAAGCGAGCGGTCGACGATCGGGTGCGGCGACGCAGCTTGGTCATCGCCACCAACGCCGCAAATCGGTAACACCTGGTAGTCGCCTTCGAAGGGCTTCCTGCTTTTCACCGGGACGTTAGATCGCCAGCGCTGCTGTTTTTCCCCGGTGTACAAACCCCTCTTTTGAGCGGCCAGTTGACTGCCGTCCAAAATGATTATTAAGTTCGGTGACAGAACGAATTAATCGGAGCTGCTGTTGAACGACGTGCCACGCATTTCTCGTCAGTTCTCGCAGCGCTCCGTCATGGAGGCGATCGTGCAAGGTGGGCCGATCTCGCGCGCTTCAATCGCAAAGCAGACCGGCTTGTCTAAGCAGACAATCTCCGAGATCGTCAGGACACTCGAGCAGGAAGGCTGGGTGCAGGAAACGGGGCGCACGAGCGGACATGTCGGACGCACGGCTGTCACTTACGAACTCGTATTTAACGCGGCCTACATCGCGGCGGTCGACCTCGGCGGCGCCAAAGTCCGGGTCGCCCTCACCGATCTTGCCTGCCAGATATTCGCGGAGGAAACGGCGCCGACCGATCCTCGGGGCGGACAGTTCGTCGTCGACCAGATCGTGGATCTAGCGCTTCAGGCGGCCCAGAGGCACCGCATCTCGCGCACAAAGATAAGGCTGGCGGTGATTGGTGTTCCCGGTGCACCCGACAAGAAGACCGGCCGCGTCCTGCTTGCCCCGAATATTGCCGGCTTTGGCACAATGAATGTCGTTCGCGCTTTCGAGCACGCATTCGGGTTTCATGTGGTGATCGAGAACGATGTCAATCTGGCGGTGCTCGGCGAGAACTGGCAGGGGTGCGGCCGCGGTATCGACAATCTCGCCTTCATAGCGCTGGGTACCGGCATCGGCAGCGGCCTCATGGTTGGAGGCAATCTGGTGCGGGGCGCCAGCAATGCAGCCGGCGAGATGGGCTTTTTGCCGATTGGCGCCGATCCTTTCGCGCCGACATCGTTGCGCGCCGGCGCTTTCGAGCGCGTGGTCGCAACCAACGCCATGGTTGAACGCTACGCGGCGCTGACGGGCAACATCGTCAACGTGCCGACGATTTTCCACAGTGCATTGGCCGGAGACAGGCATGCCGCGACGGTGCTCGACGAAACCGCGCGCTACCTGGCGCAAGGCATTGTGGCCATAGCGGCAATTGCCAATCCGCAAAAGGTCGTCCTGGGCGGCTCGATCGGGCTGCGGCCGGAAATCCTGTTGCGCGTTAGGGACCTGCTGCCGCGCTGCTTCCCCTATCCTATCGCCGTTGAGGCCAGCGAACTCGGGTCGCGGGCAGCGCTCATCGGCGCCGCCGCCATCGGGCTCGGCCAGTTGCACAACAAACTGTTCGGCGTCGACGCGCCCGACGGACGCATTTCGCTTCCCCCAGCCAGTTCGGCCGTGCTGCGCGAGGCCACGCTATGACCGCTTCAAAGGACATCACCGCCCGCTTGCGCGCCGCCCTCGATTGCGACGCAGCGGTGGAGCTTCTGCAGGGGGCAATCGGCCGCGAAAGCATAACCGGTCACGAAGAAAACTTTGTCGCCTTCCTTGAACACCGCATGCGCATGCTTGGCTTGAGCGAAATTCGGCGTGCGGAATTCGCGCCCGGCCGGCCCAATGTCTGGGGTGAGCGCAAAGGTGCCGGCGCCGGCAAGCGGCTGCTCTTCATCGGCCACACCGATACGGTTCATGTCGAGGGCTGGCGCGAGCACTGGGCTGGCACCGCCAGGCAGGATCCGTTTGCCGCGCCAATGATCGACGGGCAGATCTGGGGCCGCGGCGCCGGCGACCTCAAGGCCGGCATCTGCTCCGCGCTGTCGGCACTCTCTCTGCTCGACACGGCCGACATCGAACTGGCCGGCGACGTTGCCTTTGCCTTCGTCGGCGACGAGGAGAGCGGCCAGCCTGGAATCGGCGTCTCCGCCGGCATCAAGGACTTCGTCGGCCGCATCGAGAGAGGCGAAGTCGTGGCGCCCGATTTCATCGTCTATGTGGAGCCTACCCGCCTTTCGGTTTATCCGGCCCAAATCGGCTTCTTCATTACCGACATCACCGTCACCGGACGATCGGCCTATTTCGGCGTACCCGAACTCGGCAAGGATGCCTTGCGTGCAAGCCACGCCGTCATGAGCGCGCTGTGGAAGCATTCGGAAGATGTTGCAACCAGAGCCGAGCACCCGCTGATTGGGCGTGGCTTCCTGCTGATCACCGGGCTTGCGGGCGGAGGCTACATCGCGGTGCCCGAACGCTGCACGTTGTCGCTGATCCGCAAGCTGTTGCCCGGCGAGTCACTGGACGAGGCCGCCGCCGAAATCGAGGCAGTGGTGCGCGGCGCCATCACCGATCCTGAAATCATGTTGGCGTTCGCCTATCCGGCAGGCCGCGATCATCCGCTCGGGGGTAACGCCGCCGAGATTGCACCTGACAGGCCGGAGGTCGGCGCCCTTGCTGCCGCCATGGCCCGATCGATGGCTGGTCGCGGCGCCATCGAAGGCGCGCCATTCTGGTCAGAGTCATCATTTTTCACCAACCGGCTCGGCATCCCCGCCGTGTACTGCGCGCCAGGCGACATTCGCAACTGCCACACCTTCGACGAACACGTCGATGTCGAGGAATATCTGGCGGGCATCGTAGGCTTCGCCCGGTTCATGGCGGAGTATTGCGGCGTTACGGAATAAAGGACAACTGAGAGCGAAAATGGGAGAACTACCATGCTGATAGACAGACTTGTTGCTACAGCACTTGCAGGCAGTCTGATGCTGTTGGCCGGCGGAGCCGGCGCACAGACAGTGGGACCGAGCGGCGAGACGGCGACGCCCAGCGCCGAGGTTACTCTGTCGGACACAGATCTGGCCGCAGTGAAGGAGAAGGGCTACAAGGCCGCGCTGCTGTGGCACACCTCGTCCGACTTCACCAATGCGGTCAGCGCCGGCGCCAAGGATGAATTTGCCCGTGCTGGCATTCAGATCGTCGTGACCACCGACGCCGGCTTTGACGCGGCGCGCCAGCGCAGCGACATCGAAACCGCGCTCGCAGCCAAGCCAAACGTCATCCTGTCGCTGCCCCTCGATCCGGTCACTTCGGCCGAGGCTTTCCGTCAGGCGCTCACCGACGGCACCAAGCTGGTATTCCTTTCGAATCTGCCGAAAGGCTACAAGCACGGAACCGACTATGCCGCCATCGTCACTGACGACCTGTTCCAGATGGGCAAGCACGCGGCCGATGCACTGGCCAAGGCGCTCGATGGCAAAGGCAAGGTCGGCTACATCTTCCACGACGCCAGTTACTATGTGACGAACCAGCGCGACCAGGCTTTCAAGACAACGATCGAGAAGGATTATCCCGGTATCAAGATCGTCGCCGAGCAGGGGATCTCCGATCCGGCGCGGGCAGAAGAGCTGGCCAGCGCCATGCTCGTGCAGCATCCCGATCTTGACGGCATCTACGTCACCTGGGCCGAACCGGCCGACGGCGTGCTGTCGGCCTTGCGGGCAAGCGGAAACACCAAGACCAAGATCGTCACGCTCGACCTCGCCGAACCGGTGGCGCTCGATATGGTCAAGGGCGGCAATGTGACCGCACTGGTGGCCGACAAGGCGTATGAGCTCGGTCGCGCCATGGCCGCTGTCGGCGTCAAGGCGCTGCTCGGCCAGGAGACGCCGGCCTTCGTCGTTGCCCCGGCGCTTACCGTGACCAAGCAGAACGTTGCGCAGGGCTGGAAGGATTCGTTGAACCGCGACGCACCGCAATCGGTGCTCGACGCGGCCAAGTGACAGGCGAATGCCGGCGGCCAATGAGGGCCGCCGACACCATAAAAACAAGGGGAACTGACATGCGCACAGCAATTGGAATGTTGTCGGCACTGGTAGCGCTCGTCGCCGCCAACGCCTTCGCAGCCGACGGCACCACCACGGGACCGAACGGGGAAAAGCCGACGCCGGCAAAGAGCGTCGTGCTCACACCAGCTGAGGAGCAGCAGATCAAGGACGGCAAATACACCGCCGCGCTGGTCTGGCATGAGATGAGCGAATACACCAACGCGGTGAACAGCGGCGCCCAGGACGAGTTGAAGCGGCTCGGCATCACGGTGGTCGCTCAGACCGACGCCGGCTTTGATGCAGCCCGGCAGAAATCCGACGTCGAGACAGTACTCGCCAAAAAGCCCTCGATTATACTGTCCCTACCGGTCGATCCCGCAAGTGCGGCCACCGTCTATGATCCTGCGCGCCAGGCCGGCGTGAAATTGGGATTCGTCGACAATTCGCCAGCAGGCTACGTTCACGACAAGGACTATGTGACCATCGTTTCGGACGACCTTTTCCAGATGGGCAATAAGGCCGGGATCGCAATGGCCGACGCGCTCGGCAAGCAGGGCAAGGTCGGCTACATCTTTCACGATGCCGATTTCTACGTCACCAACCAGCGCGATGGAGCATTCAAGCACACAATCGAGCAGGACTATCCGGACATGAAGATCGTAGCCGAGGCCGGAATGGCCGACCCCGCGCGCAGCGAGGAAATCGCGCAGGCGATGATCACACAGCACCCAGACCTCGATGGTATCTACGTCACCTGGGCTGAGCCGGCGCTTAGCGTGCTGTCCACATTGCGGGCGGCCGGCAACAGCCACACCAAGATCGTCACGCTCGACCTGAACGAACCGGCGGCACTGGACATGGTGAAAGGCGGCAACGTTGCGGCACTCATCGCAGACGAAGCCTATGACATCGGCGTGACGCTGGCACGCGCCACGGCCGCCTCGTTGATCGGCAAGAAGGCCGCGCCGTTCATGGTGGTCGATTCCCTCGCCGTCACCAAGGACACTGTCAAGGACGGGTGGAAGCGGTCCCTCAACAAGGACGTGCCCGCGACCATCGCGGCCGCCATGAAGTAGCGGCAGACAATGGCGCCCCGCCGGAGGAAGTGAGAATGTCGAGTATCAACACCAGCCCCGGCCGGGCAGCGAGCTTGGTCAGCCGCTTCAACCTGCAGCAATATGTCGTCTATCTCGGATTTCTGGCGATCTTTCTGTTCTTCGCGATCGTACTGAAGGACAGCGGTTTTCTGACGGTTCGCAACCTGTCGAACATCGTGCTTCAGACGGCACCCGTGACGATCATGGCGATCGGCCTTGTCTTTGTCATGTCGGCGGGCGAGATTGATCTTTCGATAGGTTCGATCGTTGCCGTGGCAGCTCTTGCTGCCGCGGTGGCGATAAACGCCTGCGGCTTGGTGGCCGGGGTGCTGGCTGGCCTCGGCGCCGGCCTGCTGATCGGCCTGCTCAACGGCGCCCTCGTGGCTTACGTCAAGTTGCCTTCATTCCTGGTAACGCTGGCGACGCTCGGGCTGTTTGCCGGCGTATCTCGCTCGATGACCGATTTGCGGTCGATCCCGGTCACCAACGACGCCTTCACCGGCTTCTTCGGCTCGGGTTCTTTGCTGGGTGTTCCGTCCTTGATCTGGTGGACGGTCATTGTCGTTGCGATCGCGCATCTCGTCTTTCGCGAGACGCGCTTCGGCGCCCATGTGCTGGCCACCGGCGACAACAGCCGTGCCGCCAGTGTTTCCGGCATCAGCGTGGCGCAGATAAGGCTGGCCGTTCTGACCATAAGCGGCGGGCTCGCCGGCCTTGCCGGGCTGCTCTATGCCGGCCGGCTGCAGGCCGCGAAATATACGCTCGGCGAAACCGACCTTATGACGGTGATAGCGGCCGTCATTGTCGGCGGAACCCTGCTCAACGGCGGCAAGGGATCGATTGTCGGCGCGCTGGTCGGCTCGCTGATGATGGGCATGCTGAACAACGGCCTCATTCTGATGGGCCTGTCCGTCTCCGATCAGATGATCGTGCGCGGATTGATCATTCTTGCGGCGGTCGCCGTATCGCTGCGCGAAAAGTCGCGTTGAAGGAGTTTTGTCATGTTCCTCGCTGTTCTGCGGCGCCGCAATCCGAGCTTTATAGAAAGCGCCATGCGCCTGCACCAGGAAGGAAAGCTGCCGGCTAATTCGTATGTGCTCGACCTCGATGCCGTCGAAAGCAACGCCCGGGTCCTGAAGCGCGAGGCCGACCGGTTTGGACTGAAGATTTTCGCCATGACCAAGCAGGTCGGCCGCGCCAGTTCGTTCTGCCATGCGCTCAAGCGCGGCGGCATCGATCAGGCCGTTGCCGTCGACATGGCCTGCGCGCGGGCAACGCACAGAGCCGGCCTGAGGCTCGGTCATCTTGGCCACCTGCAGCAGATCGCAAGGCACGAGGCCAATGCGGCGGCCAAAACGTTCAGGCCGGACTATTGGACCGTCTTCAACGACACCAAGGCTGAAGAAGCCGCTGCCAGCGCAAGGCTCGCCGGGTACACGCAAAACCTGCTTGCCCGCATCCGCGCCGATGGTGACGTTTTCTACCGCGGCCACGAAGGTGGTTTTGAGGCGGCCGATATCGCCGCGGTCGCCGAAAAACTGGATGGTCTCGACGGCGCACGATTCGCTGGCATCACCACCTTCCCGGCGCTGCTGTTCGACCAGACCACGCGAAAGGTCCTGCCGACACACAATCTGGCGACACTGGGCGGAGCTGCCGAAGCGCTCGCCAAGTCCGGCCGCAGCAACATAGAGGTGAACGCGCCCGGCACGACGTCGAGTGTCCTGCTTGGCGCGCTGGCCGAAGCCGGCGCCACGCAATGTGAACCGGGCAATGGCTTGGCCGGCACCACCGCGCTGCACGTCATGGAGGATCTGCCGGAGCTCCCTGCCGTTCTGTATTTGACCGAGGTGTCGCATTTGTCTGGCGGCAAAGCCTACTGCCTTGGTGGCGGCTTCTATATCGATCCGATCTTTCCGGACTATGAGGTGAAGGCAATCGTGTCCGCAGATCCCACCACGGCCGCCGCCGCGCTCAGAAGCGTCGAGGTGCCGCCGCCTGCGGCAATCGACTATTACGCAATGATTGACGCTAGCGGCGCCAATGCTCCACGCCCCGGCGACACGGCGGTGTTCGGCTTTCGCGGCCAGGCGTTCGTGACCCGCGCCTACGTGGTCGGCATCTCCGGTGTCTCAAAGGGGGCCCCCCAAGTCGAAACGATCGAAAACGGTTTTGGCGAAACCGCTGCCTGGCCCGTCTAGGAGCAAGCGATGAACGCGACCATGACCGGCACGGCCCCTGTTTTGCAGCTGCGCGACATCCGCAAGAATTTCGGCGGCCTGACCGCCATCGAAAATTTCTCGCTCGAGCTCTATCCCGGCGAAATAGTGGCGTTGGTCGGCGATAACGGTGCCGGCAAGTCGACGCTGGTCAAGATCGTGACGGGGGTGCATGCTCCGACATCCGGGACGATCATCATCGAGGGGCAGGCGGTGGCAATGTCAAGCGCCACCATGGCGCGCGCCCACGGCATTGAGGTGGTCTATCAGGACCTGGCGCTCGCCGATCAGCAGACCGTCTACATGAACATGTTTCTTGGCCGCGAGCCGGTGAACCGCTTCGGCCTGCTCGACCGACGCCGGATGATTGACGACACCGAAAAGCTGGTGAAGGATCTCGACGTTCGCATCCCATCGGCTCACGCCACCATCCGCGATCTCTCGGGCGGCCAGCGCCAGGGCGTGGCGATCGCGCGCGCCACGCACTGGGCAAGCAAGCTGATCCTGCTCGACGAGCCAACCGCGGCGCTCGGCGTTGCCGAAACCGCCAAGGTCGAGACGATCGTTCTGTCGCTGAAGCAGCGCAATATTGGCGTGCTGATCATCAGCCACAGTCTCGACCAGGTGTTCAGGCTCTCAGATCGGATCTGTGTTCTGCGACGTGGCAAACAGATCGGCGTGCGCAAGACCAGCGAGACCGACAAGAACGAGATCGTCGCCATGATCACCGGGCTTCAGCACTAGCCTGGTCGATAGAGGCGCGCCGTTCCAGATACTGCGTTACCCGAGCAGTGAGTGGCATCACTTCAGATCCACGATCAGGCCTCGGCCAGAGAATGTTGCCAGCATCAATCTAGAGCACGCAGGTAGCGAATGGGGCGACCGCCGGCAATCCGGTCGGCCGCTGTGGCTATGGAGTTGGCGTCGATGCCGAAATGCCCGTAAAGGTCGCCGATCGTGCCCGACTGGCCAAAATGCTCGACGCCGAGACTACGCGTGCGATGGCCGTAGACCGAGCCCAACCAGCCGAGCGCGGCCGGATGGCCGTCGGTGACGGCGACGATGGCGCAATGCGCCGGAAGGTCGGCAAATAACCTTTCGACATGGCTCCTGGCATGAACAACGCCGCGTTCGCGTGCCCGGCTCGCGGCAGTCCAGCCTGCGTTCAGCCGATCGGCCGAGGTCACCGCCAGGAGACCGACATCGCGACGGTCCTCCGCCATAATGCCGATAGCCTCGATGGCTTCCGGCGCAACCGCGCCGGTATAGGCAACAATTACTTCGGCATTAGGACCCGGATGCCGCAGCCAGTAGCCGCCGTCGATGATCTCCTGCTCGAGTACGGGCGTCACGCTACGCGTGATCTGCTCGACCGGGCGCGTCGAGAGCCGCAGATAGACCGAGCCGCCGGACTCGTCGCGCAGCCAGGTGCGCTCCGACTGCACGGCGTCGCCGTCGCGCTGCATATAATCCAGGGCAAAGCGCATGATCACGCCCAACTCGTCGACGAAGGCCGGCTCGTAGGCGGCAAGCCCGTCTTGCGCTATGCCGATCAACGGTGTGGCGATCGACTGATGCGCCCCGCCTTCCGGCGCCAATGTGACCCCCGAAGGCGTCGCGACAAGGAGGAAGCGCGCGTCCTGGTAGCAGGCATAGTTGAGCGCATCGAGACCGCGCTGGATGAACGGATCGTAGAGTGTGCCGATCGGCAGCAGCCGTTTGCCGAAAACCGAATGCGACAGCCCAAGTGCCGACAGCAGGATGAACAGATTATTCTCGGCGATGCCGAGTTCGATGTGCTGGCCGGAGGTGCCGAATTCCCATTTCTGCGCCGAGGCGATGCGTTCGCTGCGGAAAGTGTCCGCGAGTGACTGACGCGCGAACAGGCCGCGCCGGTTGACCCAGGGGCCGAGATTGGTCGAAACCGTGACATCGGGTGATGCCGTGACGATCGCGTCGGCGAGCGGCCCGCCAGTCCGCGCAATCTCGTCCAGAATTCTGCCGAAGCCGACCTGCGTGGAGACGCTGCCTTTGGCTTCCGCGACGAGACGACCAGGGATCACGATGCGCTGGGCGTGCCGGCGCCGCTGGCCCTTTGCCGCGAACGGAACGGCATCGAGGAACCCTTGCAGCTCCAAATCCCCAACAGCCAATCCCTCGAAGGCGTCCCACTCCCGCCCGTCGCCGACCGACATCGAGGCGCGAAGGACCGCCATCTGATCCTTGGTCATCAGGCCGGCGTGGTTGTCCTTGTGGCCGGCGAGCGGCAGGCCGAAGCCCTTGATCGTGTATGCAATGAAGCAAGTCGGTCGATCGTTGCGGCGTGCCGTCCCGAAGGCCTCGATCAGGCCTGGCAGGTCATGGCCGCCGAGATTGGTCATCAGCGCGGCGAGCTCGGCATCGGAGCGCCGCTCGAGAAGCGATGCCAGGCCCGGCTTGTCTCCGATGTCGGCGATCAGGCGCTTGCGCCAGGCGGAGCCGCCCTGATAGGTCAGCGCCGAATAGAGCTGGTTCGGGCAGGCGTCGATCCAGGCCTTTAGCGCCTCGCCGCCCGGTTCGGTGAAGCAGGCTTCGAGCAGCGAGCCGTATTTCAGGATGACGACGTCCCAGCCGAAATTGCGGAAAATGTTCTCGAAGCGTTCCCAAAGGCCTTCGCGAACCACGGCATCGAGGCTCTGTCGGTTGTAGTCGACGATCCACCAGCAGTTGCGCAGGCCGTGTTTCCACCCCTCCAACAGCGCCTCGAAGATGTTGCCTTCGTCCATCTCGGCGTCGCCGATCAGCGCCACCATGCGGCCCTCGGGCATGCTTTCGTCGCGGGCGCTGAGATAATCCTGCACAAGAGAGGCAAACAGCGTCTGCGCGACACCGAGCCCAACGGAGCCGGTCGAGAAATCCACGTCGTCGACATCCTTGGTCCGCGACGGATAGCTTTGCGCGCCACCGAGGGCGCGAAACCGTTCGAGCTTCTCCCTCGTCTGGTTCCCAAGGAGATACTGGATAGCGTGGAATACCGGCGAGGCATGCGGCTTCACCGCAACGCGGTCGTGTGGCCTCAGCACCGAGAAATAGAGCGCGGTCATGATCGTCACCAGCGAGGCCGAGGATGCCTGGTGCCCGCCGACCTTTAGGCCGTCGGTGCTTTCGCGCAGATGATTGGCGTTGTGGATCATCCATGCCGACAGCCAGAGCACCTTTTTCTCCAGCGCCGAAAGTGCCTCCAGTTTTTGCTTGTCCATTCTGCAAGACTCCCGGTTGCGATCGCCGCAATCATAGGGCTGACCAAAAACCGATTGTCGCTAAACTTGCATGAGATTGGCAGCTGAGTTAGCTGTTTTCGCCAACATCGACGACAGGAGTGACGTTTCGTGCCAAAAAGCCGACTGGACGATATCGACCGGAAGATCATCGCCGCGCTGCAGGTCGATGGCAGGATGACGGCGCAGCAGCTTGCCGACCAGGTCGGCCTTTCGGCCTCGCCCTGCGCCCGCCGGGTCCGCCTGATGGAGGATATGGGCGTCATCACCGGTTACGCCGTGCTGATCGACCAGGATTTGGTCGGCCTGCCAATCTCGGTGTTCGCCTCAATCAAGCTGGAACGCCAGCGCGAGAACGAGCTGCAGCGGTTCAATGCGGCGATCGCGCGCTGGCCGGAGGTGGTCGATTGCTATCTGATGACCGGCCAGCGCGACTATCTGCTGCGTGTCGTGGTGCGCGACCTGCACGCCTATGAGCGCTTCCTGAACGAAAAGCTGACCCGGCTCGACGGCGTCGCCTCCATCGAATCCAGCTTCGCGCTTGCCCAGATCAAGCGATCGAACCGGCTGCCGGTAGAGGCATGACCTTTGCGCGTTGGCAGGTCATTCACTCAATTCCATGGTTGCCGCAAGTTCTGGGAGAGCATGATTTCAGCCGGTCGCGAGTGGCGCTGTGGAGCCTTGATCAAAGTTTTGGCCGATAGAGATGGCTGCGCCCCCGCGGATGGTGTCCGGTGAGGCGAGCTGTCCGATTGCACTTTCGGCCCAAAGCACAGGCTCCGTTATGCGGTAGAATTGTCGCGTCGCGCTCAAGGCTGATGGGCTGACATCAACCATCAGACCGATGATTGTCATATCATCATGTGCGAGCGAAGGCCCGAGCTGCTTCGGACTCCAGCCAATCGATGCGAGGCGGTCGAACCAGTACTCCTCGCACACGATTGTCAGATTGCTGATATGTCGCTGAATACAGAATTCCAAAATTCCGCAGTAGATTACGCCGGCTGCCTGGCAAGGTCGGCCGGGCTCACGAAGATTCCGCGCCACGAAGAACCTGGTCCATTCAAAGATATTGGATCGGCGCGGAACGCCACCGTCGGCGAGTTGCGGAAAGGTTTCGCTCATCAGATGTGGCCGAAGGCTCGGCACGAAACGGGATCCGGCAACAACGCCTCTTCCTGGCTGGATGCCGAGCAGATAAATCGCTTCTGGAGTATCGAACGAGTCTATCTCGCGACCGTCGGGGCGTCTCAACTCGTGCCATCCACGTTCATCGACATAGATTTCATGCCGCAGGCGAAAGTAGCTGTCGAGATCGCCTCGATAGGCAAAGCTGTTTGACGCGTCGACGACATGGACCTGAATCATTGCGGTTCCTCGAGATGGAACCCCATCCGACCACGCGACGATTGCCCAGGAAATACCCAGATATGGGGATGGATCAAAGTTCGATTTCGTGCCTGCGAAAAGCCTCGACGATCGCGTGCACAACGTTGGCGGTGCTGAGCTTCTGCTTGATGTTGCGCAGGTGGGTCGTCACAGTGTTTTCCGAGATGCCAAGTATTCGGGAAACCTCCCATGCGGTCTTTCCTCCCGCGACCCACTGCAGGATTTCACGTTCTCGTTGGGAAAGCTTTTGTCTCGGCCGCCTGCGCGAGTTGCCAACGAGTCGTTCGGCAGCCGAGTAGGCATGGCGCGCAAGGGCATGAATGGTACGGCGCACCGCCGGCGCCAAGTCAATTTCGCTTCCAGCAACCGTTACGCAGGCCGGATCGCCAAACGCACTCTGGATTGGGATGCAGATGCCGTCGCAAAGACCAAACTCTTTCGCTTCATCCATCACCCTCCTGGCATTGCTGTTCGTCAAGTCGTGATAGACATCCCTCCAAAGGAAGGGCCCGATCGCACCACGGCACAAAGCAGCGCAAGGGTCATGACGATAGTGTCCGGCAGCCATGTAGTGGTCGTACCATTCCTGCGGCCAACCGTTCACAAGGATGTGTTCATTCAGGGACCCGGTGTCCTGGCGTGGCAATTCGGTGACGAGACAGGCTGCGTAGCCGTGACGTTCGATGCTCTTGCGCAGTTGCCGAATGATTTCTGTGGCGCTGGTTGCACGATCAATCTGCGCGGTTGCTTCAAAAATTTGTATTAGCTCATTTTGCAAAACGCTCCCGTGAACCGCAGCCATTGCACGTCCTTTCAATGTACTGAGACAAAGAAACAATAAGAAACTTAGGTCCGACCGCAACCTGCGCCATGACGTTTGACTACTATAGTAGGTGGCACTAAAGGGCGCGTTCTGACTGCCTCGCCGCATGAGGCTGAGGTCTGTTTTTGCTCGCAATCTGAGGTTGCTGCGCCAAGGCATGGGCTTGTCGCAGGAGCAGCTCGCGGACCTTGCCGGCCTCGATCGCAACTATGTCGGCAAGCTCGAGCGGGAGGAAAACTCACCGACCGTCGATACGCTGGAGGTACTGGCGTTGGCATTGCAAGTTGACGTGGAGCAGCTCATCCGTCGAAATTCGCCATGATGCACTGGCCAGCAGGCCGCCGAGAGCATCAGGATTTTCCCTTGCGCCGCTCACGCGGCGCCACAGCACAATCGCCAGCTGGGGCCCGGGCGTTTTTGCCGGGGCGTTTCGTCAGCTCCTCGATGTCGACGCTCAATGCAGTGGCAAGCTTTGCCAGCGACAGGAGTGTGGGATTGCGACGGCCGGCCTCGAGACCACTCAGATAGGCGCGCGTGAATCCTGAACGGAACGACAGTTCCTCTTGAGAGAGGGCCTGTGCGCGCCGAATCCTCTGTACGTTGAGGCCGACAACCAACCGTAGGTCCATGACGGCATGGTCGTCGCTGCGCACACTTTAGGACGACACACTATAATGAACATTCGTCATTGACAGGCACGGCCTTTGCTGCTTTTCTAATCATATTAAGGAACGCCATTCCGAAATAAGGAACGTCAGTGACAGGAAATCTTTCGTTGGAACGTGGGCTTGCGGTTCTCAATGTCCTCAAGGAAGCGGACGAAGCTGTCGGAGTGCGCGAACTCGCCCGCCGGCTTGAGCAGAGTGCTCCCGCCGTGCAGCGAATTCTGAATACCCTGGCAGAGCAGGGCTATGTCGAGCAGTCGCCAGACTCGCGGCGCTACCGGCTGGGTCACTCCGTGCTGGCGCTGGCGCGGAAGGTCCTGGGCAGAGATCGCCTGGTTGGTTTGGCTGAAATCGAACTGCAGGCGCTGGCCGCCGAAGGGTGCTTCAACGCATTCCTCGGTATCAGGCGGGGCAGCTGCGGAATTTATCTCTTGACAGTGCAAAGCAAGAGTCCGGTCGTCATTCGTTCTTCACCTGGCGAGACCTTCCCCTTGCATTCCACCGCGTTGGGTAAGGCGCTCCTGATGGAGCTGAGCGGCGAGGCGGTCATTGGGATTCTTGGACGAGGTCCACTGGAGCAGGTTGCCGTACGCACAGTCACCGATCCGCACAAACTCGTTGCTCAAATCAGAGCGTCCGAGCCCATTGGTTACACAACATCCCTGGACGAGAACTTTACCGGGCTGATTGCGGTCGGCGCACCGCTTCGCGATGCATCAGGCACAATCATCGCGGCTATAAGTGCGGCCTACCCCCGGTCAGTGGGACCGCATGTGGAGATCGCTGAGATTGGAGAGGCAGTAATGGCGGCTGCGGCGCGCATTTCCACCGGCCTCGGCTTTCTGGAAGCAAAACAGGCTCGGGATTCCCATCATGCTGCTTAACGAAGCGCGCCTGAAACAATGCATGTCGGCAGTCGGGCTTGACGCAATTATAGCGACTGCCCCGGAAAACGTGACCTATATGAGCGGCTTCTGGGCTCTGCCGCAATGGATCCGTCGCGGCCCGCAGGCTTATGTGGTGTGGCCGGCTCCTGACAAGGGCACGCCTGAAATCATCGCAAGCTCCAGCACCCTCGACCTCGTTGCCGATCAGGAACTGTGGGTAAGCAAGGTTCGGCGCTATGGCGACTTTTACGCCAATGTCGGTTCCTCGACCACCGTGGACCTCGCCAATGAACGACACCTCCAGCTTCGAGACCTGCCGAGGCATGGCGATGCCATTGCGGCTTTGGTCGCCGCATTGGAAGAAGCCAAGCTCGGCCGTGGGCGGATCGGCATAGACGAGGCGGGGCTCGCGCCAGGATACCAGGAAACCCTCAGAGCCCATTTTCCCAATGCGTCGTTCCTACCAGCCACCGCATTGCTTCGCGAGGTTCGTGCCGTAAAGACGGCAGATGAAATCGAACGGCTCGGCCAAGTTGCCCAGATTGCCGAACGCTCCATTCAAGCAGCACTCGCAGTTGCTCGGGAAGGCGCCACCGAAGCAGACCTGGCGCGTGCTTTTCATGTCAAGACGGTTGAGGAAGGCGCCCTGCCTGTACTGGGATGCATCGGCTTTGGCGAGCGCAGCGCGCTCATGAACGTCCAGCCGTCGGACCGCAAGTTGCGCGCTGGAGAAATCATCCGCTTCGACGTCGGTGGCCGGTTTCGGCACTACCGCGCCGACATTGCCCGCATCGCCACGCTGGGCGAGCCGCCGCCGCAGGCGCATCGGCTTCAGCAGGCTCTGCTGCGCGGCGTTCAGCACGCCTGCGACATTATCCGGCCCGGCATGGCAGCAGCACAGCTCTTCGAGGCGGTGATGCGTGTGGTTCAGCGCGAAGGAATTGCCCACTACGAGCGCGATCACGTCGGCCATGGCATCGGCCTTGATGGTTATGATGCGCCGACGCTCTCGGCGCGCAGTACAGACGTCCTTGAAGAAGGCATGGTGCTGTGCGTGGAGACGCCCTACTACGAAATCGGCCGCTGGGGCCTCCAGGTGGAGGACATGGTTGTTGTTCGCCAGGGCGGAGTGGAGCGGCTGACGCAAACGCACGATGCAATCACGCGGGTGCCGTCATGAACCGCGCGGCAGGTCTTTCCTGTATTCGATGCGGCGTCTTGTTCCGGATCGATACCAAAATCGACTCTCGCGGCTGCCCGATATGCTGTGCGGAAGCGCCAGCCAATCTTAGGGTCGTCTACGATCCATCAGGAGCTACATCGGCCGCTTCCGCAGCGGGTGCCGCGCTGCCCTCGCTCTGGCGCTACGCCGACATGCTCCCTTGTGCGCTCAGCGATGCAATCTCTCTGGGCGAGGGTCTGACGCCGTTGCTGAGCGCCGAGAGGCTGGGGAAGCAGCTCGATGTCCCCAAGTTGCTTATCAAGGACGAGGGCGCAAACCCCACCTGGTCCCACAAGGACCGCTTCTCGACCGTGGCGGTGTCGATAGCACGTTTGAGTGGCGCACGCGTCGTGGCGACGGCTTCGTCGGGCAACGCCGGGGCCTCACTTGCCGCCTATGCTGCTCGGGCAGGCTTGAAATGCGTCGTTGTCACATTCTCAGGCACTGCTGGCGCAATGTTGGCGCAGATCCGCAAATACGGCGCCAGCGTCGTATCCCTGGCCGACAAGTCCCATCGCTGGCCATTGCTGGCCGCTGGTACCGAGCGCCTCGGATGGTTTGCGACGTCGCCGTTTCACAGCCCCGTCGTCGGCAGTCATCCTGTTGGGATCGAGGGCTACAAGACCTTGGCTTACGAGATCGTCGAACAGATGCACGGAGCCGTGCCGGACTGGTGCGCCTTGCCTGTTTGCTATGGCGACGCGCTTGCCGGGCTCTGGGCGGGATTCAAGGATCTTCTTAGCCAAGGCAGGATCGATCGGTTGCCGAGACTCGTGGCGGCGGAAGTGCACGGATCCTTGGCCAAAGCGCTTGCCGGCAAGGCCGATCTGGTCGCCGAGGTTCCCGCGGGTTTCGACACGCTTGCCATCTCGATCGGCACCACACGAAGCACGTTTCAGGCGCTCAATGCGCTGCGTGAATCTGGCGGCATGGCAATGCCGGTCGGCAACTTCGGCCTGATAGACATGCAGCAGCAGCTTGCGGCCACCGAGGGAGTGTTTGCCGAGCTTGCCTCGGTGACGCCATTTGCGGCCATTGAATCCTTGAGACGGGAGGGCACGATCGCGCGCTCGGACAGCGTCGTTGCCATCGTGACAGCGAGCGGCCTCAAGGATTTGGATCGTTCGACCGGCCCGGACCACGCACCACAATCGTTTCGGTCAGTTGCCGACGCGTGGCAACATCTGGCCGGGGACTGTGACCATTTCACGCCCTCTCATGAACAACGCGCGGCGAAGATGTCCTGAAGAGAAGATAGAGACGATCATGAACAGATGCGACTTCTGATCGACTGATCTCGTCCATCACTGGACGGTATTGCGACTTCCAAAAGCTATCCACGAGAGGCAAATTCAACTCGCTTAGCGAGCGGAACCTCGATTCAAACACGATGAAAGGCGAATTTTCATGCTTCGCAAAACGCTCATCGGCTGGCTCGCAGCCCTCAGTGTCGCAATGGCAACTCAGACGATGGCTGAGGAAACGCTCAGAGTCGGCGTCACGCCAACCGGAGTGCCGTTCACGTTTGTCGACACCGCAACGCGAAGGCCGACTGGCGCGATGGTCGATCTGGCAAGTGCGATTGCCGCGAACCTTGGTACGACCGCTGACTTCCAGGTAAATGCTTTTCCAGCCCTGATCCCGGCATTGACGACCGACAAGATCAATCTGATTTCCGCAAGCATGTTCATAACGGACAAGCGCAAGCAGGTGATCGATTTCAGCACGCCGGTTTACGCCTATGGCGAGGCGATGTTTGTTGCTGCCGGCGACAGCAAGAACTACACGATCGAAGAGCTGAGAGGTGAGACCGTCGGGGCGCAGATCGGCTCGACCTACGCTGACGCCCTGGAAGCGATTGGCGTCTTCGGTCAAGTCAAGCTCTACGACTCAATCGCTGACATGATGCGTGATGTGGTCTTGGGCCGCATCAAGGCCGGCTTTGGTGACGCCCCGATCGTCGCATATCAGCTTTCAAAGAACCCCGAACTGGGTGTTCGCCTCGTCGACGGCTATCGGCCGATGAAAAAAGGCGAAGTCGCGTTGGCGGTTGCCAAGGAAAATCCACTGCTTCTCGAAAAGGTGAATGCCTCCATCGCCAAGCTGAAGGAAAGCGGCGAATTAACCCGAATATTTGCCAAATATGGCCTCTGAAGCCATCCCGCAATGACCTCGAAACAAGCGCCGGCTGGCAGGGCCATAGGATTGCATCGGAATGACCGGCTGTGACGGCCGGGGTACGTGCCAAAAGGAAGCCGGCCATGACCAAGTTCATCGCGCACGCAACGGAATATCTACCGCTTCTTCTTCAAGGCGTTTGGCTGACCATCGTGATAACCCTTCTTGCGCTGTGTCTGGCGACGGCGCTCGGCCTTGTCTGGGCGCTGTTGAGGACATCGGGGATACGCTGTCTCGCCGTGCCGACGCGGCTCCTTGTCGACTTCGTGCGCGGCATACCACTGCTGGTGGTTCTCTTTTATATCTACTTTGTCGCGCCCGAGATCGGCATCAACCTGACTGCGCTCCAGGCTGGCACGATCGGGCTGGGCCTGGCTCACTCCTGCTATCTCGGGGAAACCTTCCGGGCGGGCATCGAGGCGGTCGATAAGGGTCAGGTCGAAGCGGCAAAATCGATCGGGATGAAGCGTCCGTTGATGATGCGCCGCGTCGTGCTGCCGCAGGCAGTCAAGATTATCCTGCCGCCTTACGCCAACAACATGATCATGCTGCTGAAGGACTCCTCGCTTGTGTCGGTGATTTCGGTTCAGGAGTTGACCATGCAGGGTAAGATGCTTGCGTCGTCCACATTCGACAACATGACAGTTTTTACCTTGGTGGCACTGCTTTACCTGTGCCTGACCGTTCCGCTGAACCTGTTTATGCGTAGAGTCGAGAGCTATCTTGGGGCGGCGGGATGATCACCTTCGACGATGTGCACAAGTCCTTCGGCGCCCATGAAGTCCTCAAGGGGATCAACGCCGAGATCGTCAAGGGACAGGTCGTATGTTTGATCGGGCCCTCGGGTTCCGGCAAATCGACGCTTCTACGATGTGTGAACGGGCTTGAGACCTATCAGCGCGGTCGCATCAGCATCGACGGCACCGTGGTGGATGCCGCCTCACCTCAGGTTCACGCCATCTGCACCCGTGTTTCCATGGTTTTCCAACGCTTCAACCTGTTTCCGCACCGCACAGCCCTGGAAAACGTCATGGAAGGCCCGCTCTACGTGCTGAAGGAAAATAGGAACCAGGTGCGCGAGCGGGCCGTGGCATTGCTCAATCGCGTTGGCTTGGCCGACAAGACGAATGCCTATCCCGCGTCATTGTCGGGCGGCCAGCAGCAGCGCGTGGCCATCGCCCGCGCCCTGGCGATGCGCCCACAGGCCATTCTTTTCGACGAGCCTACCTCCGCACTTGACCCCGAAACGGTCGGTGAGGTCCTGCAGGTCATGCGCGCGCTCGCAAACGAGAACATGACCATGCTCGTCGTTACGCACGAAATTCAGTTCGCGCGCGAGGTTTCCGACAGCGTCCTCTTTCTCGACGGCGGCAGGATCGTTGAGCAAGGCCCGGCCAAGGAGCTCCTTCGACATCCGAAACACGAACGCACTAAGGATTTTCTTCACCGGGTCATGCACCCTGTCTGACTCCGAGCCGATGTTGGTTTGTCGCCTAGCCTGAATTCGGACCTGTTACTGCGTAGGGGACAAGTCGTCCAGCCCTGCGAGGACGGCGTTTAAAGTTCTGCGGTTCCAAGGGAATCTCGTCCATGCCGTCTCTTCAGCCGGACGAATTTGCGTGAGAACAGTTGGTTCAAGAGGAATTGAGATTGGCCAATCCTTCAAACCGGCGAGCCAGTCGGGGTTGTAGACTGTGTCGGAATGACGATGCCCTTCATCTGGCATTATCACGACGGTGGAGGCTTCCGGATTTTCCCTGGCGAACCAAGCGCCGACCAAGGCTGCGGCGCCGCTGGTCGGACCCATGAAGAGCCCGTGATCGCGAAACAGCACATGCGCCATTGCGTAAGCCGGCAATGCGCCCACCCAATGAATATCGTCGATCATCTCATGACGAACATTGTCCGGCAAAACACTGTTGCCGAGTCCGCGCAGCATGCGGCGTCCGACAGGCTGGCCAAAGAGCATGCTTCTGTGGGTATCGACAGCAATCATCCTGAGATCAGGAAAGAGCTCACGAAGAAAGCCTCCGGTTCCACAGAGCGATCCCCCAGTGCCCACGCAGCCGACGAGGCAATCGATACGGCCGAATGAGCGGACTACGAGGTCGGCCAGGCGCGCGTAGGCAAGGCGGTTTTCCGGACTGTCGTATTGTCTAGGCCAATACGTGCCCGGGCTATCTTGCAGGGTCTGCTGAAGATACTGAAGCCGACCGCGCTGATTGCCGTCTCCTTGAGGATCGTCAATGGCCATGACTTTGGCACCAAGTTGTTCCAGTCGCCACCTGAGTTTCAGGTCGATGAGGCTGGAGGCCGTGACAAGTGTAAGCGCATAGCCACGAACCGCAGCTAGCATGGCAATTGCGAGGCCGAATGTGCCCGACGTCGTTTCGATGATATGCCCTTGCCGCCTGAGGCGCCCTGACGTTTCCGCCTGATCGACCATGAAGCGGGCGGGAATGAGCTTCATGAGGGAGAAGCAGGCGGCGTTGAGGTTAGGTGCGAGTTGGGCAAATCGCGGCGTCTCGTAGGCGCGCAAATAGTCTTGCGCCGCGCTCACTGGATTAGCCCCGTTTCGGCATTGAGGGCAAACGTATGGACACCTTGGAGGCCTGCGCCACTCACCTGCCTTGCGAGTTCAGCAGCGCGCATGGCCGCCCTGGGTGCAGTGGCATCGAGAAGGATCCCGATCAATGTGCCACTGTGGGCCACCTGCACACCGCACGCGTCATGCGCCCGCGCTATATCCAAAACGGTATTGAAGGATGCCTTCGGCAGGTGCCTCTGACTGATACTGGCGCTGATGGTTGCGACACGTCCAAGCAGGCGGGGATCTTGTTGCCGGACGGAGCGGTTCGCCAGTCCCCGCAGAACACGGAACAGCCCGATTTCCTCACCATCGTAGCGTGCCCGCGGCATACTTAGGGTATCGATCGGCCGGGCACTGCCGTCCCTGAAACCTACCAAGAGAAGGGGTGGGAACTCGCCACCGAAGTGTTCGATCGTACGGCCTTCCCGGTGGGCGAAGAGGAGGGGTTGGTCGCCGTAGGCAATGGCGTCGCTTGCGCCTTCTGCGGCCACCGCCAGTCGCGCAATCGTTGACTGGCGCAGCGTGAGGCACGCTGCAGCTGCCACCGCACGAATCGCCGCAATGACGTCCGCGGTCGAGGAACCGTAGCCATGCCCTATCAGAATAGGGCTTTCGATCGTAAGCTCTCCACCTCCATCAGCCATTCCGATATGCTTGAGCGTGAGGGCTGCCGCGCGAGCCGCTTTGGTCCGGTTTGCGGGCCGCGGTCGAATCCCTTTTTGTTCATGCGGCCAGAAAGTCGCTAGCGACTCTTGCGACGTGAGCGGCAAGGTTACGAGTCCGCGGCAAAGCCTTCCGTTTTCCCCTTCAAAGACGCCTTGGAGGAATTCCCCATGATGGGCGTGCGCTCGTCCGACTCCTACCGCCAGAGGCAGCCTGATAGTCTCGTTGTTGATGTTGTTCGAGCTTGTCCGATGGCCAGATCTCGTCATCTCCGTCTTTGTCACCACGTCACCTCCTCACCTGGAATTGACAGATGATGCGTATGACTGATCCATGCTGTCACTCGCCAAATCTTGGTAGTGCCACTGGCAAGCGCATCATGCAAAGATACGGATAAGATCGCCCCACCAGTTTGGGCGTCCAATACTGGACTAGACACAGCAGCACTCGCCGAGCGCGGTTGGCCATGCGGACAACTGTTTCCGAAACGGGTGCGTCATGCACGGTGTTTTCATTATTGCTCTTGTAAGGAGAATTGGACTGCTCACCCTGTCAATACTGAGATTTGGCGATAGCCCGCAGCGGCCAAAAACGCTCAAACGCGTTTTGTCGCCAACTTGACTTTGGGCAGAGATGCGGAGCTCCATCCAACTCGCGACCCTCAATTATGCGCTTGTGGTCGCGGAGGAGGGCAGCTTTCTTCGCGCCTCGCAACGCGCAGGGATCGATCACTCCGCGCTCAGCCGGCGCATACGCGATCTCGAATATGCGATGGGAACGAGGATATTTCATCGCCATGCTCGCGGCGTCGGCCCAACCCCGGTAGGCGAGCGCTTCCTGGAGCGTCTGCGCTCCGTTCTGCTCGAGCTTGACAATACTCTCACCCTGGCCAGGACCGGCATCAAAGATGAACACCAAAAGCTTTCCATCGGCTCCAACGGGATCATCCTTGCCGGGCGAGCGTTGGATGCAATCATCGAGTTCGGGCGATCTCATCCCAATGTGACCGTCAGCTTGACAGAGAGTCCTTACCCTTCGCCTGAGGCTACACTGGGTGCCACGCAGGTCGACGTCGTCGTGACCTCCTCGTCCCGATTTAGCGGCGGCGCATTCGAACTGACGCTATGGAAAGACACTTTGGCTATCGTTCTTGCCTCAAATCATCCTCTGGCAACCCGTTCCGTGATCGAGTGGCACGAGTTGCACCAGGAGACATTGCTGGTGCGCCAGGGCGAAGCATTTCTGCTCGCCGACGTTGTTGGACGCGGCGTGCAGCTTCCTCCAATCGTCGAACATCACGTCAGTGCGGGCATCCTTTTGCGCCTTGTCGGAAACGGGCTTGGAGTCGCCTTGATCCACGATCAAGATGCCGACAGAGTTCCTCAGGATGCGGTCTGTCGTAAGCTGCGGATCGGGGGCAAACCAATCCAGATCTCCAGTTTAGCCCGTTGGCGTCCCGACAACGCCAATCCTGCCCTGCCGACCTTCATCTCATTCCTGCGCGATCGGTATTCGTCCTGACAGTCATCCGACCGGCATGACCCGAACAGTCACCCGGTTTCAGAGTGCGTTGGGGCCTAGCAACGCTCTGTCTGTTGTCATGAACCGTGTCAGCATCGGTTTGAGCGGTTCGGGGCCAATCTAACCAAGGCCTCCACGCTTTAACGCCACTTCCCCTTCCGCCCGTCTCGCGCCGCCGGGCCGCGGTTCTTCCTTGCAAAACTGGAACCATACTTGCAAGGATGATTGAACCCCGCATCAGCACAGAACTCACCGAGATGCTGGATAGCATGCCGGCTGTGGCGCTGCTCGGGCCGCGTCAGGTCGGCAAGACAACCCTGGCGCTGGAGATAGCCGAACGGCGTCCTTCGATCTATCTCGACCTCGAATCGGACGCTGACCGCGCTCGGCTTGCCGAGCCGGAGCTTTACCTGGCCGAGCATCGGGACAAGCTGGTTATCCTGGACGAGGTCCACCGGCTACCGAACCTGTTCCAGAGCCTACGCGGGCTGATCGACCGCGGTCGGCATGGCGGTCGCAAAGCCGGCCGGTTCCTGCTCTTAGGTTCGGCGTCGATCGATCTTATGAGGCAGTCAGGCGAGACCCTTGCCGGCCGCATTGCCTATCTCGAAATGCATCCGATCGATGGCCTCGAGGTCGGCGTCGCCCACCTTGGGCCGCTATGGGTACGCGGCGGCTCCCCGACAGCTTTCTGGCCGCGAGTGACCGCGCCAGCCAGCGATGGCGGCTGGATTTCATCCGCACTTATCTGGAACGCGACATCCCCCTCCTCGGTCCGCGCATTCCGGCCGAGACGCTGCGCCGCTTCTGGACTATGCTGGCGCACCACCAAGCCGGCCTGCTCAACGCTGCCGAGTTCGCCCGCGCACTCGGCGTCGACGCCAAGACAGCCGCGTCCTATCTCGCCCTACTCGTTGATCTCCTGCTGGTTCGCCGGCTGGAACCTTGGCATGTCAATGTCGGCAAGCGCTTGGTGAAATCCCCGCGCGTCTATGTCCGCGACAGCGGAATCACCCATGCACTGCTTGGTCTCGCCACGCAGGAAGACGTGCTTGGGCACCCAGTGGCCGGCGCCTCCTGGGAAGGCTTTGTGATCGAAACCCTGACCGCCGCCGCCCCCGCCGGCACGCTGAGCAATTTCTATCGAACAACCGCAGGCGCGGAGATCGACCTGCTACTCACGTTGCCGGGCCAACGCCTCTGGGCCATGTCAAGCGCAGCCTGACGCCGAAGGTGGAAAAGGGTTTTCATCAGGCCTGCGAGGATCTTGCTCTGGCACGGCGCATCGTCGTCTTTCCCGGGATCGGAGCGTTTTCCGCTCCGGCATGGCGTCGAAGCGATGCCCCTGCAGGACCTAGGCCAGGCGCTGCTTGGCGAAGCATAATAAAATGGCTTTGGTATTCATCCCGTCAGGACGGTTCGTTTGTTTGGTCTGAGATGAGGCCACCTACAGGTCCGTCAGCCCTGCTGTCCTTCGTGTTCGTCTGCCGGTTTCATAGGGTGCGACCTTGATCGCTGGCGGACCGCAATGCTGATCTTGAGCAGATGCGGGGTGGCTCTCAGTGCGGACAACCGTCAGGCCGAGCAGACAACAGGCCGATCGCTGCCGTTGATTACCCTGACTTCGTGTTGGAACGCATTCGGCCGAATGCCCTGTCCGTTGCCATGAACCGTGCCAGCATCGGTGCGATCAGCTTTGCCGGATCTGCGATTGTCTGGCCGCTTTCACGGCCAAGCACATCGGCATAAGCGACAAGGTCGCGATGAACGGCGGCAGGCAGTTCGGCCGTGATCTTGACCGGACGGTCATCGGGAATGGCGGAAAGTTTCAGCTTGGTCATGATGGATCCTTCGGCGTGCGGTGAGGTATAAGAACAAGGTCGCGATTGACAATCACGCGAACCGGAAAACCGGGCCGCACGGTGAGCGTCGGCTGGACATTGAGCTGATTGCGTACGAGCTGCTGGCCAATATTGGCGGCCGAATCCTGCGCGCTTTCGCGGATGGCCTTGGCGATTTCGCTTTCGTCGTCGCTGGACCCCAGCGATGTCCCAATGCCCAACAATGTGGAGAGCGCTGCGGCCCGGAACATCTGGCTCCAATGATGGTCGACCTCGTCCTCCAGCCCAGAAAATCCTTCAGCGTCTGCGCCCTGCTGGCGCTCCAGCACGATCGAGGTGCCGTCAGGCATGATCAGCCGGTTCCAGACCAGCAGCACGCGCGACTGGCCGAAGGCGACGTGGCTGTCGTACTGGCCGATCAGCCTCGCACCCTGGGGGATCAGAAGATTGGATCCTGTCGGGCTGTCGTAGACATTTTCCGTGACCTGAGCGGTGATCTCGCCGGGCAGGTCGGAGCGGATGCCGGTGATAAGGGCAGCCGGTATAACGGTACCAGCTTGCACCACATAGGGCGAGACTTTCTCGGCGAGCCGATTGGGACTGACGGTGCGACGTTCTGGCTCGGCATTGACGAAGGCGAGCTTGCGGTCCTGCATGTTTTGCGCGGCACCAGGATCGATCGGTGGCGGCCCGGGGTGCAGAGTTAGACCAGATTGGGTGTCCGGTTCTATGACTCTGCTGCCAGCACCCTGTCGTGCCGGACCAGCTCTCGCGTTCGTATCGGTGAAGAGCTTCGCCACGCGTGCGGCCTCGATCTCGGCCAGTCGGCGTTGTTCTTCCGGATCGGCGCGCGGTGCACTGATGTTGGACGCCCCAATCGGCTGGCCGCGCTCCTGCGCGCGCAAGATCGGCCGGCCCAGATCGCCAGGCAGCGCGGGGCCGAGTTGTGGAACTCCGGAATAATCCTTCGGCAGGTTTTGCAGGCCGTCGGCCGTTGAGCGGTTTTCGGTGGTGAAGAGCTCGGGTGGTTGCTCGATCCCGCGCCGTCTGGTGTCGAGCGCCCAAATCAACGTGCCGAGGATCGCAGCGCTGGCAACTCCACCAACGCCTAACAGCGTCTTGCGCGACAATCGCGTGACCCTGGCCGGCTCGGGCCGCAGGCGCAGTTCCTCTCGAATGTCCTGGTTGGGCACATTTGCAGGGTCGCTCATCGGAACAGCCTCGTGCTGGGCGAGGTTCGTTTCCCGTCCGTGCGCACGATGCGGACGCGCTTTTCGCTCGTCTTGTCGCCGAGCCTCAATTCTGCGGCGGCAAACAGCCGATCGACGACGTAGTAATTCTGGCGAGCACGGTAGTTGACCAGTTCCGAGCCGCCCGATGGGCCGATGACAAAGAGCGGCGGCATTTCCCCCTGCCCTATGCCCGACGGGAACTCGATGTAGACTTTTGCGCCGTCATCGAAGGCGCGAAGCGGCCGCCAGGGTGCCGTGTCGCCCTCGATGCGATAACGGAAATTCAGTTTCTGGAGGTCGACGCCGGATGCGACCGGCTGTGCGGCGGAAGCCTGCGCGTTCTGGCGCCGCAGTGCAATCAGCTGGTCCTGTGGATACTGCCAGGAGACCGAGGCCATGTAGGTCTTTTCGGTCGAGCGCAGCTCGAGATGATAGGTGCGGCGGTCACTGTTGATGACGAGATTGGTCTGGAGGTCTGGCCGCGTCGGCTTGACGAGAATGTGGACCTGCTGGCGCTCCCCTGCCCCACTTTGTGTATCGCCGATGATCCAGCGCACCGTGTCGCCAGCGGCCACAGGCCCGGAGCCGACAAGCTGCTCGCCGGGCTGCAAGGCGATGTCTGTGACCTGACCGGGCGCGGCATAGATCTGGTAGAGCGCGCCCTCGCTCCACGGATAGAGCTGGATGGCATTGACGAACCCGTCGCGAACCGGCTGCATCCTCGCTGCCTCGTTCGCCTGGCTGATCCGCTGCTTCGGATCGGTCGGCTCCGGCTTCACGTTCGTGGCCTCGACCGGTTTCAACTGACCTGGTAGCGGAAGCGGTTTTGGCACTTCCACCACCTTCACCGGGCCAGGCGGGTCGACCTTGCGCACGGCAGCCACCGCATCGTCGTAGGCGATTTCCGGCGGAACATATTTTTTGGAAGCACAGCCGACGAGCGTCATCGCTGACAGCAACGCCAAGCCAAGCATATGTGCCTTGGGCGCATTGCGCGTGGCCGGTCTCGCCGATCTTCTTGTTCGTGCCGCACGCATCATGAAAGCTCCTTCGACCAATTGATGGCGTTGACATAGACGCCGAGCGGATTGGCTTTGAGCCGGTCGGCGTTGCGGGGTTGCTGAATCACGATTGTGAGGATTGCGGTCCAGCGCTCGGTGCCGGCCAGGTTGCCATTCTCGTAGCGGCGCTCGAGCCAGGCGACGCGGAAGGAGTCTGGCGAAGCGCGGATGACGCTGGAAACCTCGATGGCGACCTGGAGTTTGCCCACTTTGGCAAAAGGGTCGTTCAAGCGAGCGTATTCATTGAGGGAAATGGCGCCGCGGTCTGTGGTGTAATCGTAGGCGCGAAGCCAGTTTTGGCGGACGATGACCGGGTCGGCCGGAATGCTTCTGACCTGTTCGATGAGGCGGGCCAGATGCCAGGCGATCTGAGGATCGGTCGGCCGATAGTCGGCAACGGCCGGGGCGACAACCTGCGCCTCGCCAAACTTGTCGACCTGAACCACCCAGGGAACCACCGACCCGCGCGTCGACTGCCAGACCAATGCGGATGCAAAACCGCCGGCCAGGACGAGCGAGCCGAAGGCCATCAGCCGCCAGTTTTTCGCCTGGACGCGAGCCGAGCCGATGCGCTCGTCCCAAATCTGGGCGGCACGCTGATATGGCGTCTCGGGATGAGGCGTTTTTCCGTAACGAACAAAAGGGCGTTTAAAGGGGGTCATCGGCGGTCGTCCTGATCGAGGGAAACATTCATCGAACCGCCGCCATGATCGCTGGAGTGGACTGAATGCGCGGCGATGCTGGCGCTGTGGCTCATGGCCTGGCCGCGCTTCATGCGTTTTGCCCAGGTTGGCGGCGAGTCCGCACTGGAGTCGGCGGTGTCACCCGAGGAAGCTCTTCCCACTGACTGTTCTCCATTCGTCGCAGCCCAAGCTGCCAAACGGCCGGCCTCGTAGCTGTCGGACAGGGCTGACGCGGCGCGCGACATTGACTGCTTGACGGGTTGAACGGCAGCGCTGGCACCAGCCTTGGCGACACCCGCCATGCCGGCGGCGATTGAGCCAGCACCACTTCTTCCGGATGTGGCTGCGCCAAGTTCCCAGGCGGCCGAAGTGCTGCCGGCCAGGTGTGCGCCGCCGCGTGCGGCTGCTGCCGATATGCGTCCACCGGCATTGAGTGCGCCTGCAGTACCGCCTATTGCGGCGCGGGCACCCATAGCGCTGGCAAGGCCAAGGCCGCCAGCCGCGAGGCTCGTGCCAACAGCGGCACCTGCGCCCAGTTGCGGGGCACCAGAGACCAGCCCCGTCGCAATGCCGGGACCGAAGATCGACAGCCCCATCAGCGACAGAGCACCCAGGACAAGCGACAGCGCATCTGTGATCGTGGGTTGTTCGGCGCCAAAGCCGTGGGTGAACTCGCCGAACAGGCCCGAGCCGATGCCGACGATGACGGCAAGCACTAGGATCTTCACGCCGGAGGCGACGATGTTGCCGAGCACCTTTTCAGCGAGGAAGGCGGTCCGGTTGAACAGCGCGAAGGGGATCAGCACGAAGCCGGCAAGCGTTGTCAGCTTGAATTCGACCAGCGTGACGAAAATCTGGACGGCCAGAAGAAAGAACGCAATCAGTACGATGGCCCAGGCGATCATAAGCACTACGATCTGGACGAAATTCTCGAAGAAAGAGACGTAGCCCATCAGCTGGCTGGCGGCCTCGAGGATCGGATTGCCGGCGTCGATGCCGACTTGCGCGACGCGGCCCGGCTGCAGCAATGCCGAGCCTGAAAGTGCCGAGCCTCCAGCCTTCAGGCCGAGCCCGGAAAAACTCTCGAAGACGATGCCGGCCAGACGGTTGAAGTTGCCGATGATGAAGGCGAAGAAGCCGATATAGAGCGTCTTCTTCACCAGCCGGTGCAGCACGTCCTCGTCAGCGCCCCAGGCCCAGAACAGGCCGGCAATCGTGATGTCGATGACGATCAGCGTGGAGGTCAGGAATGCCACCTCGCCGCCGAGCAGCCCAAACCCGGAATCGATGTAGCGAGTGAAAGTTTCGAGGAAGCGATCGATCACGCCGGTGTCGTTCATGGCGCCACCGTTTCCGGATGATGCCGGTCTTCCGCGAGAGGTGGTGTTGGCGGTTGGAGCGGCAACATTCGGCTCGGGTCTTTTTCGATCGACGGAGCCGCATTTGGCGCTACGGGACGAGATGGCCGCAGGAAGCGTCGGCGGTTTTCCGCCCAGGCTTTCCTGCAGGCGTCGTCATCAATCGCGGCCATGCCAATGTCCCGGCATCGGGCAAGTTCGACGCTTGCCGGCTCGCCGCCCGGATGTGCGGAGCGCGGGGAGGACGCGTCCTGTGAGCCGTCGCCGCGCAGCGCCATGAAGGCGGCGGTCATGGCGGCGCCAAGGGCGAGAACGGCTGTCATCCGAGCGGCGATCTTGAGATCCATGCGTCTTCGCCTCAGTCGTGGAACATTTTTACGGATGACGGGCTGTAGCTGCTGCCCGTCATGAAACGGCTGAACTGCTCCCGCGCCTGCTCCTGCGCTGCCGCCCTCCTTGCCTGCTCAAGCGCCTCGGCTCTTCCTTGTGCCGCCAGCATCGCGGTAAGATCGGCAACTTGCTTGGCCTGCACGGCAAGAAGCTGGTTGCCGGCCTGCGTCGCCTGCAGCACGCCGACAGCCGACTGGCTGGCGCTGACCAGCGCGCTCGTCTGCTCTTGTGTCCCTGCGATGTTGTCGACTGCGACGGCGCCGGTTTTCAGCGAATGCTCGAAGGCAGACACCGAGGTCTGCCAGCGTTGATGCGCACCCTCAACAAGCTGCTGGCTGGAGAGATCCGAACCGAAATTCTTGTAAGTGGAGGCAAACTGGCTCTCGATGTCCTGGACGCTATAGGCCAGCTTCTCGGCCTCGCCGAGCAGGGCCTTCATCTCGGAAAAATTGCCCTCGATCTGGCCAAGCAGCGAGGTCGGCAGCGAAGTGAGATTCTTCGCCTGGTTGATCAGCATCTGCGCTTCGTTTTGCAGCGAGGTGATCTGGTTGTGGATCTGCTCCAGGGCGCGCGATGCCGAAAGCAGGTTTTCGGCATAGTTCCTGGGATCGAACACGATCAGCGCCGATGCTGGTGCCGATGAAAGCGCCGTGGCGACCGCGATGGCGCCGGCTGCCGCCATGCGACGGATAAGGCTGCCTGCAAGAACGGAATTCATGACGAAATCTCCTCTGTGGACTGGTCGATCACATTGGTGAGATTTGGGATGAGGTCGGCCGCCCAGGAGAGACCGCGCTCCGCTAGCCAAGCCTCGAGAAAATGGTCTCGGCCGGCCTCGGCGATAATCCGTTCGATCGCGGCCTGGTCCGATTTGGACGACGTGGCGCAGAGCGCCAGCGCGATCGGACCGAGCCCCAGTTCGAACAGGCGGTTGCCGCGGCGGCTTTGACAGTAATAGTCGCGCTTCGGTATCGCCCGGGCGATGATCTCGATCTGGCGATCGTTGAGACCAAAGCGTCGGTAGATCTCGGTGATCTGTGGCTCGATGGCGCGCTCGTTTGGCAAGAACAACCGCGTCGGGCAGCTTTCGACTATTGCCGGCGCGATTGGCGATCCGTCGATGTCGGAAAGCGACTGCGTGGCGAAGACCACGCTGGCGTTCTTCTTTCTCAGCGTCTTCAGCCATTCGCGCAGCTGGTCGGCGAAACCGCCATCGTCGAGCGCCAGCCAGCCCTCGTCGATGAGCAGCAGTGTTGGCCGGCCGTCCATCCTCTGCTCGATGCGGTGGAACAGATAGGCAAGCACCGCGGGAGCAGCACCTGTGCCGATCAGGCCCTCGGTTTCGAACGCCTGGACGGAGGCTTCGCCGAGACGCTCATGCTCGGCATCAAGCAGATGGCCATAAGCACCGCCGATACAATAGGGACCAAGCGCCTGTTTCAGTAGCGAGGACTGCAGCAGCACGGACAGGCCAGTCAGCGTCCTCTCCTGGACTGGCGCAGAAGCGAGCGACGTCAGCGCCGACCACAGATGTTCCTTGACCTGCGGCGTGATGGCCACGCCTTCGCGCAGTAGAATGTCGAAAAGCCAGTCGGCCGCCCAGGCCCGCTCTGGCGTATGATGGATGCGGGCAAGCGGCTGCAGCGACACGGTGTGAACGTCGTCCGACAGATCGGCCAAGGTGAGCAAGGACAACGGATCGTCAGACCCCTGCCCGCCTGGGGCATTGCTTCCGAGACTGTGCCAATCGCCATTCATGGCGAGCATGGCCGCGCAGATTGAGCCGCCGAAATCGAAGCCAAAGACCTGGCTGTTTTGGTACCGCCGGAACTGAAGCGCGATCATCGCCAACAGGACCGACTTGCCGGCGCCGGTCGGGCCGATGACGAGAGTGTGGCCGACATCTCCAACATGCAGGCTGAACCGGAACGGCGTGGCGTCTTCCGTTCTGGCGAAGAACAGCGGCGGAGCGCCAAAGTGCTCATCCTCGATCGGCCCTGCCCAGACCGCGGAGAGCGGAATCATGTGCGCGAGGTTGAGCGTGGAAAGCGGCGGCTGGCGAATATTGGCATAGACATGGCCAGGGATACTGCCCAGCCAAGCCTCGACAGCGTTGACGCTTTCGGCGATGCAGGTGAAGTCCCTGCCCTGAATGATCTTTTCGACCCGACGCAGCTTTTCGTCGGAAATCGAGGGATCGGCATCCCAGACAGTCACGGTGGCGGTGACATAGGCTTCGCCGATCTGGTCAGAGCCCAGATCCTGGAGCGCTGCGTCCGCATCGGCCGCCTTGTTGGCGGCATCCGTGTCGACGAGAACGGACGCCTCGTTGGTCATCACCTCCTTGAGGATCGCGGCGACAGATTTCCGTTTCGCGAACCACTGACGGCGTATCTTCGTCACCAGCTTGGTCGCGTCGGTCTTGTCGAGCATGATCGCCCGCGTCGACCAGCGGTAGGGGAAGGCAAGGCGATTAAGGTCGTCGAGAATCCCCGGGAAGGTCATCGTCGGAAACCCGGTGATGGTGAGTGTGCGCAGATGCGCCTCGCCAAGCCTCGGCTCTAACCCGCCGGCCAGCGGCTGATCGACAAGCAGGCCATCGAGATGCATCGGCGTTTCTGGTACGCGAACGCCATGCCGCTTGGTCGAAATGGTTGAGTGCAGGTAACTCAGCGTCTCCCCATCGTCGAGCCAGTCAGATTCCGGAACGAAGCCTTCGATGAGGTTGAGCACGCGGTCGGTGCGATCGACAAAACTCTTCAGGAGCTCCCACGGATCGACACCGGTCTTTTCCCGGCCTTCGTAGAGCCAGCTCTCCATTCGCGACGCCTCCTCGGCCGGAGGCAGCCACACGAAGGTGAGAAAGTAGCTGCTTTCAAACAGCACACCGGAGTCTTCGAACTGTTCGCGACGCTCGATGTCGAGAAGTGCGGATGCACAATCCGGGAACCGGCTGTCGGGGTAGCCGCTGGCGGGATTGCGCTGCGCTTCGACAAAAATTGCCCAGCTGGAGCCGAGACGGCGCAGCGCGCCGTTGAGCCGCGCGGTTTTGCCGACCAGCTCGGCCGGCGTGGCGGAGTCCAGATCCGGCCCGCGAAAACGCGCCGTTCTTTGAAAACTGCCGTCCTTGTTGAGCACCACGCCCGGCGCCACCAGGGCGGCCCAAGGCAGATAATCGACGAGGCTGGCACTCTTCTTTCGGTATTCCGCGAGGTTCATCATGGCGAAAACCTCAACATCCGAAATGCGTGGGATAGCGAAGGTGCCGGCGAACCACATCGATGAATTGCGCATCGCGCTTTGCCGCCCAGACGGCCACAACATGCCCGACCGCCCAGATGATGAGCCCCGCGATCCACAAACGAAGTCCCAATCCGACCGCGCCGGCCAGCGTGCCGTTGGCAATCGCGACTGCACGCGGCGCGCCGCCGAGCAGGATCGGTTCGGTGAGTGCGCGATGAACCGGCGCGAAAAACCCACGGATCTCCTCATCCATCAGATCAGCGCTCCGCCGCCGAAGGAGAAAAAGGACAGGAAGAACGAACTTGCCGCGAAAGCGATCGACAGCCCGAAGACGATCTGGATCAGCCGGCGAAATCCGCCTGAGGTGTCGCCGAAGGCGAGCGAAAGGCCGGTGATGATGATGATGATCACCGCCACGATCTTGGCGACTGGTCCCTCGATCGATTCGAGGATTTGCTGAAGCGGCTCCTCCCAGGGCATGGAAGAACCGGCAGCATGGGCGGGTGCAATCATCATGATCGCAGCGGTCGCCGCATACGACAGCTCCACGACAGGCTTGCGGAAAGCCGATGAATTGAAGCGGATCTGGGTCATTCTGAAGCTCCATAGGGCGAGTGGTGATTCAAGGTCGTTGTGGTCTCGAGATTTGCTTCCAGGGTGCGATAGTCGCCGGTGGCCGGATCGAGCCCGTCGACCAAGGCGATCTCGACGAGCCGGCGCGCTGAGCCGCGGCCAGCGAGAACCGCGATGAGATCTATGGTTTCGCCAATCAGTGCGCGCGGAACCGTAACGACGGCCTCCTGCACGAGCTGCTCCAGTCGGCGCAGTGCGCCAATGGCAGAATTGGCGTGAATGGTGCCGATGCCGCCGGGATGGCCGGTGCCCCAGGCCTTCAACAGATCGAGCGCTTCCGCGCCGCGTACCTCGCCGATCGGAATGCGATCGGGCCGAAGTCGCAACGACGACTTCACCAGATCGGAAAGCGAGGCGACACCATCCTTGGTGCGCAGCGCCACAAGATTGGGCGCAGCACACTGCAACTCGCGCGTATCCTCGATCAGCACGACGCGGTCGGCGGATTTGGCCAGCTCCGCCAAAAGCGCGTTGACCAGCGTGGTCTTGCCCGTCGATGTGCCGCCGGCCACCAGCACGTTCTTCCGTGTCTCCACGGCAAGCTGCAGGACGTCAGCCTGGCCTTCGGTCATGATGCCGGCGGCGACATAGTCTTGAAGCGTGAACACCGCGACTGCCGGCTTGCGGATGGCGAATGTTGGTGCCGCGACAACAGGCGGCAACAGACCCTCGAACCGGTCGCCGGTTCCAGGCAGTTCAGCCGAAACGCGCGGCGAGCCCGAATGCACCTCCGCACCGACATGGTGCGCCACCAGCCTGACGATCCGTTCGCCGTCGGCCGCGATCAGGATTTCATTGCTTGCAACGAGTCCTTCGCTGAGACGATCAACCCACAGGCGACCGTCGGGATTCAGCATCACCTCGACAATGGCTGGATCGTCAAGGAAGGCTGCTATGGCCGGGCCGAGAGCGGTGCGGAGCATGCGCGCGCCGCGCGACACCACTCTCTTGCTGGCATGATGGTTGGTCGCCATGCGGGGTCCCCGTTTCTCGCCACGAACTGTTTCGTGCCGCGGTCGGGGATCATTAGAAAAGGCAGGAGCGTCGGCCTTGCAACAAGCAAAGCCGGCGATCGTGCGATGACGTGCAGAGACTTGCGAAATGCGGTGCCGCGACCGCGATAGCTCAGCAACCCGGTGCCCGACTGGCCATCGCCGCTCAAAAAGAACAGGCGGCTATATCTACGAGAAGGCATATCTGCTGCTGGCATCGACCAACAAGGATCGCTTTCGCCGATCGAGACCCACCGACCAGTGTCATCGACCGCCCGACACTTCAAGGGGTGATGTCTTCCATCAGCAGCGCCACCATCTCGTCGGCGTCCCTGCCGCGAAGTTCGGCGCCGCCGCGAGCAGCCGGTTGGCGCGACGAGCCACGTCCACACAGAGGTCGGCCCCCGGCGCGGCGCGGCTGTAGGCGAGGCTAGCAGGTATGTTGAAGAGCCTAGAGAACTATGGTAGAAATTGTCAGAAAGGTAGATTTTTGGAGTTTCTCGTGTCCCTGAACATCAAAAATCCGGCCACCGTTGCTCTCGCCGATGAACTCGCACGCCGCCAGGGTATCACTAAGACAGCAGCCATTCACCAGGCCCTTAGCGAGCGCTTGCATCGCTTGGGCTTTGGAGAGACCGCTCAGGAGCGTCTGGTGGCAGAATTGCGCGCCATCCGAGAAAGAGTGGCACGATTGCCTGAACTGGATAATCGCAGCGACGAGGAGATCATCGGGTATGACGAGCATGGAATTCCTAACTGATGGTGATCGATACCTCAGCTGTTGTAGCGATCCTTCGGAGCGAGCCTGAGGCAGCAAGGCTGGAACGAGCGCTGGTCTCCGACCCAATCCGTCTGGTCCCGGCAACCTGCGTGCTCGAGGCACGCATGGTGCTGGTCAGCAGGCGCGGCGAACACGCGTTGGCCGAGATCGATCTTTGGCTGCGCAAAATCGAGGCCGACATCATTCCTGTCGACTCCGAATTGGTTGATCTGGCGACCCAGGGTTGGCTGACCTACGGCAAGGGCCACCACCCGGCGGCACTGAATTTTGCCGATTGCCTCTCCTATGCTTTGGCAAAGCGTGCAGACGAACCGCTGCTTTTCATCGGCAAAGACTTCTCCCAAACGGATATCGAACCGGCATGAGCACGAGACTCTAAGATCATCGGCTGTCTCCAGCTTGAACCCTGTAATAGCGCCCAATCAGTTTCGATTCTGTCGGCTGGGCCTGCATCAAGGGGCGTCATGCCAATTGGTCCCAAAGCAGAGCAAGCTGGCGTCTTTCGTCCCTTCGATCTGGCGCTGCTGGGCCGCGTCTTCGATCGGTTGGAAGTTGAGGGCCAATCCAGCCGGCCAACATGTAGCTCAGACATTCACGGCCGCGACGCTGGTCGCGCGAATAAATGATGGGCTTCGTCGAAAACGGCCCTTGGTAGGACCCGAAGCTCGCTTGCTTTGTAGGGGAGATGCTCGAGATATTGCGTCGTCAGCCAGGCAACCACTTGCGCTTGGGCCAGGTCGCGACGGCGCTTGATTGGCTCGCGATCAGCTCGTTTTGAGACCCAGAATTTGTGAGCGGCAAAAATACGCGGATCGGGAACCACGAGCCGCAACGGTCCGCCTTTTTCATCGATGGCGATTGCTTCGAAAGCAGGGGCATTTTCCAACCATGCCAGGCCGGCGATCTCGGCGGGCACCAATTCGTCGTCGGCCTTCCCGACAGTTTCCCGGCTCGGCTTCCACGCCGGGTTTGCAAGCGGTTTGATCAGATCCACGAGGTATCCGTCGCGGTTCACCGCGCGGAACGTGGCGGATGAACGCTCGAAAGACCGATCGACCTTGCGCAAAAGGTTGATGAGCGCTCCATGTTCGACGTTGGCGCCAGACATGATCCGGAGGGACTGGCGCGAGTCCATGAGGAGATCGATATCTTGGGTCGATGTGATTCCGGGATCCACGAACACTCCGGCCGCCGCCTCATAGGCGTAGATCGCATTCGTGCCGGCAATACGAATGCCTTCCCCGAGAAGACCGGCGTTATCTATTGCCCTGATAATTCTTGCGGCGATCAGGGGAACACGTCCAAGTCGGAGCGCGCGATTGACAGCAGATTGGCGCTCCATCTGCTCCTGTCGCGCAGAGAGCGTTTCTTGGGCGGACGCGCGAGCTGTTTCCCAATCCGCCTTGACAGCTTCGCTCGCCGGCGAGCGCCGACCCTCTGCCTTTTGGTGTCGTACGCCAGCGGCGTCGTAGTAGCTTCGCATCAAGTGGTCAATGCCGTTCACGGTGTGCCAGACGAGGGATCCCCGAAAGCTCTTCGCCTTCCTTTGGGCCTCCTTGAGCGCAATGAAGCGTTGGTCGGAATTGACTTTTTCCCGACGCTGATCGTTATTTAATTCAACAAAATCAGCCAATTCAACAGTTACCCTGCATTTAGCTCCGAGCTGTTGCAATACACAATAGGCGGCGGAGCGGCCAGTTGCAACAGCTCTCACGTGATTCCATTGCGACTGTTGAAGTAGCTGTATTAATTAAAAAATATGACGACAGAGCAGCTTTTCTACGGCAACGCAGTCGAAGCAAAAGCGCCGCTCGGACACGGCCTTCGCTGGTTCCATTCGATCCGCAGACCGGGCCGGTGCAAACGGTGTGAGAAAGGCTACCAAAGTGGCGGAACAAATCATGATCATTTCTCATTGTGGTGATCATCAAGGGAGATTGATCATGGCCGACCGGCACAACCCAAAAATCGAGACATCGGCAAATGTCGAAAAGGACCCGGAAGATTGGGTCAGCGGAGATGACCCAATGACTCCCGCACAAGCCTCCTATTTGAAAACTCTGGCCGAACAGGCCGACGACCCTGACGCCTATGCTGGCGGCCTCAGCAAGGCGGAAGCTTCTAAACGCATTGATGTACTCCGGGAGAAGTTGGGCCTGTAGCGTCCGCTCGTGGGCTTTCGTATCCAGCGAAGGACAGCTCGAGCGGGTCGAATTTGGACAGTTTTGCTGCAGGTTGTGACCCGTGCTATTTAATTTTTCTGATTCAGCGCATTGCCGCTCGACTCGCGATCGAGACGACAGACGGCGGATGGGAGCGGCTTTTAGGGTGCAGCAGCCCGGCATCCGCCCTAAGCTCACCAAGACCTCGCGCCCGCTGGTCCAATCCTGCTGTCGAAACAGATCAGGACGTCCCGATGATGGCGATGGTCTGCAGAGACACAAAAAGGACAAGGGCGATTGCAGCGCCCCAGAAGAGAACTTTTTCGGTGCCGCGTTGCTCTTCCTCGCGAGATATGTCTTTCGCCATTGCATGCATCCTTTGCGAAGGTCAACGACTTAGCAACGTGCCGCGCGAAGACTGAGTTCCTGCAACTATCTTGCCCCTTCGGCACTGAGAGAAAGCTCTCGGAATCAAGCCTCGTGTTGTCCAACCGTCGGTTGGTGGACGCATTGCAGCTGATGCATCTAAAGTCCCTGTGATCCACGCGCACAGGGCATGCCGACCCCGAGCCCCCGCCCGGTGCAACAGCGCTTGATCGCCCCCGCCGCACCAACCTGTGCGGCGGGCTTTTTTACTCACGCGATGGAACACCGGCGCGCAGGGAAAGTTCTGCCCACGCAGCAACTCTTTCCCTCATATTTTTGCTGCCAGATCGGATATCACCGATCGGCCCGCGTCGTTCTTATCCTCCGGCGACGCGGGCTCGCCGTCCTCGCTATCGGTTGAGTAGCCACAGAACAAACGAAAGCACGATGCTGATCAGAATCCCGGTGCCGATCGGAACATAAAACGTGAAGTTCTCACGTTGGATCACGATGTCACCGGGCAATCTGCCCAGACCGATCCGAGACACCCAAGGCCACAATAGGCCTATGGCAACTATGATCAAACCAACGACGATCAGAGTTCTGGACATGGCGGCATCCGACCGGGACTATGGTGGCTGCCCTTGGCTGGGCTCATTCTCATTGCTGTTTTGCTGTCGTTGCGCCTCAATTTCTCTTGGTTCTTCCTGTCTATCTTCGCTGTCTCGTAGTCAGCATCGCCGACTGCGCGAAGCAATTCGTTCTGGTCAGGGCCTACGGTGTCCCAAATGCTCAGAGTCGTCGATGCCTTATCACCAATCCGTCCGAATGCCGTTCTCCTCGTTGATCGCCGCCGAGGATACCTGGTATCGTTGCGGGCACCCAAAGGAACTTCTCGTCCGGCGTCTTTAATTCATGGAGGCAAACAATTCGTATGCAGTCATTGGGCAGTTGACGACGCCCTTTACGTTGAAGGTTGCGACGGTGGTCATTCTCACCTCAAGCCGATCCGCTCCATCGCACCCGCGGATTGCCGTGACAATGCCCCCTTTCCCCGCCCGGCCTGAAGTGCTTAGCTGTCGTCCTTATAAGACTTGGCGGCTTCATCGATCTTACGCCAATCGTTTCCGTGGCGCCGCACAAGCTCTCGCGCTTGGGCTGGCGACACACTTTGCGTTTCGACGATGTGGTTCACTTCCGTCTCCTCGCCTTTCAGGGGACGCGAACGAGGGCTAGTTGGCCGTCTGGCCGTTGGGTTTTCTGCATCTCGTCTGGGCATGAGTGGACCTCTCCTGGAGCAGAATAACGATCCGGCGCGGCGAAGGTTTCGCCACGCCGGGCGCGTTGAGCAGTTTCACCGATCGCCTCATTGGCTTCCCCTTGCGGCTCTGACCGTACGTTCTGGTGTTCTTGGACCCAAATGAGCTGCACCGCGTTGTTTGAGAGCAGTGCTGTGCTTTGCAATCTGATGAAAAAATCCGACGCCCCTGGTGCACCGCAGCCAGCTCCTGGTGCCGAAGCGCGCTTTCCGTACGATCGCGCGGCGGTTGAGCGGTTTCGACAGGCATTCCCGCGCGCCAGGTGGAGTGACGAGCGCAGAAGCTGGTTCGTGCCGGGAAAGACTGCCGCGCGGCGCGTCCAGCGCTGGATGGCGCAAGAGGCGGATCTACGAGTAGCATATGATGACAGCAAGGGACGGGATGCCTTCGCCTTCGATCCCCTGTCGAGCCGGTATCTGGAAATCGTGGACGACCTGCGCATCCGCACGCCATATTCGCGGACGGTCCTCGAGGAACTGCGAGCCGTTCCATGGGCGAGCTGGGACGACGAACTGCGGGCCTGGAGGGTGCCTTTCCGCTCATACGAGGAGTTGAGGCGCCATTGGCCAAGCATCGAAAGGGCCGCAGGCCGCGCAGAACCGGACGAGAGGAAACGGCGACGGGAAGCGTCCAAAGACTCCGAGGAAGATAAAGCCGCTAGATTGCGGTATGCCGAACGCAGGCGACGTCGCTATCCATTGCCTGCTGACGATTTACCCCGGCTTGGCCTTACCGTGGCGACGGAGCAATACGGCATCGTCGTCTTCACCGACATTTCGGGTGAACTCGTAGACGCCTCGGAATTAGCAGCGTTCTATCCGCATTTGATCGAGGCGGACGTCGACCATGTCTGGGGCAGATGGCGTCCGGCGACGTTGGCTGAATTGATTAGAACATGGCCCGCTCGGCGTGCTGCCGAGTTAGCGGAACGGCAACGAGGCTGGTGGCAGCCAACGCTGCCCGAGCTCAGGATCGCTCGCCAAAAAGCTCGAAGCCTGGCGCGAAGAAGGGCAAAGCTTGTGTCATCGTTCTAGCCTTTCAGGCCCGGCGCTTCCAGCGTCTGTCCGGTTGCCATTGTGATTGAAATGTCCCCCGATCGGAGCCTCCCATGTGCAACGATAGCGAACAACATATGGCCTGGCTGAATATTACCGGATGATAGCGCCGCTGGCCTTGAATATCCCGAGCCTGAAAACGAATTTGACTTGCGCTTAGGCGCACGACACCCGCATTGACTATTCGGCTCCAATAACCAGCGTGGCAGGTAAAGCCGTCAAGCGGCTTCTATGACGTTTGGAAGCCGGACCTAACGGTGGGCCTGTGTTCAACTTCCGCTCCGAGGGAGCCGTCACTTTGGGAACAGCACGCGATACCTGTTTCCGGCGTCGGCGTTCCTCCGCTCCACGCACCCTTTATGGCCATCGCCGGACCGAGAGGAAGTCCGTCGCTCCGCTAACACGTGGTTGGGCAAGCGCGCCAAGGTCATCGCTGAAATGTTAAACCATTTCTGCAGAATTTGACGCACACAAAGGCCGATCCGAGGCCAACTGGGAGTGCATACCCCAGCTTGGAATTGTGCGGAACCGTACGAAGCCGATTGCAAGCAACCAACCTGGTTGGCCGGGCATTAATTTAGCAAAGGGTGAATTAGGAAAGCATCGGGAGGAACACCATGCTGCACGTTAACATGCCTGGTGAATTTGAGGTCGGCGATGAGGTTGCGCTAGCAGGTATCGTCATCGCGATTCTCCCCAGCGGGCGCGCCAGGGTGAGCATTCCTTCGTATGACCATCCTTATACGATTGATCCGCCACCGAAAGTCCGGGCCGGCGACCGAGTGGTTCTTGTTGGGGACGTCACCCGCATCGATTGCGGAGGGAACAAACTCACTGTGCGCATTGACTGCGGCGGGGTGATTACTGTCGATAAGTCGGCGATCACTAGGCTGAGAAAGCCCCGCCGGGCTCCAACGGGTTAACGCTCCGGCGAGACAACAGCCGGTGTCGGCGCGGGGAAGATGCAAGCGCCTTTGAACAGCCCAAGGGTGCCGCGCTGTCCAGTCGGATATGGAGCGGAGAACGGATAAATGGGAGCTCGACGCTAGGGCAGGCGCCCAGCGTAGCGCGTTCCTGGCGCTTTCGGATTACCGGTGAAGCAAGTCAGATCTTCGCATTCGCGATCGTCGCTCTCGGCAACAGGCGGCGCGCCCGTCCAGGACGCGTGGCACGTGTGCGCTGTGGAAGGAGACGACCAGCACATCCCGTGTGAAGGCAACGCGGCATCCCGCTCGACGGGAACTTTTCTCTGCAGCGAGCGCTTGGTCGCCGGTCAGACGCGATGGGCGCCGGCTCGTATCCATTATGGAGATCACATGTTCGTCCCGCCACCGATGCCCGCAAAAAGTCTGCTTCGGTGCGTCGCGACGGAACTGGACGACATGGTTGCGGTGGAGTAAGCGCCCTCCCCTGGGTTAACAACCGGTCGGTGACAGCCACGGCCACATCGACAACAACCGCAACGGCAATCAAGTCGTCGCTGAAAGCCTGCAAGGTGTCTGTCACGACACAGCGTGCCGGCAAAGCTACGCCCTCGCGACAGGGATTCGTTGTAAGCTGACCCGACGGCAACGCCGGCGACTACGAGTCGAGGTCGTAGGGCTGATGGCCCAGCTCGTTGTGATGAAGCGCCTCTGCCATACACCTGATGTCGAATGCCTGGCCGCACGCCGGGCAGACGACGAAATACTCCTCCTCCCGAAGTGGCAATGCGTCGTGGTCTTGGGGGATGACGATGTCATTGTATTCGTCGGGCATTGGGTCCTCCGGAAACCCGCCCGCTATGCTGGAACGCCTGCCAGCAGGATTTGTTTCAAAGTTATTGCGCCAAGGAAAGACCTGATGTCCGGTTCGGCAGCGATACCGTGCCACCGGGCAGTTTCAAAGTGATTATCAATCTTTGGTACGGCGCGGGCAAGAACCTGTTCCTCGGGGCGGCGAGGCTCGAATTCAACCAAGCATGCGCGGTCGAAAGAACTCCAATCCGGCAAGGCACACTGCTAGCCGAGATCGACTGTGGAGACGAATGCCGAGGTCCGCCGCTCCGATGAAAGGTGATCTGATGGGTATCAGCTGCGCAAAATAGCTCCGCAATCGGGCACCGGGGTTGGGCTTTTGAAGCGCCTGTCTTGCCGGCAGCTCATCCAGTTGCCGGCGGCGCTGGCGGAACATCGTCGGCTATCTCCTGCCTGAGCCTTGGTCCTTTGCTGAGCCGGCGACCGAGCGCATCGACGAAATTGTCGTAGCGCTGCAAGCCCTTGGCACGCGCCTCCGCTTGCGCCGATTCCGGCAAGGCTGGAGTCGAGTTGAGCCAAAACCGGACGAACAATGCTAGCGTCTCAATAGCAATTCCGACGTCACGCTCGACCCGCTGCACGCGTCGATCGATCTGGTCGAGGCGGCGAGTGATCGCCGCTTGCTTTCGTTCTTCGGCGTCCGGCGACAGGAACGACGCGAGCGCAGCCTCGGCGACCAGTGACAGCGAGACCTCGCGCCGCCCAGCGTAATCTGCCAGTGCCCTCATTACGTCAGGGTCGAGATAGGCAGACAGACGTCTTTTCTTGGCGTTCTTCATGCGCTCAAAGCTCAATGCCATCATTGGGGTCAAGGGCGGCCTGACGAGCTGCGCGTCTCATGGCTTGATCGACACTGCGGCGACGAACGGCGTCATCATCGGGCTCGTCCCTGTCGAGGTCGAACTCATCGTCGCAGCGTGGCGTTCGTTCCGGCGCGATGTCTTCGTGTTCGGGAAGCTCGGGCTGGCGGCGAATGCCGCCATTGGCCGGATCCTCGTCCTGCTGATCCCTGGCAAGCCTCAGCTTGCGAGATTTGCCTTCCGGCTCAGCAAGAAGTGTCGTGTCGGTCCAGTCCTCAGAGCGAGCGTTCTGCATTGTCCCTCCGGTCCTTGGCGGCGGCAAGACACGCTCGGCAAGACGCGGGTCGGCAAAGTAGCGTGCCTTCGTCGCACGGATTGGGAACTGGCCCGAGATCATAATGATCGCCTCGGTCGGGGGCAGCTGCATGATCTCGCCCGGCGTCATCAGTGCACGCGCCGTTTCCTGCCGCGAGACCATCAGATGCCCGAGCCAGGGCGACAATCTGTGCCCCGCATAGTTTTTCATGGCGCGCAACTCGGTCGCGGTCCCCAGAGAGTCTGAGACGCGCTTGGCCGTCCTCTCGTCATTCGTGGCGAAGCTCACCCGCACATGACAATTGTCGAGGATGGAATTGTTCGGTCCGTAGGCCTTCTCGATCTGATTGAGCGATTGTGCAATCAGGAACGACTTGATGCCATACCCGGCCATGAAGGCCAGCGCGCTTTCGAAGAAATCGAGCCTGCCGAGCGCGGGAAACTCGTCCAGCAGCATCAAAAGACGCTGCCGGTGATCCTTCGCGTGAAGATTTTCGGCGAGCCTGCGGCCGATCTGGTTAAGCACGAGTCGCATCAGCGGCTTTGTGCGACTGATGTCCGATGGCGGCACGACCAGATAGAGCGTCGTCGGCCGTGCCTCCTCGACAAGGTCTGCGATCCGCCAGTCACAGTATGACGTCACCTTGGCCACAACTGGATCGCGGTAGAGGCCCAGAAAACTCATGGCCGTCGAGAGCACGCCGGAACGCTCGTTCTCGGACTTGTTAAGCAGTTCCCGAGCAGCCGACGCCACGACGGGATGCGGGCCTGCATCACCCAAATGCCGCGTCAGCATCATGGCGCGCAGCGTTGCCTCGATTGGCCGCTCTGGATCAGAAAGGAAGTTCGCCACGCCTGCGAGGGTCTTGTCTTTCTCCGCATAGAGCACGTGCAGTATTGCGCCGACCAGCAACGCATGGCTGGTCTTCTCCCAGTGGTTGCGGCGTTCCAATGTGCCTTCTGGGTCGACCAGGACATCCGCCACGTTCTGCACATCTCGAACTTCCCACTCGCCCCGTCGCACCTCCAGCAGAGGATTGTAGGCTGCGGATCCAGCATTGGTCGGGTCGAACAGAAGCACCTGGCCGAAACGGGCCCGCCATCCGGCCGTCAGTTCCCAGTTTTCGCCTTTGATGTCGTGGACGATTGCCGAACCCGGCCAGGTCAGTAGTGACGGCACGACCAGGCCGACGCCTTTGCCGCTTCGGGTCGGTGCGAAACATAGCACGTGTTCCGGACCGTCGTGGCGTAGATAGTGTCGGCCCAACATACCCAGGATCACCCCATCCTGACCGATCATCCCAGCGGCCTTGATTTCGTCTCGCGTCGCCCAGCGCGCCGAGCCGTAAGTCGTGGTATCCTTTCCCTCGCGCGCCCGCCACAGCGACGTCCCGATCGCTGCGACGATAGCCATGAGGCTTCCGCTCGCCGCAATCGCCGCGCCCTCCAGGAAGACGTTCGGCGCGTAGGCGTCGTAGAAAAACCACCACCAGAAAAAGGCTGGCGGCGGATAAACGGGGTGTCCAGCCAATTCGAACCACGGCGGACCGAGTTGGCTTTGAAAGTCGAGCCGCCCTGCCGTCCACTGTGTTGCTCCCCATGTTGTCGCGACGACGATCAGAAAGGCGGTGAGTATCTGGCCCCATAAAACCTTGCTTGCCGGCATCGGTCGTTTCCCAAATGGATGATCGGAACAACCGAAAAGCTCGAATTCCTAAATCCGCAAGAAAAAAGGGGCGGTCGAAGCAGCATGGCGTACCCGCACGTGGAAAGACTTGCCCGATGCGATCTCGAATGTTGAACGAGCATAGGGGGGCTGCTTTCTTCTGGAGCCGTTGAGCCGCTACTTGCCCAATGATAGTTAGTTGTCTCGGCTCAGATGGCATTTGACGAGATGGACGGGTTCTTGGAGAACCACGGATTGCGCATGACCAAATGAACAAGAGTCCTCAGCGGCGCGCCGAGCCGGAGAACACTCTAGTCCCGGCAAGTGGTGGTCAGCCGTTCTGCTGAGCTCGAATCTTACCGCCTCCCTGATCGGTAGCGCGATAGATCCAGAGCCGACTCGATGAGCAGACCCATCAAGTCTGTTCAATTTTGTTAATCAATTCATTCACATCAACTATTGCCATGGACTTTCGTTGGAACTGTTGCAAGCCGCGCCGGCCTCACGGATCGCGGAATCTATTGGGCCGCACCTAAGTTCCAGATGTCCCGATGCAGGCGCCATGTCCCGTCGCCCCCTTTTTTCCAAACGACAATGTACTTGCCCGCAACGGTGGAAGGGGCACCGCCTTTGCTCGGCACACTGAGCGTAAATGCGCCAACTTCGTAGGCGAGATTCCCGCTCCCTTCCACTTCCAGCGCCTTCAGGGTGAGATTCTTCATCCCGGCCTTGATTGCGCCCTGCCAGAATTCTTCCACGCCCTTGCGGTCATCGACGCGTTTGCCGTCGGGTGGCAGCAGAGCGGCATCGTCGGTATACATTTGACCTACCGCTGCTGCGTTTCCGCTGTTGAAGGCGTCCATGAATTTTACCAACGCCGCTTCGATGTCCTCACGAGCCGAGTGGGCGGCCGCAGACAATGCAGACGAAAGAAGCAGCACAGCAGCAAATGCAAATGACTGAACCAGTCTCATTTCGTCCTCCCTTGCGTACCCGACATGCCCACCCGATGAATAGCGCCGACCCGAGGGCGCCGCGGCGTTCGATGGCTAGGCGCGGATTATATTAGACTTATCTGATATGACGGCGCAAGCGCAGCTGCGACCCTCTGAACGACCAGCGTAGCAGCTGCCGGAGAGCTTCAAAGCGGCGGCTACCGCCTCACTGCCCTCCTCGTCTCGACGAAAGAGTTCGTTCGAATGATGCTTTTCCGTGGCTTTGCTCGCAAGTTTTCGTCAGCCAGCGCAGGGCCTCCTCTTACGCTCGCTGGTCGTCAAGGCCCAGCGGCCACTAGCTGACAGTCCCCCCGCAGCCAAGCCGCTGGGCCCTCGACGTGGGGAACGAGCATTGGAGACGATGTCGCGCTTTCCGTTACAGCCCGAAGGCGGGTGACAGATGACCGTGTCAGCCTCTCCACCCGAGCTACGATTTCACGCATTCGATCAGGCACAGCTCTCTCGGGCTAGCGCGCCAAGCATGAGTTAGCTCCCGAATGAGCAGGTGCCACCCAGTTCAACTTCGGCCCTTGCGCGCGCAAAGTATTGGGCGAGATCGATCGGCAGTCCGGTCGGCAAATTGGGGCAGCGATGGCGAGAATGAATGCCAGGAACTTCCCTTCGGTGCCGCTTCGTCGATCTGTTTGCCGAGAAGACGCGCGCGCTGCGTGCCGTCCCCCATACCGCAGAGAACTCACTTCAGGTCACACACACACACACGACGCCACCGAGATCCTGCATCAGTTTTCTACTCCGACGCCGCCACGTCACCAAGATCAGTCGCGAGCGTGATCGCGGCTATCAAATCGGGATCGCGCGCCGGAGCGCTCTATGAGTGAGCCCCGAACGGCGCGGTTCTCCTCGAGCAATCCGGCTCGACGTAAGGCGGGCCATCCGTGCCGGCCTCGTGACTAAGAGACGGGCGAATGGCGGTTCCTGGACTCACCTTTTTGTCATGAAGTCGCTTCCTTGAGCCGGTGGCGGAGTTCTTGCTTGATGACTCCAGCACCGTTTAGAATCGGTTTTCGGAAAATTTGTCTTGTGGCATCAATTTTCATGGAATAGGATCATTTTTCACAGGTGTTGGCCCAGCTGAACCAAAATTCGATGAAAGGATTCGCTTTTCATGCCTCCGGTGCAAGAGCACCAATTTTCAGGTCCTGTTACCGTTTTTCAGGAAATCCGCCTTCCTGAAACGGCGACCCCGGCCGGGTACAGCGCCCTGGTCGGAGCCTACAGGCTCGCCGTGCCCTTGCCCCGTAGGTTGTTCGCCACGGGCGAGCATCATCGCATTACCGAACGGGATGGCTGGCGGATCATGACCCCCCGCCACGCCCCAAATCCTACCCTCGAAGGCCACCTGACCTTTGCGCTCAAGTACGAGGGACTGGACCTTGCCGTCCTCAAGCGGCTGTTCCAAGTGACCGGTCCCGCGCCGATCGAGGCGCTGGTCCGTGAAAGCCCGACCGGCAGTTATGCCCGCCGCATCTGGTTTTTATATGAATGGCTGAGGGGCGCCCGTATCGATCTGCCGGACGCGGCGGCCGGACGATACATTCCGGTTGTCGATCCCGAGCTGCAGTGGCCCGGACCCGACAAGACCGCTTCGCGCTACCGCGTAAGGGACAATCTCCCCGGCACGCGTGAGTTCTGCCCTCTGGTGTTCCGCACCAAGATTCTCGAAAAATTCATCGGCCTTGAACTACCGCGGCGCGCGGAGGCAATCGTAGCGGACGTGCCGCGCGACCTTCTTGCTCGGACCGCCGCCTTTCTTTTGCTCAAAGACTCGCGATCAAGCTATGCGATCGAGGGCGAGCGCCCGCCGCAAGATCGCATCCAGCGCTGGGGCCGCGCCATCGGCGAAGCCGGCCGCTGGCCGATCGATCGCGATGAGCTGCTGCGTCTGCAAAGAATTGTACTTGGCGACGCCCGTTTCGCAAGACTTGGCTTCCGAAAAGAAGGAGGTTTCGTCGGTGAGCATGACCGAGACAACGGCACGCCCTTGCCCGATCACATCAGCGCTCGGCCCGAGGACCTGCCGCGGCTAATCGATGGAATGGCGGCGTTCGATCAGGGCCCCGCGCAAAACCTTGATGCAGTCGTAGCCGCCGCAATCCTCGCCTTCGGCTTTGTCTACATTCACCCGTTCGAGGACGGAAACGGCCGCATTCACCGCTACCTAATCCACCACGTCCTTGCCATGCGCGGCTTCAATCCGCCGGGAGTGGTCTTTCCCGTCTCGGCCGCGATCCTGGACCAGATCAACGAGTACAGGGGCGTGCTCGAGAGCTATTCGCAGCGCCTTCTGCCATTGGTGGAATGGGAACCGACGCCGCAATTCAACGTCCGGGTGCTGAATGACACCGGTGATTTCTACCGGTTCTTCGATGCAACCCCGCACGCCGAATTCCTCTATGCCTGCGTTCAGCGGACGATCGAACGGGACCTTCCCGAGGAAACCGCATTTCTGCAGCGCTACGATCAGTTCCGGCAGCAGGTGGACGCCTTTATTGACATGCCCGAGCGGTTGACCGATCTGCTCTTCCGTTTTCTTCACCAGAATGATGGACATCTATCGAACCGCGCGCGCGAAAAGGAATTCGCCACGCTGACCAGTGACGAGGCAGGAAGAATCGAGGCGATCTACGCGCAAACCTTTGGTGCCCATTGAAGGTGTGATCATCAGGATCGATTTTTAGTCCGACGGTTTGTAATTCCCTTGTCCCTGCCTTCATCTCCGAGGCTTGACTTGTCGCCGAGACATGCACGATTTTTTCCGCACGGTCTGACCGGCCGCCGATCAGCCGCGGCCAGAACGCGCTTGACAAACCGGAGCCGTCCCGTCCAACCTCACGCATTCACCAGGGGAGTCCCGGCAAGGGGCTGAGATACTGCTGGCATTCGCGGCGCAGTGACCCGTTGAACCTGATCCAGTTCATACTGGCGTAGGGACGGTGCAAGCGCTTGCGGGAGTTTACGCCCGAGGTCCTGTTTCGGCAGGTCGACAGAAGCGTCTTTTCATCCTCCCGGCACAGAACTGGGTCTCCAATGCAACGAGCAAAGGAGCCTCAAGATGAATGCCCTCACCCCCGCCGTCTCGACGGGACCGCTGCCCGCCTCACGAAAAATCCACAAGCCCGGTGCCATCCACCCGCAGATCAGGGTGCCGATGCGCGAAATCTCCGTCCATCCGACGGCCGGCGAACCGCCCGTCACCGTCTACGATCCGTCCGGCCCCTATACAGACCCGACTGTCGAAACCAGCATCGAAAATGGCCTTGCACGGCTTCGCCACGAATGGATTACGGCGCGCGGCGATGTCGAGGCCTATGACGGCCGCCATGTCCGGCCGGAGGACAACGGATTCGCGACGGGCGAACGCCTGACGCCGGAATTTCCCATTCGCCATCAACCGCTCAGAGCCAAAGCAGGCAAGGCGGTGACGCAGCTTGCCTATGCGCGCGCCGGCATCATCACACCCGAAATGGAGTTCGTCGCCATCCGCGAGAACCTTGGTCGCGAGATGTCGCGCGGCAAGCTGCAGCGCGACGGCGAGGCTTTCGGCGCGACACTGCCCGATTTCGTCACGCCGGATTTCGTGCGTGATGAGGTGGCGCGCGGACGCGCAATCATTCCCGCCAACATCAACCATCCCGAGAGCGAGCCGATGATCATCGGTCGCAATTTCCTGGTCAAGATCAACGCCAACATCGGCAACTCCGCCGTCACATCGTCGATGGCTGAAGAGGTCGAAAAAATGGTGTGGGCGATCCGCTGGGGCGCAGACACGGTGATGGACCTGTCGACCGGCCGCAACATCCACAACATCCGCGACTGGATCGTCCGCAACGCGCCGGTTCCGATCGGCACGGTGCCGCTCTATCAGGCGCTCGAAAAGGTCGGCGGCATCGCCGAGGACCTGACCTGGGAGGTCTACCGCGACATGCTGATCGAACAGGCCGAACAGGGCGTCGACTATTTCACCATCCATGCGGGCGTGCGGCTGCACTACATCCCGCTGACCGTTGACCGGGTCACTGGCATCGTCTCGCGCGGTGGCTCGATCATGGCCAAATGGTGCCTGCATCATCACCGGGAAAGCTTCCTCTACGAACATTTCGCCGAGATCTGCGACATTTGCCGCGCCTATGACGTGTCCTTTTCGCTGGGCGACGGCCTTCGTCCTGGCTCGATCGCCGACGCCAATGACGCAGCACAATTCGCCGAGCTGGAGACGCTCGGCGAGCTGACACAGATCGCCTGGGCGAAGGATTGCCAGGTAATGATCGAAGGCCCCGGCCACGTGCCGATGCACAAGGTCAAGGAGAACATGGACAAGCAGCTCGCCGTCTGCGGCGAGGCGCCGTTCTATACGCTTGGGCCGCTGACGACCGACATCGCGCCGGGCTACGACCACATCACCTCCGGCATCGGCGCGGCGATGATCGGTTGGTTCGGCACCGCCATGCTCTGCTACGTCACGCCCAAGGAGCATCTCGGCCTTCCCGATCGCAACGACGTCAAGATCGGCGTGATCACCTACAAGATAGCCGCCCATGCCGCCGACCTGGCAAAAGGTCATCCGGCGGCGAAAGTCAGGGATGATGCCCTTTCCCGCGCGCGCTTCGAATTCCGCTGGGAGGACCAGTTCAACCTGTCGCTCGATCCCGAAACCGCGCGGTCCTTCCACGATCAGACCTTGCCCAAGGAGGCGCACAAGCTGGCGCATTTCTGCTCGATGTGCGGGCCGAAATTCTGCTCGATGCGAATTTCCCACGACATCCGCACCGAAGCGCAGAAGGAGGGCATGGCGGCGATGGCGGCGAAATACCGCGAGGGCGGCGATCTCTACCTGCCGGCGGACGAGACCGGCGCACCGCTCATACCTCAGCCACGTGAGCCATCATGAAGGTGCTGGTCAAAGGGGCCGGCGTTGCCGGCCTCACCGCCGCCTTCGAGCTCGCCGCACGCGGCGCGGCGGTTTCCGTTGCCGAGACAAGGCCTGGCCTTGGGGGCAATGCGTCGTGGTTCGCCGGCGGCATGTTGGCGCCATGGTGCGAGCGCGAAAGCGCCGAGCAGCCGGTGCTGGATCTCGGGCGCGGTGCCGCCGACTGGTGGGATGCCGCAACCCCCGGCCAGGTGACGCGGGCCGGAACGCTGGTCGTGGCCGCGCCGCGCGATGCGGGCGAGATCGACCGCTTCGCCAGCCGCACCTCGGGCCATCGGCGTGTCGATGAAGACGAAATTGCGCTCCTGGAGCCCGACCTCGCCGGCCGCTTCCGGCGCGGATTGCTCTTCTCCGACGAGGCGCATCTCGACCCGCGTCAGGCGATGGCAGCGCTTCATGACAAGCTCGCAGCCATGGGTGTCGAGTTTCACTTCGGCACCGAGGTCTGGCATGTTTTTGGTTTCGATCATCAGATCGACTGCACGGGAATGGCAGCCATCGATGACCGGCTACGTGGCGTTCGCGGCGAAATGCTGATCCTGCGCACGCCCGACATCTCGCTGTCGCGCCCGGTCCGGCTGCTTCATCCGCGCTTTCCGCTCTATGTGGTGCCGCGCACCGGCCAGTGTTTCATGGTCGGTGCGACCATGATCGAGAGCGGGTCCGCCGAGCCGGCCACGGTGCGTTCGATGATGGAGCTTCTGGGTGCCGCCTATGCCCTCCATCCGGCATTCGGCGAGGCCGGGATCGTTGAAACCGGTGTCGGCGTCCGTCCTGCTTTTCCCGACAATCTGCCGCGTGTCGAGGCACATGGAAGCACCGTCGCAGTCAACGGGCTTTATCGCCATGGCTTTCTTCTCGCCCCTGCCATGGCGCGCCAGGCGGCCGACCTGGTCTTCCATCAAGACGGAACGAAGGAGCTTGCTCATGAAACTGACGGTCAACGGCAAAGTGCATGAGGTTGCAGCCACCACGCTGGCCGAGCTGCTTGCGGCGCTCGACTATGAAGGCGATTGGCTGGCAACGGCCGTCAACAGCGAACTCGTGCACAAAGCCAACCGGGCGGAATTCCGGTTGAGCGACGGCGACCGGATCGAAATCCTCTCACCGATGCAGGGAGGCTAGGCCATGTTCGATCTTCTCGGAACGTCGCTTGCCTCCCGCCTGCTTCTCGGCACCGCTCAATATCCATCGCCGGCCATCCTTGCCGAGGCCGTCAAGGCGTCGGGCGCTTCGGCGGTAACCGTCTCGTTACGCCGTGAGATGGCAGGCGGCAGGGCCGGCGAACAATTCTGGTCGTTGATCCGCTCGCTCGGCGTCAGAATCCTGCCCAACACTGCCGGCTGCCACTCCGTCAAGGAAGCGGTCACGACCGCGAAGATGGCGCGCGAAGTTTTCGGCACCAACTGGATCAAGCTCGAAGTGATCGGCAACCACGACACGCTGCAGCCGGACGTGTTCGGGCTGGTCGAGGCCGCCCGCATCCTGTGCGAGGACGGTTTTGATGTATTCCCCTATACCACCGACGATCTTGTCGTCGCCGAGCGACTGCTGGAGGCGGGCTGCCAGGTTCTGATGCCGTGGTGTGCACCGATCGGTTCCGCCCTCGGGCCGATCAACATTCCGGCGCTGCGCTCGATGCGCGCACATTTCCCAGGCGTTCCGCTGATCGTGGATGCGGGGCTCGGACGGCCGTCGCACGCGGCAACCGTCATGGAGCTCGGCTTTGACGCCGTACTCCTGAACACCGCAGTCGCGAAGGCGGCCGATCCGGTCGGCATGGCGCGTGCGTTCGGCAAGGCGGTCGAGGCCGGTCGTGAAGCTTTCAACTCGGGAATGCTCGAACCGCAGGACGTCGCCGTGCCGTCGACGCCGACAATTGGCAGGGCAGTTTTTTCATGAAGCTCGACCCCTTCTACCTGATCGTCGACAGCGCCGCCTGGATCGAACGGCTGGTGCCGCTTGGCGTCAAGCTGGTTCAGTTGCGCATCAAGGATAGGGACGAGGCCACGTTGCGGACGGAAATCCGCCGCGCGAAGGGCGTCTGCGCGGTCCATGGTTGCCAACTGATCGTCAACGACCATTGGCGGCTCGCCATTGAGGAAGGCTGCGACTTCGTCCATCTCGGCCAAGAGGATTTGGCTGCGGCCGACCTGCTGGCGATTAAGTACCCCGGATTGAAGCTTGGGCTCAGCACGCACGATCATCTCGAACTGGAAACGGCCATCGCTGCCGAGCCCGACTATATCGCGCTCGGCCCCATCTATCCCACCGTCCTGAAGCAGATGAAATGGGCGCCGCAAGGGCTCGAGCGGATCAGCGAGTGGAAGCATCGGGTGGCGCCGATCCCATTGGTCTCCATCGGCGGCCTCAACCCCGACCGGCTCGACGGTGTCTTCGAGGCTGGTGCGGACAGCGCCGCGGTGGTCACCGACATCACCTTGAATGCCGATCCCGAAGCGCGCACGCGAGAATGGATCGAAAAGACAAAGCCATGGCGCTGAGGCGAGAACCGCATGTGCTCGTGGTCGGCGGATCAGACTCCAGCGGTGGGGCTGGAATTGCACGCGATATCGAGACGATCTCTTCCATTGGCGTGCGCACCTGCCTCGCTGTCACCGCGCTCACAGTGCAAACGCACGACGCCGTACTGGAAATCCTTCATTCGCCACCAAGCCTGGTGGCTGATCAGATGCGCGCCGCGCTGCAGGCCAACGAAGTGGCGGCAATCAAGATCGGCATGCTCGGAACAGCCGAGACCATCGCTGCGGTTGCCGCCGTACTGCGCGAAAATCGACAGGTGCCGGCAGTACTCGATCCAGTGCTGGCCTCCACCTCAGGCCGGGCGCTCTTACAGGCAGCCGCTATCGCTGTCATGAAGCGCGATCTGATGCCGCTTTGCTGCCTTGTCACGCCCAACCTTCCCGAACTGGCGCACCTTATTGGCTCCGAACTGGCAGTGGATGAGGACGATGCGCTCCGACAAGGACAAAGACTGTTGGCCGCCGGCCCTCAGGCCCTGCTGATCAAGGGTGGGCATGCCTCGGGACTCCGATCGACCGATATTTTATTACGCTCCGATCATGAACCCATCCACGTCGATACACCGCGCCTTGCCACATCAATGCGCGGAACAGGTTGCATACTGGCCAGCGCGATTGCGGCGCATCTGGCGAAGGCGAAGCCGCTTGAAGACTGCGTGCGCGAAAGCAAGCGGGTTGTCTTCGCCACGTTTCAGAGGAATGGAGCAGAATGAACCCGGCTATGCGGTACAAGCAGCTTTAGCCGCTAGTATGCTGGATCCTGAGCGTCTTGCTCGCTGGCGCAAACTCTTAGACGAAAATCGCAACAACACGGCGGTTCGAACCGGACCTCGTGGAAGCAATTCGGCCGCGGTCGCAGCGATCATTCATGAAGGAGGAGAGCTGGTCCTCTTGTTTCGAGGGGATCGGCAGCTCGTAGTTCGCAGTTTCGTTCAGTCCGGGGAGTCGGAGTGGATTCGAACGGCGTGACCGCCCAACCCAAATTAGAGAAAGTGGTGCGGGTGGCAGCGTGAACCTGCGACCCCATCGTCCCGAACGATGTGCGCTACCAGCAAAGCCGCAGCTTTTTGGGCCCGATCGTCACGCTTGCTTCGCAATGATCGCGTTTCCTTTCGAGCTTTGGGTGGGAAACATAGGCCCCCCCCTGCCGAGTTCATGTTTCATTGTCATCTGTCCTGAGACCGATTTCGTCGCCTCGGCGGCGACCTGCTTCTTGGCGATCTTCTCGGCGGCGTCTGCCTGGAAGTCGGGATGATGGTGGCCATAAGTATCGATCAGGACATCCACGGTGATGCCCAGAAAGCCCGCCGCCTGCCACATGTCGGCGCCGGCCCGCATCAGCCAGGTCGCAGCGGTGTGGCGAAGCGTGTGCGAAGTGACGTCGGGACCGAGGCCGGCTGCCTCGCGAGCTCTCCTGAAGCTCTTCTTTACCGACACCACCGGCTTTCCATTCCATTCCACGACAAAATCTTGCGATATTTTTCGGCCGATATTTGCGCTTTTGCCGCGCGCCTTGGTTCTGATATCGAGATCCGTGCACGCCCAGCGGCGGAGGTGAGCCAATAGCCGGTCCGGCAGGCGCACGGGCGGCTGGCGTTTTTTGGTCTTCTTTGCGCCATCGGCACGGCGGTAAAAGATGCCGCGGTCAAGGTCCACATAACCACGCCCTTTGGTTGGACGGACGGCGGCGCCGCAGACTGCGGCAGAGCGTGTTCCTGTATAAAGCGCGACAAGCATGAAGCGGGCGAGGTGTCGTCCGGTACGCCGGCCGCTCTCCTGGCCCTTCCATTTCTGCTTCATACGCCAAGCTGCCCAGATGAGAGCGGCCGCTTCACTGCGCGTCAACCAGCGCTCGCGTGCACCAGCCTTGTCGGGCAGGACAATCGTCGGTGCGGCAGTCGTGTAACCTTCCCTGCGATAGTAGTTGATGGCTGCACGAAAATCCTCGAGTTGGCGGCGCGCAACGGCTTCTGTGGGACAGGACGCGGCGTAGTCGCGGCAGAGTTTGCCGTTAATAGCGGCGAGGGTCTTTTCACCGAAGAAATCGAGGATGTTGTCCAGCCGAGCCGCCGTCTCTTCCGGCGCGGCATGCTTCGGTGCAACCTCTCTCAGGTAGACGCTGACGACATCGGCTATCAAGACATCTTCGGCACCGCGCGCTCGGTGGTACTTGCTGGCGATGTAGACCGCGAGCGCCTTTTCAGCTTCAGGTCCTGGATGGCCCTTTTCGCCGCTGCCAGCGCTGATGAACGTTGTTCGATCGCGGATAAACCATCCAGCTTTGTTTCGGAGTGTTCCGTCCTTTTTCCAGCTTTCGCCGCGCCAGACGAGGCGTGGCCCTTTCGACGCCCGCGGCATAGCTCCCTCATTCTGGTGATCGCCAGCAAGGTGACGTACTCCTTTCCTGCGATTAGCTCGGTTTCAAGTCGGCCGGCGTCACGTTCCTTGCGTAGGCCTGCTGCGCACATCGAGCCATCGGGAAAGGCAATTCGTGCTGCAATCGCGACGCGCAGGGGCGTGGTCTCGTCGAATTGGTCGGGGATTTTCAAAACGGAGCCCTCAGCCAATCTCTATGGTCCGATAGTTTCGCTCGGAAACAGACGGATCGCGGTTCGCATTGAGCACACTTTTCTGTCTCGCCATTCCGGATGCCCTGCCGCACGATCTTTTCTCTGAATATACGGCTGCGAAAAGCGCCGACTGGAGCGCCTGCGGCAAAGATGCTCCTTTGACCTGCTAATCGGAACGGTTGCGCTGACGCGCACTCCACGAGCCTTTCGGCTGGCTCCCCACTTCCGTGGCCGGTGGAACCGCTCCTGACTGGCTTCGGCTGTCTGTGCGGCTTCCGTTTTCATGGACTCACTGCCGGGTCGCTTGGGCCTACTCCCGTGCGCCCGGCTTAGTGGGTTCTGCTGATCGCCTCACGCTGCGGTTTCGAATGGTGTCTTCCACCTCGGAGTTGGTCGGCAACCGAAATCTTCATTTGAGTTCATAAAGTTGGAGGGCCGCGCTTGGCGCACTGACGGGTTGAAGGCTGGGAGAGAGGCTCCCGGCGCCCGGCGCGGAGACTCGCAATGACCAAGCATCGGCACCAAGCTGCCCCGACGCGGGCCAGCGTATATGAGGACATCACCAGCAAGATCATCGGCGAGCTGGAGGCCGGTCGGCTGCCCTGGGTTCAGCCATGGGGAATGGCAGCTGCGAAGGCGCCGCTCGCCATGCCGAAGAACGCCGCCACCGACCGGCAATACTCTGGAATCAATGTCCTGATCCTCTGGGGTTCGGTGATCGAGCAGGGCTTTTCAGGACAGAGCTGGCTGACCTTCCGCCAGGCGCTCGCGCTTGGCGGTAGCGTCCGCAAGGGTGAGCATGGAACGACAGTCGTCTACGCCCATCGGTTCGTGCCCGACGACGAGAAAAAGCGTACCCGCGAAACCGGCGAGCAAGCCCGATCGATCCCATTCCTCAAACGCTTCACGGTGTTCAACGCCGCGCAGTGCGACGGGCTGCCCGACGATGTTGCGATGGCCACGCACCCGCCCCTACCCGGCCTGATCGAGCCGAAGGTCGAGAGGCTGATCAAGCAGACGGGGATCGATTTCCGGGTTGGTGGCAGCCGCGCCTTCTACGCTCCGGCCCACGATTATGTGCGGGTCCCGCCACCCCAAGCCTACTTCGAGCCGATCAATTGGCACCGGACCGCCCTGCATGAACTCGGGCACGCCACCGGTCATGCCTCACGCCTCAACCGGGATTTGTCTGGTTCCTTCGGCACCAAGAAGTATGCCTTCGAAGAGCTGGTTGCCGAGATATGTGCGGCTTTCTGTTGCGCCTCGCTGGGCATCACGCCGACCGTGCGTCACGCCGACTATATCGGCTCGTGGCTGGAGGTGCTGCGCGAGGATAACCGTGCGATCGTTCGCGCCGCCTCTCTGGCAAGCAGGGCTGCGGATTATCTCTTGGGTTTTTTGCCGGACAAAGTGGCCGCTGACGACGATCGGCGGGAGGCAGCGTAATGGCCGCCCGCTTCCAGTTCGGCGTCTTCCTGCGGATGCGTTCATGACCGAAGTCTGCCTCGATGCCGGACCCCGCTGCGGCGAAGTCGTTGCAGAGCGCCAGGACCGACCTGCTGCTCCGCGACAAGTGTCGCGTGGCTGCCGAGCACATCAGAGGGCGAGGAGTGACGGAATTCTCATGACGGGTTTGGAGGTCGAGAGAGAGGCTCTCGGCCGCCCGTCGCGGAGTACATCCCGATGGCTACTGCCGTTCAGAAGATCACCCTGTCGTCCTCGCGCGACATTCCGTTCAACAAGCTGGTGCTCTCCCAGTCCAATGTCCGGCGCGTCAAGGTCGGCATCTCGATCGAGGATCTTGCGGCCTCGATCGCCCGCCGCGGCTTGATCCAGAGCCTCAGCGTCTTGCCTGTCGTCGACAGCGACGGTAACGAGACTGGCATGTTTGAGGTGCCTGCCGGAGGCCGGCGCTTCCGCGCGCTTGAGCTGCTGGTGAAGCAAAAGCGCCTCGCCAAGACCGCCCTCGTGCCCTGTGTCGTGCGCGCCCGTCACAGCGCGATCGTTGCCGAGGAGGTGTCGCTCGCCGAGAACATTGAGCGAGCGCCGCTGCACCCGCTCGATCAGTTTCGCGCCTTCCAGGACATGCGCCAAAAAGGCATGAGCGAGGAGGAGATTGCCGCAGCCTTCTTCGTGCCGGTCAACGTTGTTAAGCAACGGCTTAGGCTGGCTTCTGTCTCCCCAGTGCTGCTCGATGTGTATGCCGATGACGGGATGACGCTGGAGCAACTCATGGCTTTCACGGTCTCTGAAGACCGCGCTCGCCAGGAGCAGATCTGGGAGGCAATCAGGGATGCCTGGTCGAAAGAGCCCTATCAAATCCGGCGCATGCTGACCGAAACGACGGTGCGCGCCTCCGACAAGCGCGCCGTCTTCGTGGGGACCGACGCCTATGAGGCCGCGGGTGGTATCGTCATGCACGACCTGTTCCAGTCGGATGACGGCGGCTGGCTGCAGGATGCAGCGCTGCTGGACCGCCTGGTCACAGAGAAGCTCAAGGCGGTTGCCCAGGAAGTTGCAGCCGAGGGTTGGAAGTGGGTCGAGGTCGCCATCAGCTTCCCCTACGACGCAACGCGTGGGCTGTATCATCTGCAGAGTGATCCGCTCGATCTCTCTGCCGAGGAGCAGGCTACCATCGATGCCCTCAACGCCGAGCATGCCAAGCTTGAAACCGAATATGAGGGTGCTGACGAGCTGCCCGAAGACGTCGATCAGCGACTCGGTGAAATCGAGACCGCGCTCGCCAATTTCGACAAGCGCCCAAGGCAATTCGATCCGGCCGACATCGCCGTCGCCGGCGCGTTCGTCAGCATCGACACTGACGGCTCACTCTCGGTCGACCGCGGCTTTCTCCGGCCTGAGGACGTGCCGCTGATGTCATTTGACGGCGCGAATGAATCGAAAAGGGACGGCAGGTCCGGAGCTGCCGACAGCTCGTCGGTGCACCGTGCCGTTGTCACCATTGGCGGCCAGGCTGTCGAGTGCGAGGAAGACGAGGACGATGCGGTCAAGCCCCTGCCGGACCGACTGATGACAGAGTTGACCGCACACCGGACACTGGCGTTGCGCGATGCGGTTGCCGGCAACCCTCACGTCGCCATGACAGCGCTCTTGCACAAGCTGGTCACTGACACGTTCCAGCACCGCACCACGAACGGGTGCCTGGAGGCCTCGATCCGTCACGTCTTCTTCCCTCTGCAGGCAGGTGACCTGAAGGACAGCCCCTCGGCGAAATCGGTGGCCGAACGCCATGAGGGCTGGAAATCGGACCTGCCGACCGAGGACGATGCACTTTGGGACTGGATCGCCTCACTTGATGAGACCAGCCGCGCGGCGTTGCTCGCCCATTGCGTCAGCTACGGCGTGAACGCGCTCCACGAGAAAGGCGACCGCTATGGCGGCGCTGTCTCGGCACACGGCGTTCGGCAGCGGATCGCGCAAGCTGATCGACTGGCACGCGCGGTCGGTCTCGATATGGTTGACGCCGGCTGGACACCGACAGTCGAAAACTATCTCGGCCGCATCACCAAGTCCCGCATTCTCGAGGCGGTGCGAGAGGCGAAGGGCGAACAGGCCGCGCAGCTAATCGAGCATCTGAAAAAGGGAGATATGGCGAAGGAAGCCGAGCGCTTGCTGACCGATAGTGGCTGGCTGCCCGAGCCGCTGCGCCTGGTCGACCTCGACGGCAGCGCTGGCGCTGATAACGGCGCCGGCACCGACGGCTATGGGGAAGAGCTGCCCGAATTCCTCTCAGACGACGATGCGCAGATTGAAGACAGCGAACCGCACATGGCCGCTGAATAGATCGCCTCGCGCGGAGCGGGTTCGGCCCGCTCCGCGCCCTTTCCTACCGCTGCCGGACGCTCACTTTCTCAGACACGGGCAAAGCTAATTGGCCGCTTCAGCCGCGTCCTTCTCGCTCGGCGGCTGCTGCCCCGCCGTCCCCACTGCGTGCCAAGATATCGCCCCGGGCTGCCAACCGCGTTGCCGCTGTCGTCGTTGGGCTGACGGCGGGTAGCGGCGCAGCGCCTGGATCGAAGAAGGATCGTTATCGGCAGGACCGCAGTCCAGAGGGGAGAGGCCGGCCAGGGCGGATTTGAGCCGGATTGGTCGAGAGAGAGGGCCGCCCGGTTCATTCCCGTTCCGCTCTCCTCGAGGTTTTCTCCATGTTTGATGTTTCTTCGAAGACTGCCGCTCCGGCAGTGCCGCTTCCGCTTGTCTCATCCCCGGCTGTCGAACCAGCTGCCGCCATCCACAGCGCGGCGCAGTTTCTTCTGCCCCATCTCGAACGCGGTCAGCGCGTCGACGTCTCGAGCCTTCGCTCGGCCATGGAAGCTGCCTTCGGTGCCTCCGATGCGTCCGGCGCATGGGACTGGAAATCAGCCTATGACGCTTGCGAAGTCGCGACGGTGCTGTTCCTGCGCAAATACGGAAAGTCGCTTTTCCGCAAAGCCGGTTCTGCGGCCGCCGCACTTCCGATGCTGGGCAAGATCGCCGGCCTGTTCCCAACTCACACGCGCCGCTCCGAAGAGACCGAAGCGCTTCAGCAGTTCAGCACCCCCATTCCGCTCGGTCTGGCGGCCGTTACTGCCGCGGCAATCACCCCTGCCGACCGCGTGCTTGAGCCCTCCGCCGGCACCGGGTTACTTGCTATTCTGGCCGAGATCAGTGGCAGCACGTTGCTGCTCGACGAACTGGCCGAGGCCCGCGCCGGGCTTCTCTCATTGCTCTTTCCGGCCATCCCCGTCACTCGCTTCAACGCAGCGCAGATCGATGATTATCTCGATCCCGGCATTGCACCAAGCGTCGTGCTGATGAACCCGCCGTTCTCGGTGCTTGCTAACGTCAGCGGCCGCGTGTCCGACGCTGCCTATCGTCACGTCGCCTCTGCGCTGGCCCGGCTCACCGAGGGCGGGCGGCTTGTCGCAATCACTGGCGCAAATTTTTCCCCAGAGCTGCCCATCTGGCGCGAGTCCTTCGTCAGGCTCCAGGAGCGCGGTCGCGTCGTGTTCACCGCCGCGATCGACGGCGCCGTCTACGCCAGGCATGGCACCACCGTCGAGACCCGGCTGACCGTCATCGACAAACTGCCGGCCGACAAACGAGGCACCCTTCCAGCATCGGCCGGCATGGCGCCCGATGTCGCCACACTGATCGCCTGGATTGACAAGCATGTTCCCGCGCGACTGCCGGTCAGCGCTTCGGCTTTCGTGCCCGCCGTCAAGGCGACGGGGCCCACCGCGCGCGGCGTGCGCGGCTATCTCGCCAGATCCGCCGATCCCACTCCGGTGCGCAGCCTTGCCGAGCCGGAAGGCACCGCGCTTGCTTACGAGACATTGGACTGGACGCCTGCCGAAAGTAGGCGCATCACCGATGGCATCTATGAGGAGTACGGGTTGCAGGCGATCCGCATTCCGGGCGCCCATCCGCATCCGACCAAGCTGGTCCAATCGGCGGCAATGGCATCCGTTGCCCCGCCGAAGCCGAGCTACCGGCCGATTCTTCCTGCCAAGGTTGTCAGCGACGGCCTCTTGTCCGACGCGCAGCTAGAAACAGTCATCTATGCCGGCGAGGCCCATTCGGAGTTCCTCACCGGTTCCTGGACGGTGGACGACACCTTCGACCTTGTCTCTGCCGCGCGCGACGATGCCGCGCACGCCGTGCGATTCCGCCGGGGCTTCATGCTCGGCGACGGGACGGGCGCCGGCAAGGGCCGCCAGTCAGCAGGCATCATCCTGGACAGTTGGATGCAGGGCCGCCGCAAGGCGATGTGGATCTCCAAATCCGACAAGCTGATCGAAGACGCCCAGCGCGACTGGTCTGCTCTCGGCATGGAGCGCCTGCTGGTCACGCCGCTGTTGCGGTTCCCGCGGGGCAAGGCCATCCGCCTCGATCAAGGGGTCCTATTCACCACCTACGCCACGCTGCGCTCCGACGAACGCGGTGAGAAGATCTCGCGCGTGCGGCAGATCGTCGAATGGTTGGGCACCGACTTCGACGGAGTGATCATTTTCGACGAGAGCCACGCTATGCAGAACGCGGCAGGCGGGAAGGGAGAACGCGGCGACGTCGCCGCCTCACAGCAGGGACGCGCCGGGCTCCGCCTCCAAAACGCCCTGCCGAACGCCCGCGTCGTCTATGTCTCGGCGACGGGAGCAACCACCGTCCACAACCTCGCCTACGCGCAGCGTTTGGGCCTGTGGGGTGGCGACGATTTGCCCTTTGCGACCAAGGCCGAATTTGTCGAGACGATCGAGGCTGGCGGCGTTGCCGCCATGGAAGTGCTGGCCCGAGACCTCCGCGCAATCGGTCTCTATACGGCCCGATCGCTCTCGTACGATGGTGTCGAATACGAGCTGGTCGAGCACCAGCTTACCTCCGAGCAGACCCGCATCTACGACGCCTATGCCGGAGCGTTTAGCGTCATTCATAACAATCTCGACGCCGCGATGCGGGCCGCCAACGTCACAGGCGAGACCGGGACACTGAACCGTCAGGCAAAGTCGGCTGCACGTTCGGCTTTCGAGAGCACGAAACAGCGCTTTTTCGGCCATTTGCTCACCGGCATGAAGACGCCGACCCTGATACGCTCGATCGAGCGCGATCTCCATCAAGGCCATGCCGCCGTCATCCAGATCGTCTCGACCGGCGAGGCGCTGATGGAACGGCGCCTCGCGGAAATTCCAACCGAGGAATGGAACGACGTTCGCGTCGACATCACGCCGCGCGAATATGTCCTCTCGTATCTGCAGCATTCCTTCCCCGTGCAACTCTACGAGCCGTTCACCGACAGCGAAGGCAATTTGTCGTCACGTCCGGTCTATCGTGACGGCCAGCCCGTCGAGAGCCGCGAAGCGGTCGCCCGCCGCGATCACCTCATCGAGCAACTCGCTTCACTCGCCCCCGTCCCGGGGGCACTCGATCAGATCGTACAGCGCTTCGGCACCGACCTCGTAGCGGAAGTGACAGGCCGGTCGCGCCGCATCGTGCGCAAGACCAGCACTCGAGGCATCGATCGCCTTGTCGTCGAAAACCGCGCCGGATCGGCCAATCTCGCCGAGGCACAGGCATTCATGGATGACTGCAAGCGCATATTGGTGTTTTCCGACGCCGGTGGCACTGGCCGCAGCTATCACGCTGATCTCACTGCGAAGAACCGCCGCCTTCGAGTTCACTATCTGCTCGAGCCGGGCTGGAGGGCCGATGCCGCCATCCAGGGCTTGGGGCGCACCAACCGCACGAACCAGGCGCAGCCGCCGCTGTTCCGGCCGGTTGCGACCGATGTGAAGGCTGAGAAGCGCTTTCTCTCGACGATAGCCCGGCGCCTCGACACATTGGGCGCCATTACGCGCGGCCAGCGCCAGACCGGCGGCCAGGGCCTATTTCGCCCTGAGGACAATCTGGAGTCGCACTATGCCCGCGACGCGCTGCGGCAGCTTTACCTGCTGCTGGTTCGCGGCAAGGTGGACGGCTGCTCACTCCAGATGTTCGAGGAAGCGACCGGCCTAACACTGACGGATTCCACCGGCATCAAGGACGAGCTGCCGCCGATCACGACCTTCCTCAATCGGCTGCTGGCGCTTACCATCCCGCTTCAAACCGCCCTGTTTACGGCCTTCGAGCAATTGCTGAATGCGAAAATCGAGGGCGCCATCGCCTCCGGTGCCTACGACATCGGCTTGGAAACACTGCGTGCGGAGAGCTTCGTCGTCACCGAGCGACGCGTCATCCATGTCCATGCCGCCACCGGTGCGGAAACGCGACTGCTGACCATCGCCCAGCGCAAGCGCAACCGACCCGTTTCACTTGCCGATGCCCTTGCTCAGCTTCACGATCCCCGCGCGAAGCTCCTGGTCAACAACCGATCCGGCCGCGCCGCCGTACAGGTGCCAGCGCCAGCGCTGATGCTCGACAACGGCGAGATCGAATGGCGAGTCCGGCTGATCCGGCCGATGGAGCACCATCAGGCCTCATTGAAGATGATGGCGGAGAGCCACTGGGTTGAGGCTGAGCAGGCTGCATTCGCTGACGCCTGGAGTGCCGAGACGGCTGACGTGCCCGAATTCACGGACAGCACTATCCATGTCGTTGCCGGCATGCTGCTGCCGATCTGGAAGCGTCTGCCCAGGGAATTCTCACGTGTGTACCGGCTCCAGACTGACGATGGCGAGCGCATCATCGGTCGTCAGGTCCCGCCAGCATGGATCGCGGGCGCACTGGCAACAAGCTCGCCTTCGATCACAGCCAGTGATGCTTTCGTTGCGCTTCTGGGCGGTCGAACGATCCTCGACCTCGTCGATGGTCTGCAGCTTCGGCGCAGCCGCCTCATGGGCGTCAGCCGAATCGAGCTGACGGGCTTCAACGACACAATGCGTGACCGTCTTTCGGCTTACGGCCTCTTCCGAGAGATCATCTCCTGGAAGCTGCGCATGTTCGTGCCCGCCGACGCATCTGGACCCGCAATTCTGGGCAAGTTGCTGAAGGGTTATCCAGTCCAGCGCATCGACACGCGGGAGGATGCGTGATGGCCCGCCACGATGCGTCAGAACTGGCGCACCGCCTCGGCCGGCACGCTGAGGCGGTTTGTCGCTACTATCTTTCGAACGGGCATCGCGAGGGCCGCTACTGGCTTGTCGGCGATGTGCAAAACACGCCGGGCCGCTCAATGTTCGTGCGGCTCGTCGGGTCAGCGAACGGAAAAGGAGCCGCCGGCAAGTGGGCCGATGCGGCGACTGGCGAGCATGGCGACCTTCTAGACGTCATTCGCGAAAGCCGCGGCTTCAGCAACTTCAAGGACGTTGCGAATGAAGCAATGACGTTTCTCGGCTTGCCGCATCCCGAACCAGAGCAGATTTCTCCCCGGCCGAAATCGGTAGACACGCCATCCGGATCATCGGAAGCAGCGCGTCGGCTGTTTGCGATGTCGCAGCCGATTGCGGGTACGGTCGTAGAGGCGTATCTGCGCAACCGCAGCATTGCCGCTTTGCACGGGACCGAAAGCCTGCGTTTTCACCCGCGCTGCTACTACCGGCCCCACGAACATGCGCCGACTGAGACCTGGCCGGCGATGATCGCTTCCGTCACCGATCTCGACGGCCATTTGACTGGCGCACATCGCACCTGGCTTGATCCTTCCGGCAGGGGCAAGGCACCGGTCGGTACGCCGAAGCGCGCGATGGGCGATCTTCTCGGTCACGCGGTTCGCTTTGGCCTGCCGGGCGACGTCATGGCGGGCGGCGAAGGCATCGAGACCGTCTTGTCGCTTCGGTGCATCCTGCCCGATATGGCTATGGCAGCGGCACTCTCGGCAGCCCATCTCGCTGCCATGCTGTTCCCCCTCACGCTGAGACGGCTCTACATCGTGCGCGATGCCGATCCAGCCGGCGACAGCGCGCGTGACACCTTGATCAAAAGAGCGAATGCTGCCGGGATTGAGGCGATCGTGCTCTCGCCGGCACTTGGAGACTTCAACGAAGATCTCTGTACGCTTGGCGTGGATGATCTTCGAGCACGCGCGCGTGTCCAGCTCGCCCCGCAGGACATCGCCCGTTTCATGGCAGTGGCGGGATAATTCGAAACGAACAACCTGTCCGCTGTCGCTTGCATCGCTCGAATGCCCCCCGAAGTCGGAGAGAACCGCGCCTGCGGGCCTTCGAGAGGGCGATCGGCCAGCAAACGACCCGGACCCGCAATGTCTTCGGCCGACTATTTTCCGGCGCGCTCCCAAGGGAGCGCTTTCCATCGCGAAGCAAAATAGCCGGCCTTCCCCCTCCTCCGCTGACACTCCGGCCCTTCGCTTCGCTGCGGGTGCAGGTCCGTCCCGTCCGCCGGCTTCCGTCGCCATGAAGGCCGCGAGGTCGCGGTCCAACCGGCGGAGCATCTAATGAGCGAGCATGACGACTACGAACCACAGCACTCGTCTTCACCCATCGACCAAGTCCTCACCGAACTCCAGCTCTATGGCTACCGACCCTTCGCAGATGAGCCTGATCCTCGACCGCTTCCAGAGGGGCACTGCGTCGCCGGCGCGATCGCTGACATCTTCGACGCCCTCATCGTGGCACTGCAAGACAGTCGCCTCGAGCCCGATCTCGACGATCTTCTGTGGTCGACCGTCAACATCTTTCACCGCGCCGCAGATCGAATCGAGCGCGAACTCGACCACAACGAGCAGGCGCAACGCCGCAGCCAGCGTGAGCAAGACGGCAGCGAAGTGAAATCCGTCGAGCTGGAACACCTGACAGCCGAAGGGCAGACGCTGATCGAACGCCAATGCGCCTTCGAACTGATGCGTGATCAGGCCGCGGAGCACTACGAGCGCCACACCGGATCAAGTTGGCGACCGCGCAGCGGATCGATGGTCAACCACCGCAACCTGACCTCTGCGCTGATCGACAGCCGCGACTTTCTCAGCGCCAAGAAACGCGCCTCGCAGGAAGTCCTTCTGCCACCTGGCCCGAAAATCGCCTTCACCGCTGGGCTCGACTTCAATGACCACCAGCTGATCTGGGCCAAGCTCGACCAGGTCCACGCCCGGCATCCAGACATGGTCTTGATGCACGGGAAATCGCCGAAGGGTGGCGAAAAGATCGCCTCCTGTTGGGCAGACCATCGCAAGGTACCCCAAATCGGCTTTGCCCCTGATTGGACAAAGCATGCCAAAGCCGCCCCGTTCAAGCGCAATGACGCAATGCTGGAGTTGCTGCCGATAGGCGTCATCGTCTTTCCCGGGACCGGAATTCAGGACAATCTTGCTGACAAGGCAAAAAAGCTCGGCATCCCAGTCCTCGACTTCCGCCCCAAGGGAGGCGGCGCGTAAGCGCTGCCCGCCCCTACCCTTTTTTCGATTGTACGATACGGCCGCGATGGGGCAGCGCGGCGCCGCCCGTCTTATGCGATACTCAAGTCCGCGCCCTAGCAAAGGCGCGCGACGCCGTCACGCTTGCCGTCAACGTTTCAGCTGCGTCGCAGCTGGCATCACAGCTGCGAATAACGACGCCTGTTCAACCGAACAGGGGCTGGATCTGGGCGAACTCACCGAACAACCGGCGTGGGCAGGATGCTTGTTTCTGACCGGCCGTCGCATTGTTAGCGTTGTCGCTGACACGGCATGGCGCGACGCACAGCTCGAATCCACCACGGCGTGCCGTCTCGTTCCAAAGATCGCGGATATCCGGCGATGCACGTCAGCCGTGACTTGAACCGTGTCTTAAGCGCGGTGCTGACAACAGCTTGCGACTCGCGATGCCTGTACAGAGGAGCATCGACGCCGCTGATCGTCGTAGCCGGGATTTCGCCAGCGACGGTATCGCCAGGTTCTCCGTTGATGTCTCTATCTGGTGGGCCGCTCCAAACGGCCTCTTTAATGGGCTGATCTGGCCGAAGATCGGCTGCGCCTCGATCGCCTAAGCCGCAATGGCGCCGATCGACTTTCTTCCCCTGCCGGCTACGCCGTCATTCCTCGCCAAACAACAAAGTCGCCTGGCTGCCATCCTCCGCTGGCGCTGCGGTCGCAAGCGATGCGGCGTCGATCGCCCCCGGCCCGCCGATCGCCATCGAGGCCGCAACGGTGCGGGCTCGAAACAGAGTTCAAGGAGAAAACTCATGGCGATAATCGGAACCTTCAAGAGGGCCGGCAACAACGAGTTCACCGGCGAAATCGTGACCCTCTCGCTCCAGACCAAGAACGTCCGGGTCGTGCCCGAGACCAACCGCTCTGGCGACAGCGCCCCCAGCCACCGTGTCTTCGTCGGGCAGGTCGAGATCGGCGCCGCATGGTCCAAGCGCTCCAATGACGGCCGCGACTATCTCGGCATGAAGCTGGACGATCCGAGCTTCACTGCTCCGATCTACGCCAACCTCTTCAACGATGAGGAAGGCGAAGGCTTCAGCCTCATCTGGTCCCGCCCCAACGGGCGCCGCAACGCCGAGTAAGGGCCCGACCAAGGCTCCGCCCGGACGAACAGGGCGGGGCCGATCTCCTTTCATCCGACAAGTTGAGCGCAGTCGCTGCGCAACGAGCTCCGTCGGACTGTGGGGCGACTACCGGTCGTGTTCGCGACTGGCGACTTCATTCTTGCATGTTGCCTCGCCGATCATCGAAAATTCGCGGTGCTTCCCGCGTCAACTCACGGTGCCGATTTTCTGATCAACTCGCAAGGCTCCACATTCAGCGCAGTGGCGATCCTCCCAAGAACACTGATGCTGGCCGAGACCCGAGCGCGCTCGATCGATCCCACGTAACGCATGCTCAGTCCAGAGCGGGCGGCCAGTTCCTCCTGCGTCACGTTCTGGTCATGGCGCAGACGACGCATGTTGGCCGCCATGATCTCCTTGAGATTCATGACGGATTAGGGACCAGAAAGGGAACTATCGTTCTAGGAATGATCGTTCCTATTCGCTATGATTGGTGCTCGATCTAAAGGACGGCTCCTTCGAGATCGCGATCGAAATATGAACGGTCAAATACCATGCTTAAACCGCTGCTCGATCCTGATGTCGCCGACATTGCGCCGGATGCCCCGGTCCTGACCGGCTATGACGAGGAGCGTCTGCTCACCTACATTCGCCTGCTTGATGCGGCAGCGGAAGATGCCGATTGGCAGGAGGTGGCCAGGATCGTCTTGCATATAGACCCGGAGCAGGAGCCGGAACGAGCGTTCCGGTCCTGGGAGACCCATCTTGCTCGCGCGCGATGGATGACGACCAGCGGCTACCGATATCTTCTCGCTGGCGGCGCTCCGCACTGACGCGACCGGCGCTCCACCTTGCTGAATCGGCATAATGGTTTGCCGATTCTCCAACTATCCAACTTCCTTATCCCCCTGAATGTTGACGCCGACGCCTCACATCCGGGTACGCGGAGAGGACAGGAGCAGTGCAAGGCGATTGGACCGATCCGGCGGCGTATGCACATATGTGCAGCTACCAGGCTACGGAGTTCGCTGCCGAGTATCTGATCCGGAATGACGAATTCGTGGCAGAGTGCAGCCAGCTTGCATCGCAATCCGCTGGTTCTGGAGAAGCTGCCGGTCAGCCCGATCTCGCCGCCCGTTGGGGCGCGCGATTTCAAAACTGCCGCTGCCGGACTTCCGAAAGCTGACAATATCATCTGGACGGAACAGGCCTCGCCGCGCGTGCTCCGGGTCATGCGGGTACCTGCATCCCACCAGACAGTTCAACCTTCCAGCCTTGGCGGAGCCAGCGTTTGGCCGCAGGACGAAGGCCTTCACATTATTTGGTCTACCTTAATTGGGAAAAGTCATCTCGTCGCTGACGACCGCGCCGGTGAATTCAACGCTATCCTTCTGCCGCTCGACGCTGCATTCGAGACGCGGCTCGATGCAGCGCGCCGGTTCTGGCGCGCACTGAACGGCCGGGCAGCCAGTCCATCTTACGGCGCGCTGCCGCAACAGACCAAGACCAGGCATATCCTCAATTTACGCGCACATGATGGTCAACGCACGGGTGCAACCTATCGTCAGTTCGCGGAGGTGCTGTTTTCGCAAGAGCCGATTGTGCCGCGAGATTGGCGTGATCATCATCTCCGCCACAAGGTCCGAGCTATCTTACGCCGTGCAGCTTTTTTTGTCGCCGGCGGCTATCGCGATCTTCTCTTCTACCCCCACAACCGCAGCGAAAGGTCCGGCCGCCGAAGTCCTTCTTCGGGGTAGCAAAAACGCACCCCCCCATCTTTGCCCTCCCTCGCCTTTCCTCATTTCGATCATGGTCCACTTCGCGCGTCCCGGCAGGCCAGGACGACAGCAGAACCGAATGGAGATCGAGCGATGTCGAAGGGTCCCGCGGACGCGCCCCAAAAGTATTTGCGCACGAAGGAGGCAGCACCCATCGTCGGGCTCTGCGCCCGCACACTCGAAAAGCACCGGACCTACGGCACCGGCCCAAAATACCGAAAGGTCGGCGGGCGCGTTCTCTACGACATCAACGACCTGCACGCCTGGATAGACCTGGGCGCACGCACCTCCACCAGCGATGCCAACGCGACCTATGTTCCGCCGGCAAAACCCCATGCAGCCCGCGCGCCCGCCTATGTCGGCAGGCGCGACCGCAGCTCCTGATCTGTGGCGCACCGAAATGCCGTATCGCGAGACCGTTCAGCAGCAATTTGCGCTGCCTCATGTCCCCTCATCCGGCTTCCCTCCACCCGGCACGCGGGACGTTGTGGCCTGGCAGCTCGTCTCGATGGTGAAATCCGGCCGCCTGACACCGATCCACTCTCATGCGGGCGAAGAATCGACCTGCGTTGAGGCGGCAAGTGTGCACGGCATGGCAACGATTTGGAACGCTGCCATCCTGGTCTGGGCTGCGTCGCAAACCATCCACGCGCAAGCCAGGAGATTGCAACCGCGCCGCCTGGTAGCGGCGAAACAGCAGCAAACCCTGATCTTCATGTCGCTGCGTAAACGGCGGCATGTCCACAGCCGGATAGCCGCACGCGAGCAGCCGAGTCCATACACGGCCAAGCGTCGTAAAACTTGCCTGCTGCGCCCCGGGATCGAGTCATGAGCAAGCGCACAAAGATCATCGCCACGATGGTTGGCGGCGTAGTGCTCGCCGCGGCGCCGGCATGGATTAGCCATCCGCCGCTGTCCATCTGGAACGCATCGGCGAGCATCCCCGTCGGGCTCTACCGCGTCCAGCCGGCCGACAAAATCGGTATTGCCAATATCGCCGTCATCATGCCGCCCGAGCCATTGGCGGCCTTCATGGCAAGACGCGGGTATCTGCCGAAAAATGTGCCGCTCCTGAAGCGTATTTTGGCACTGGGGGGCGCAACCGTCTGTCGCCAAGGCACAACGATCATCGTCAACGGCAAGACGTATGGACATGCGCGCGAGCGTGACAGTCGCGGTCGACCCCTGCCCATCTGGCAGGGCTGCCGCGACATTGCCGAGGCGGACGTCTTCCTTATGAACCCGGGTGCAGCCGACAGTTTTGACAGCCGCTATTTCGGCCCGCTCCCGCTCTCATCAATCGTTGGCCGCGCGCTTCCCGTCTGGACCACGGAGCCCACCACTCCGGTGCTGGAATTCACCAACGATCCCCTTGCTAGCGAGCCGTGACGGCTCGGTTCGACGTGCACTAACACCCATGAAAGGAGCACTGCAATGACTCAGATCGGAACATTCACGCGCAACGATGACGGCTTCTTCGGCAATCTCTCCACGCTAACGATCGAGGCGAAGATTGCCATTCTGCCTGCCGAGAAATCCAAAACCGAAAACGCGCCCGACCATCTGATCTATTGCGAAGGGACGGCGGTCGGTGCGGCTTGGGACCGCGCCGGAGACAAGGCTGGGGATTACCTCTCCGTCTCAATTGACGACCCGTCCTTTACGCAGCCGATCCGCGCCAAGCTGTTCCGGTCCGATGCAGAGAACAGCGTCTGGAGCATGCACTGGAACCGATCATCGAAGCGCGACGGGCGAGGCTGAACAAATGCTTCTGGAGCCCTTCGACGAATCTTTCTCGCCAATCCTTTTGATCCATTGGGCGCCGGTTAAACCCTTCGACCCGACCGCCCGCGAGGCAGCCCACAGAGGGCCGGACACTTGCTTGTGGCTCCGGACGCAGATTTCATCACAGTTTTGGCAAAGCCGGTTCGATCGGCGAGCCCCTGCCCTTAACGGAAGCGAACACCGTCGCAGGCTGGCGGCGCATCGGTTCTGCGGTCTGCGGGATGCAGCCCACAGAGGCATGACGACGTTTGCCGCATGTGTCATGCTCGGCTTCGTGGCGCCCGAAACTGTTGCAGCGGCTTCCTCTGCTGGTGAACGGCCGGCGCACTCCGAGTCGACGATCTTGTCGGCAGGCCCGTGGTCGCGGCATATCCGGGAAGCGTCAAAACGCTTCGCCATTCCAGAGCGGTTGCTGCGCGGCGTCATGCATGTTGAGAGCGTCGGCGATGTTCGTGCGCTTTCAAGCAAGGGCGCAATGGGCTTGATGCAGATCATGCCGGCGACCTGGGAAGAACTGCGCATCAAATACCGTCTCGGTGACGATCCCTATCAACCGCGTGACAACATTCTTGCAGGTGCAGCATATCTTCGCGAAATGCTCGACAGCTTCGGGCGCAGCGGCTTTCTTGCCGCTTACAATGCCGGTCCTGGTCGGTACAGGGAACATCTCTCAACCGGCCGGCCGCTGCCACGCGAGACGGTCGACTACGTCAGGAAACTCGCGCCGCTGCTCGATGGTGCAGTTCTCAGTCCGCGGCGCGCGCGGCAAAGAAGGGGCAGAGCCAGCTCACTCCGTGCAACGATCTTTGCGCATCCCCATGACATTCGGAACGCCGCTGCATCGGATGGCAATGGTTATGCCGAGACGATCTTTGCGGCGATTCATTCGTCCGCGATGCGGTCGCCAATGGGCCATCCTGTTGCGGACCTGACTGCGATCGAGCCACGGCCGGGTGAAACCGATTTCCAATCGAACCACGCTGTTTCCGGCCTATTCGCTCAGCCCTCTTTAGTCATATCGCGATGATCGCCACGTTCCTCCTCAATTCCATTCCGGCCTGTTCCGTCGCGGAAATTGCGGCGGAAGGGTTGTCCGCAGATGAGGACAGAGAGAGTGGCAGGATAAAGGGCCGCGAGGTGCGGCTCGGATCGGCCGATTGTTTTCCTTACAATTTTCGACTCATTTCGCGATGTGCTGCCACAATCAGCGATGTGCGCTATTCCCATTTTTTCAGTCTTTCAATGGAAACCGCACCTCGTGGCCGCCTAGCATGACGCGTGACGATAGCTTTCGCGTCCGCCCGGGTCGTATCCGCTCCCGCGCCGGCCAGCGCGCACGACCCTTCATCTTCCAGGCTCTTGCGGCCACACAGCGCGCCGGCGGTCACCTTACACGCGAGGGTCGGATCACCTCCCCGCGAGCTTCAACGTTTGGCCGCGGCAGATCAGCGAGCATCCGCGCCAGTCGCCTCATCTCTGACCGCTCACGCGGCGCCGTCGTCAAGACCCGTGTGGTGCGGCAGTTCAGAGGGTCTGCGCCACTCGCCACCCATCTCAAATATCTTCGCCGCGAAGGTGTTACACGGGATGGTGAGAAGGCGAGGATGTTCGGCCCTGACACCAAAGAGGCAGATCATGACGCCTTCTGCGATCGCTGCAAGGACGATCGGCATCACTTCCGTTTCATCGTTTCACCGGACGACGCAATGGAGCTCGGCGAGCTCAAGAACTTCACTCGTGACCTGATGGTCGACATCGAGCGCGACCTCGGCACGAGGCTTGACTGGGTAGCCGTCGATCACTGGAACACCAAACATCCGCACGTTCACATCCTCGTTCGCGGCGTTGCCGACGATGGCGAGAGTCTTGTCATCTCGCGCGACTACATCCGCCAGGGCATGCGCGATCGGGCGAGCGACATTCTCACCCAGACGCTTGGGCTCCGCACCGACCTCGACATCCGCCAGGCCATCGAGCACCAAGTCGACACTGAGCGCTGGACGCAGCTCGATCGCCAGCTTGCTCGTGACGCCGACCGTCATGGTATCATTGATCTCGCGCCACACCCTGATCGCCATCCCGACCAGTTCCTGGGGCTCAAAGTCGGCCGGCTGCGGCAACTGGAACGCCTGGGTCTCGCGAACGAGATCCGTCCCGGCCAATGGATGGTGGTCGAAGAGGCCGAGGCCACTTTGCGCGCCCTCGGTGAACGCGGCGACATCATCAAGCGCATGCACCGCAGTCTCACCGTGCATGGGCTAGAAAAGGGGACAGCCGACTACGTGCTGGCCGCCGAAAAAATTGATGCGCCCGTGATCGGCCGACTGCTCGAACGCGGCCTTGATGACGAACGGCGCGGCGCGGCCTATGCCATCGTCGATGGCATCGATGGACGCACGCACCACATTCGCTTCCATGATCCTGATGCGGCGGGAGATTCCGACCCGGGCTCGGTCGTGGAGTTGTGTCGCGATGCGAGTGCAAATGGCGGTGGCCGGGTCACGCTCGCCGTCCGCTCCGACCTCTCAATCGAACAGCAGGTCCATGCTTCCGGCGCGACTTGGCTCGATCGCCAACTCGTTGCACGCGAGCCCGCCGAATTCGGTGACGGCGGCTTTGGCAAGGACGTAGGACAGGCACTGCAAGATCGGGTAGATCACCTTGTCAGCCGCGATCTGGCCAGGCGCGAGGGACAGCGCGTCATTCTTGCCCGCAATCTGATCGATACACTACACGATCATGAGGTGGAATCGCTTGGTGCCCGCATCGCCGCCGAGACGGGCCTGTCATTCACGAAGGCTCCCAACGGCAATCATGTGGCTGGGATTTACCGGCGGCGTTTTTTGCTGGCTTCAGGCCGGCTCGCGATGATCGATAATGGACTCGAATTCAAGCTGGTGCCCTGGTCGCCGTCGCTCGAAAAGCGATTGGGTAATCAAGTTACCGGGGTCGTGTGCTCAGATACGGGGGGCGTGGATTGGAGCCTGGGAAAGAAGCGCGGCATCGGCTTATGATGGTTACACGCGTATGCTCTATCCTGATGCTGGGAAGCCGGCACGGTCCGTCGCACATCCTCTGTTTGTACCTGCACGGTGAAGCGCCAAATGGGCTCGTAAAAAACAGGGACGTTGCGAATCCTCAATCAGTCCGCGGTCAGCACGACCTTGACACTCTGAGTGCGGTCGGCGGCAAGTCGGAACGCATCGGGGGCGGAGGAAAGCGTGCGCTCCGCCGTCACCAGCTTCAGGACGTCCACCTCCCGCGACACAATGAGGTCGACTGCGCGACCGAACTCGCTGCCGAAGCGGAAGGTGCCTTTGAGGTCGATCTCCTTGGCCATCACCGCATTGGCGGGCAGCGGGATCTGGCCACCGGGAAGATTGCCGACCTGGACCACCGTGCCGCCGCGCCGGACGCTGGCGATTGCCGCGGCAAGGCCTGCGGCAGTGCCTGAAATCTCGAACGCCACGTCAAGCGAACCGCCGGCGGCGAGCGCCTGGAGCTCGCCGTCGCCGCTGGCAATGTCGATCGTCCTGTCGGCACCCAACCTGCCGGCGAAGGCGAGCGGCGCGGCGGCGATGTCGGCGACGGTCAGTTCAGCGCAGCCGGCAAGCCTGGCCGCGAGCATGGTCAAGAGACCGATGGGGCCGGCACCGAACAGGATGACGTTGCGGCCCCTGATGTCGCCCGCCCGCGCGACGGCGTGCAGGCTGACCGCCAACGGCTCGGCAAGCGCCGCCGCCTGGTAGGCCACATCAGATGGAACCTTGAAACATTGCGCGGGCTTGGCGTCGAACAGACTGGCGAAACCGCCCTGCATATGCGGCGTCTTCGATGCCGAGCCCATGAAATAGATGTTCTCGCAGAGATTGGCGCGGCCTTCCAGGCATCGCGCGCAATGCCCGCACCAGCGCGACGGATTGACCGCGACGTGGTCGCCGACGCCCAGGCCGGGTGCCGCGCCATTGATCTCGACGATTTCGCCTGAGATTTCGTGGCCGAGGACAAGCGGCGAGGTCACCACGAAATCGCCGGTACGGGCATGGCGGAAATAATGCAGGTCGGAGCCGCAGATGCCCCCGGCCTCGAAGCGCACCCGCACCATGCCTGGCGCCAGCGGTTCGAGCGGACGCTCCACGACGCGCAGGTCCTGCGGGCCGAACAGCGTCGCGGCAACCACCTGGCCGCTCACCGGATCAAGCCCATCTCGGTCGGCAGCCAGAGCGTGATGGCGGGTATGAAGGTGATCAGAAGCAGCGCCACGATAAGCGGCACCAGCCACGGCAGGATCGCCATGGTGGTGCGCTCGACAGAAAGCTTGGCGACACGTGACAGCACGAACAGCACCATGCCGAGCGGCGGGTGCAAAAGCCCGATCATCAGGTTGAGCGTCATGATCAGCCCGAAATGCACCGGGTTGATGCCGTAGACGGCGGCAACCGGCAGCAGGATCGGCACCAGAATCGTGATCGCGGCGATCGTATCGAGGAAGCAGCCGACCACCAGCATCAGGATGTTGACCAGGATCAGGAACACCCACTTGTTTTCGGTGAGCGCGAAAATGAAGTTCGAAAACAGCTGCGCTGCCTGGCTGACGGTGAGCAGCCAGGCGAAGATCGATGCGGCGGTGACGATGAAGAGCACCGAGGCGGTCGTTTCGATCGTGTCGAAGCTGGCCTTGGCAAGCAAACGCAGCGTCATCGTGCGGTAGCGCACCAGCCCGAGGAAAAGCGACCAGATGACAGCCGCCATCGCGGCTTCGGTTGGCGTGAACCAGCCCATCGTCATGCCGCCGATCAGGATGACCGGCGTCATCAGCGCCATGACCGCGGAGAAGTCGAAATACCAGTCCGCCGCGACCAGCACCAGCAGCGCGATGCCGACCGCGATATTGATCGACAGGCCAAGCTGCACAAGCACGTAACAGCCAATCGGAAAGGCAGCCACCACCAGCACCTCGCCTGCTGCTTCGGCGAGCCGCCGAAGCTCGAAAGGTGTGTCGGAACCCCAGCCGCGACTGTAGGCAAAGATGGCAACCGTAATCATCATCAGCACGGTCATGACCACGCCGGGCAGGATGCCGGCCATGAACAGCGCACCGATCGAGACATTGGCCATCATGCCGTAGATGACGAAGGGCAGCGAGGGCGGAAAGATCGGCCCGAGCGTGGCGGAAGCGGCGGTGACGCCGACCGCGGCGTCGATAGGATAGCCGTGGTCCTTCATCGCCTTGATCTCGATCGTGCCAATGCCGGCGGCGTCGGCGAGCGCGGTGCCCGACATGCCGGAAAAGATCACCGATCCGATGATGTTGACCTGCGCCAGGCCGCCCTTCATCCAGCCGACCAGGGCAAGGGCAAAGGAATAGATGCGCCCGGTGACGCCGGCGATGTTCATGAGGTTGCCGGCCAGGATGAAGAAGGGAACGGCGAGCAGTGGAAAGCTCTCGACCCCGGCGATCATGCGCTGGGCCGCAATGATATCGGGCGCCACGCCGTAGATGACGAGGTAAAGGATCGAGGCGGCCGCCATCGAAACGGCGACCGGCACGCCGATGAGCATCAGGACAAGAAAGCCCCCTACCAGAAGCAGCATCGCTCAGACCCCCGCCGTCTCGAACGCCCCGGGACGCTCGAGCACCGAATAGCCGCGCCTGTAATTGCCGATGAAGACCTGGATCGAGCGCAGAAGCATCAGCACGAAGCCAGCCAAGACGGCGTAGAAGAACCAGCGCCGCGGCAGGTTGACTGTGACCATGCGCTCATGCGCCACGATCGTGACGTAGCGCCACATCAGCCATGTTCCGTAGGCGAAGAATGCAATGCGGATAATATCGACGGCGAGCGCCAGCCAGCGGCCAACGCGCTCCGGCAGATAGTGGTAAAGCACATCGACATGGATATGGCGCGAAAGGCGCACGCACATGGCGGCGCCGAGAAAAACGACGACGACGAGCGCGTTGATGGCGATCTCCTCGGTCCAGGCAAGGCTGTTGTTCAGCGCATAGCGGGTGAAGAACTGCAGGAAGACACAGACGACCATGCCCCAGAACACGGCAAGCGTGATCCAGTCCTCGATACCGTGGTCCGACAGGTCGACGTGTACCGGCACCTCCTCGAAGGCGTGGGCGATCTCTTCGACGGTGATCTCGGTGTGGTGTTCCTCGGCCATTGGCGCGGGCTCCCGAAGCTGGTGGTCGTCAAGGATTGGAAAGGCCGTCCGGCACAATTTCAAGCCGGACGGATGGGCAGGTTAAAGCGGCGAATCCGATTGCCGCCCTATCCTCTTGATTGAGCATCCGATTTCCCGATGCCCTATTTGATGGCGCGGATCGCTTCCCAATCGGCCTTGTTGTAGCCGAATTCCTCGAAGGTGACCTTCTCCAGCACATTCTTCTCGAAGTCGGCACGGTCGACATCGGTTACGCTGATGCCGCGGTCCTTGAATACCTGCACCAGTTCCTTTTCGCGGGCGACGATCTTCGCCGTGGCGCGGGCGGCAGCCTCCTGCATCACCTCGGTGAAGATCTTCTTGTCCTCGTCGGAAAGCGAGGCCCAGCGCGACGCCGATATGATGGTGTTGAGATGATCGACGATATGGCCGGTGAGCACGATGTTCTTCTGCACCTCGTAAAATTTCTTCGCCTCGATGGTGGTCAGCGGGTTCTCCTGGGCCTCGACCGTGCCGTTCTGCAGGGCGAGATAGACCTCGGCGAAGGCAATCGGCGCGGTGTTGGCGCCGCAGGCACGCGGCATGGCTAGATAGGCGGGCACGTCGGGGACGCGCATCTTCAAGCCCTGCATGTCGGAGCACTTGGCGATCGGCCGGTTCGAGGTGGTCTGCCGCGTTCCATAATAGGTGGTGGCGGCGATGTGATTGCCGGTCTTGTCCTCGTAGCCCTTGGTCAGGGCCTTGTAGACGTCGCTCTTGGTGTATTTCAGCAGATGGTCGGCATCGCGGAAAGTGTATGGGAAATAGGTGACGCCGATCGGTGGATATTCGCGCGCTGCGAAGCTCGATCCGGAAATGATGATATCGACGGTGCCGAGCATCAGGCCCTGGTTGATGTCTGCTTCCTTGCCAAGCTGCGAGGCCGGATAGACGTCGATGGCGTAGCGGCCCTGGGTGCGCTTCTTGATCTCGTCGGCCGCCCACACGGATTCGGTGTGGAAGGGCTCCGTCGTCTCGTAGACATGTGCCCATTTCAGGACCGTTTCCGCCGAGGCCGACGCCATGGGTATGGCAATTGCGGCGATCGCACCGAGCAGAACTGCGTATTTTCTCAGCATCTAATTCCTCCCTGGTTGGATTTGACGGCCGGATCTCCCCCCGGCCAACTGCTATTCCGCAACCTCCTTGGCTGCGGCTCTCTCATCGAAATTGCGTGAGAATCTGATTTGCGACTGGCGCAGATGCTGCTGCATGGCGGCCTTGGCCCGCTCGGGGTCGCGCGCGGCAATCGCATCGCGCACGGCACGATGCTCCTTTGCCGCTATCTGCCAGGAATCGTTGGTCTCGAAATAGATCGACAGGCGTTCGAAGTACGGGTTCATGCGCTGGTCGAAGAGCTCGCCGATGAAGCGCACCAGCACCGCGTTCTCGAGAATGCCGGCGACTGCAGTATGGAATTCCCGGTCGAGCGTAATGGTCATCTTGTTGGGGTGACGCATGGCCTCCATCCGGCGCAGCACGTCGTCGAGCCGTTCGATATCTGCAGGCCGGACGTGGAGAGCAGCTTCGGCGGCGATCGCGCCTTCGACGAATTCGCGCGCGCGCAACAGCTCGAACGGGCCTTCCTCGATTTCGGGTTCGGAGGCGGGGGCGCTCGGCGGATCGGTGACGTAGATGCCCGAGCCGACGCGGATGCGTATGCGGCCTTCGACCTCCAGCGCTATCAGCGCTTCACGGACCGTCGGGCGGGAAATTCCGAGCTGGTCGGCCAGATCCCGCTCGGTCGGCAGACGGTCGCCGACGGAAAACTCGCCGGCATCGATCAGTTGCCTGAGCTGATCGGCGACCTGTCGGTATAGCCGGCGTGGTTCAACGGCCTGGATCGGCATGCGTGTTTAGTTCCCTCCCCGGCTCGCCCCTGGTACATTGGTCTGACCCATTGACCGCAAGCTTAGACAGACCATGCAGAGAGTCAAGCTCGACAGAACCGCGGCCCGCGCACCGGAAGGCGGCGGCATTCGGCAGGCATTCCATGCGTCAGCGCCGTCCTCCGCGAATGACCAGGACGTTCCCGGCGGCGACGAGGACGAGCCCGATGATCGCGTAAGCGGTCCAGGCATAGCCTTCCAGCGCCGTGGAGATCAAAAGCGCAAAGACGGGAAATATGACGGTCGCATAGCCGGCGCGGGCGCCGCCAATGCGTCCGAGCAGCGTCAGGTAGGCGGCGAAAGCCATGACCGTCGATATGACGGCGAGGAAGACCAGCGAGCCGATATAAGAGGCGGTCGTCGCGAACACGAACGGCTCACCGAGCAGGAAGGCCAGGAACGCCGACCACAGAGTGCCGTAGAGCATGCCCCAGGCGCTGGTTGAAACGAGCGGCAGGCCGCGGCGCTGGTTTGCGACGGAGACGAGATTACCGGCGCAGAAGCTCAGCGTGCCACAGAGGCACAGCAGAAGGCCCACCAACGTCCTGCCTGAAAGCCCGTTCGCGGCAATTTCGGGAAAGAACATCAGCGCTATGCCGGCGAAGCCAATAACGCCGCCGGCGAGAATGCGCGGCGCCGGGCGCTCGCCGATGACCAAGGCACCGAGCAGCATGTTGATGACCGAGGCGAGCGAGAAGACGACCGAGAGCAATCCGCTGACGAGATAGCCGGCGCCGTAATAGAAAAACAGGAAGTTCGATGAGAAGATGAGGATGCCGAGCACAGCAAAGCGCAGATGATCGGTGATCGGAAAGCGGAGCCGCCCGCCGGAAAAACCGGCCCAGGCAAACATCAGCAGCGTGGCGATGGCGAAGCGCCAGACCAGATTGACCTCGTTCGATACGCCGCTGCCGACCTGAAGTTCGATCGCGAACCACGATGCGCTCCAGGCGATGACCGTCAGCGCGTAAAGCCCGTAGTCGACGGGTTCGAAGGGGCGGTCGCGCGTCGTCGTGCGCTTTTCCGCGGTAGCCGGCTCCGGGGCGCCGTTTGGTTCTCTTGTTACCGACATGCTGGCCAAGACTCTTCCGCTCATAAGGCGCTTATAGACCAACCGTCCGCCTTCGCCGCTTCTGACCCCAGACGACGAGACCGAGCAACAGCAGTGCCGGGATGGCGAACCAATAGCGCGACGGCCGTTCCGCAGGGACTAGCACCTGATTGATTTCGTCGCCCGGCTGCAGGCCGAATTTGGCCGCCTGGCTGCCCAGTCGCACCACGCCGACCGTCACGTTATCGCCAAGCGCACTGACGTCCAAGCCCGCGGCCTTCAGGCGTTCGGCCGATGAATTTCCAGGCCCGAGTTGTAGTCGCACCAGCTTCGATATCTCATCGCCGTTGAGGTTCAGTGTCGTCAGGCGCAAGCGAACTGCGCCCCCCTCGGCTGTCTCGTCGACGATACGGCCGAGTTCGGAGGCAGGCACTGCCCGATAGGGTTCGCTCACCTGATCGAGCAAGAGTCCCGGCCTGAACAAGATGAAACAGGCCAGCAGCAACGCAATCGTCTCGTACCAGCGGTTGCGCACGAGCATCCAATTCTGCGTCGCTGCTACAAACGAGACCATGGCCAGCGTCGACGTCACCACCATCGCGACGAAGTCGAACGGACCTTCGAGATCGATCATCAGCAGTCCGGTGTTGAAGATGAAGATGAACGGCAGCAGGCCGGTACGGATCTCGTATTTGAAACCCTGAATCCCGGTCTTCACCGGATCGGCGCCGGAAATTGCCGCAGCAGCATAAGCCGCCAGCCCCACTGGCGGCGTCACGTCTGCCATCAGCCCGAAATAGAAAACGAACATATGGACGGCGACCAGCGGCACGGCAAGATCGTTCTGCGCCGCCAAATCGACGATGACCGGCGCCATCAAGGTGGCGACGACGACATAGCTTGCAGTGGTCGGCATGCCCATGCCGAGAATGATGCAGATCACCGCGGTGAACAAGAGCATGACGATGAAGCTGCCGCCCGAGATGAATTCGACCAGCTCGGTCATCACCAGCCCGATGCCCGTGAGCAGAACCGTGCCGACGATGATGCCGGCCGTCGCAGTGGCAATGCCGACCGTCGTCATGTTCCGTGCAGCGGCGGACAGGCCACCGACCAGATCGTCGAAACCGCGAAGCCAATGCCGTGCCAGCGCACGGTCCTTGCGGAAAAAGGCGGTGAGCGGCCGTTGCGTCACGATCAGCGCCATCAGGGCGACAGCGCCCCAGAATGCCGACAGGCCGGGCGACAGCTCCTCCACCATCAGGCACCAGATCAGCAGGATCACCGGCAGCAGAAAATGCAGGCCGGTGCGCGCCGTCTCGCCGAAATGCGGAATCCTTACGATCTCGCCCTCCAGATCCTCCAGCGGCAGGTCGGGATAGCGCGCACGGTAGGCGACAAGGCCGATGTAGACGGCGATCAGCGCGGCAGTGATCATCCAGGTCGCGGCCGCGCCGAAAACGATCTTCGTCCAGCCAATGCCGTAATAGACAAGCCCTGCGAGGACGATGAAGCCGCATATGCCCATCAGCCCACGCAGCGCACCCTGAAATGCGGAGTGCGTGCTGCGTGACGGCAGGCCCTTCATCCCCGTCTTCATCGCCTCGATATCGACGATGTAGAACAACGAGCCGTAGGTCAGCAGCGCTGGATAGAAGGCATGCTTGACCACCTCGGCATAGGAGATGCCGACATATTCCGCGATCAGGAACGCGGCGGCGCCCATCACCGGAGGCATCAGCTGACCATTGACGCCGGCCGCGCATTCGATGGCGCCCGCCTTCACCGCAGAATATCCGACCCGGCGCATCAGCGGGATGGTGAAGGTTCCGGTGGTCACGACATTGGCGATCGACGACCCAGAAATCATGCCGGTCAGGCCGGAAGCCACGACACCGGCCTTGGCCGGACCGCCGCGGTATTTGCCGAGCAGCGAGAAGGCAAGCTGGATGAAAAAGCCGCCGGCGCCGGCGCGCTCCAGCAATGTTCCGAACAGAACGAACATGAAGACGACATTGGTGGACACACCGAGGGCAACACCGAAGACCCCCTCCGACGTCAGCCACATCTGCGAGGCTGCGCGCGATAACGTCGCGCCCTTGTGGCCGAGCAGGCCAGGTAGGTGAGGCCCGGCGAAGATATAGATCAGCATGATCGCCGCGATGACGGTGATAGCAGGCCCGACGGCGCGACGCGCGGCCTCGAGCAGGATGAGGACGCCGGCGATCGAGACGACCAGGTCAGCCGTAGTCGGAAGACCCGGCCGATGGGCGATATCGCTGTAAAAAACCAACAGATAGAGGGCGGACGCCGCCCCGGCGATGCCTAGCACCCAGTCGGGCGGCGGCACCCGGCTGCGCGACGAGGTCTTGAAGGCCGGAAACGTCAGCATCGCCAGAAACAGGGCGAAGGCCAGATGAATGGAGCGGGCGATGCCGTCGCTGACAACTCCAAAATTGAGCATGAACGGAAGGGGCGAGGCATACCAGAGCTGGAACAGCGACCATGCCAGCGATACGCCGAGGATCAGCTTCGCGGTGCGGCCGGTCGGCTTGCGCCCACCGGTGTCGGCCTCGGCGACGATCTCGCTGAGCTTGTCAATGTCGATAACGGGTTGGTCAGGCGCTGCCGCCCGCTGGCTTTGATCTGTCATCGTTCCCCACAATTATTTGCGATGCGAGGTGCCCGTTGCGCCTCGCATCGGAGGCCTCAGAGCCAGCCCTTTTCCTTGTAGTAGCGCTCCGCGCCCGGATGTACCGGCGCCGACAGACCGGTCTTGATCATCTCCTTGGGATCGAGATTGGCGAAGGCCGGATGCAGTTTCTTGAAGTCGTCGAAATTTTCGAATACCGACTTCACCAGTTCGTAGACCACCTCATCGGGCGTGCTGGCGTTCGCCACGACAGTGGCGCGGACGCCGAATGTCTTCACGTCGTCCGGATTGTTGGCGTACATGCCGCCCTTGATGGTGGCGACTGAAAAGTAGGGATGGGCTGCTAACAGCGCGTCCACTGCCGGACCGGTCAGTGGGATGAGTTTGGCGCCACAGGCCGTGGTCGGATCCTGGATCGCGGCGGAAGGATGACCGACGCCATAGAAGAAACCATCGATCTTGTTGTCGCACAGCGCGCTGCCCTGCTCGTCCGCCTTCAGCTCAGCGGCAAGCGAGAAATCGCCGAGCGTCCAGCCAATCTGCTTGAGCAATTCCTCCATCGACGAGCGGGTGCCTGATCCGGGATTGCCGACGTTGAAGCGTTTGCCTTTGAAGTCCTCGAATTTGGTGACGCGGGCGTCCGGCCGCGCCAGCACGGTAAACGGCTCGGGATGGACGGAGAACACGGCCCGCAGATCCTTGAACGGCTTGCCGTCGAAATTTCCAGTCCCCTCATAGGCCTGGTACTGGACGTCCGATTGGGTCAAGCCGAAATCGAGGTCGCCGGTCTGGATGGAGTTGACGTTGAAGACGGAACCGCCGGTCGACTCGGTCGAGCATCGGATGCCGGTTTTCTGCCGGTCCTTGTTCATCAGTCGGCAAATGGCGCCGCCCACAGCGTAGTAGACGCCGGTGACCCCGCCGGTGCCGACCGTGACGAAGCGCTGCTCGGCTCCGACGGATGGCAGCGCCAGCAGCATGCAGGCCGCCGCGCCGATCAGGGTTTTCATCGAACTATACATGGTTGCTACCTCTCTGGTGGTTGTCCCGGCCCGTCGCCGATGACGCGTTGGAATTGGGTTGAGACGATCCGCGTCGTGCGGGTCAGGCCGCTGAAGCGATCGCAGCGTCGATCGCCTCACCGAGCCGTTCGACTATCCGATCGATATCCTGTTTGGAGATGATGAAAGGCGGCGCCACAAGCACATGAACGCCGCGCACACCGTCAATCGTCCCGGCCATCGGGTAAATCATCAGGCCGCGGGCCATTGCTTCGCGCTTGATGCGGGCGTTGAGTTCAAGCCTCTGGTCGAACGGCTCCTTGGTGGCGCGATCAACCACCAGCTCGATTCCCCTAAACAGACCCCGCCCGCGAATGTTGCCGACGTGATGGTGGTTATCGAAGCGTTGGTGCAGGCGTTCGTCCAGCTGCGCGCCCATTGCGCTGACGTTGTCGAGCAGACGGTCACGTCGGATGACCTCCTGCACGGCAAGGCCGGCCGCGGCCGCCATTGGATGCCCCATATAGGTATGCCCATGCTGGAAGAAGCCCGAGCCTTGGGCAAAGGCGTCGAAGATATGCCTGCCAAGCAGCACCGCGCCAATCGGCTGGTAGCCGCCGCCGAGCCCCTTGGCGACGGTCAGCAGGTCGGGAGTGATGCCGTCCTGTTCGCACGCATGCAGCGTGCCGGTACGGCCCATGCCGCACATCACTTCGTCGAGGATGAGCAGCACGCCGTAGCGGTCGCAGATCGCGCGAATGTGCTTGAAATAATTGGCAACCGGCGGCACGGCGCCGAGTGTGGCACCCACCACCGGCTCGGCGACAAAGGCGATGACCTCGTCCGGGCCGAGTTCGAGGATCTTGTCTTCGAGCTGCTGGGCGGCGCGCGCCGCATAGGCTTCGTCGCTTTCGCCATGCTTTTGATAGCGATAGGCGTAACAGGGGTCGATGTGATGGGTCTCGATCAGCAACGGCCTGAATTGGGCGCGCCGCCATTCATTGCCGCCGGTGGCGAGAGCACCGAGCGTATTGCCGTGATAACTCTGCCGGCGTGCGATGAGATGGCGCCGTTGCGGTTCGCCTTTCTCGACAAAATATTGCCTGGCCATCTTGAGCGCGGCCTCGACCGCCTCCGAGCCGCCGCTGACCAGATAGACATGGTCCAACCCTTCCGGCGCGTCCTCCACCAGCCGATCTGCCAAGCGCTCCGCCACCTCGGTGGTGAAGAAGCTGGTGTGAGCGTAGGCGATGCGGTCAAGCTGGGTGTGCAGTGCAGCGATCACGTCGGGATGACCGTGGCCGAGACAGGACACGGCGGCGCCGCCCGACGCGTCGATATAGGACTTGCCCTCGGCATCGAACAGTTCGATGCCTTGGCCGCGAATGGCGATCGGCAGCGTCGAGTGGATGGTTCGATGAAGAATGTGTGTCATCGACGGTCCCTCATGGGCATTTTCTTCGGCGGACGTTGGTTCAGATGGGTCTTGAGGGCGGCGCCCTGCTCATCGAAACGTCGCAGCGACTCAACAGCGCCCTCGCCTGCCTGCCCTGCGACAAGAGCACCGAGGACCTCCGCAACGATGAAAGCTGGCGTCATGGTGTGGAAAAAGGACGGGCTGCCCGTCGGCACGATGACCAGGTGATCGGCAAGCAGCGCCAAGGGCGCTACCCCGCTGTCGGTGATCGCAATGACCGGTACGCCGCGGCCGGCAGCATACTCGACAAGCTCGATGGTGAAGCGCGTGTAGGGCAGGACGCTGGCGGCGACAAGCACGTCGTCCTTGGTCGCGTGGGCCAGAGCGTCGCCGTCGGTTCCGCCGATGCAGTGCAGCAGCACCGACTTCTCGCCGATCAGCGACAGGATGTAATGCAGATGCCAGGCCACTGCGTGGCTCGAGCGCAGGCCGAGGCAATAGACGCGCCTTGCCGCACTCAGCGCCCTGGCCGTGCCGACCAGACGGTCGATCGACCTGCTTTCGGCGAGATGGGCAAGCTGGCTGGAAATTGAATCCAGAATATCGGCCGCCAGCGCGTGGTCGCCCTTGAGCTTTTGGCTGGCCACCTGGAGGCCCGCCTTGCCGGCAAAACCGATTTCGCCGTCCCGGATCGCGGCGGCGTAGATATCGCGTACGGTCTCGTAGCCATCAAGGCCGAGATGCTGGGCCAGCCGCGTCATCGTGGCCGGCTGCACTCCCGCGTGCCGGGCCTGCTCCCGCATGGACAACAACGCGACATCATACGGCTTATCAAGGACATAGCGCGCGGCGGACCGAAGCTGCGCCGACATGCCGTCGAAGGCACTGACGATCTGTCCAGCAAGCTCTCCCTGATCCATGGATATTGCTAGCTCGCCAGACCAGCGATTGCAACGTCTGTTTCAGTGTGGTCAAAGATTGATTCATATGAATCTTGTCACTCACAGAGCGTCTCCATGAAGCCGGCCCATGGTCTCGATCGCGTCGCCATAGCTGTCGCGCCGAACGGGGGACGTCGCAGCAAGGCCGACCATCCGGCGATTCCGCTGACACCAGCCGAACTTGCGCGGACGGCCGCGGAATGCGCCGATGCCGGTGCGGCTATGATCCACGTCCATGTCCGCGACAGAAGCGGCAATCATCTGCTCGACGCCGACGCCTACCGCCAGGCGATCGCCGCCATCCGCGGTGCCGCCGGCGACCGCTTGGTAGTTCAGATCACTTCCGAAGCACTCGGTATCTATTCGCCGGCCCAGCAGATGGCCGTCGTACAAGATGTGAAGCCGCAAGCTGTCTCCCTGGCGCTTCGCGAAATCGTTCCTGATGCCGGATCGGAGCTCGCATTCGCGCGCTTCATGGCCTGGCTGCGCACCGAGGGAGTAGCGCCGCAGATCATCCTCTATTCGCCCGAGGAGGCCGTCAGGCTTTCGGACATGCAGCAGCGCGGACTGATCCCCTGGGCAAGCATACCGGTTCTCTACGTGCTGGGCCGCTACACGCCGGGACAGACGTCCGTTCCTGCCGATCTCCTGCCATTCCTCGCGGCGAACACGCCGCGCTTCGACCATTGGAGCGTCTGCGCCTTCGGCCGCAACGAAGCGGCGTGCGTGATCGCCGCCGCGTTGCTTGGCGGCCATATCCGGGTCGGCTTCGAAAACAATCTCTTCCTTCCGGACGGCAGAATAGCTTCGTCCAACGCCGAACCGGTAGCGACGGTCGCACGCATACTCGCCGACTGCGGCGTCAAGATCGCCTCGGCCGCCGAGTTGGCGGCTCAATGGAACGCGCCGTTTCGTTCCATATGACAAACCAAAGCCTATTTTCGGCGGCAAGCTCGCGTAAGGCATAGAGAGGCGGCTGCAATGTCATCGCCACGGAAGAACGACGTGTCCCCGCCTACGGCGCGGCGATTGCAACAACAGTGCCGGTCGTTGTAACCATTCCGGCCGCTTGATTTTGGAGGAGACGCAGCATGGACCGATTCACCGGCGGGTGCCTGTGTGGCAACGTCCGAATTGTCGCGTCGGGGCGCCCATACCGGGTCGGCCTTTGCCACTGTCTCGACTGCCGCAAGCATCATGGCGCCCTTTTTCACGCTTCCGCGATATTTCCTGAGGATGCGGTGACGATCGACGGCGAAACACGCGACTATGCCGGGCGGTTTTTCTGTCCGCGCTGCGGCTCGTCGATTTTCGGACGCACCGCCGACGAAATCGAAGTGAACCTGGGATCCCTGGATGCGCCTGACCAACTGATGCCGACCTACGAAAGCTGGATCGTCCGTCGCGAGTCCTGGTTGCCGCTGTTTCCGCTCACCAGACGATACGAGCGCGATCGTGACGCCACGGGTCGCTTTGAGGAATAGGTCGCACGAACGGTGCGACGGCGCCGGCGCGTCACTCCGGAAGGCCGGCCTTGCGGAAGCCGTCAACGAAATGCTCAAGCGTCGCAGCGTCGCGGAATGGCTCCGTCGTCGCCCAGTGCCGGGTTGTGAAATGCGGGTTGCCGACGAGGAACAGTTCGACCTCTGCACGCGCCTCGTCGAGCCGGCCGAGTTGGGCAAGGCTTGCCGCCAGGAAACGGCGTGAGCTTGTACGATAAGTCTCGTCCCTGCGCAGTGTCTCGACAGCAGCCTCGTATTCGCGGGCCGCGTATTGCGCCTGCCCGAGCGTCAGATAATACCAACTTGCCGGAAACGGGTTCAGCCGGAAGGCCTTGCGGATGTGCTCAAGGCCCTCCTCGACCTGCCCCGCCAAGATCGCGATGTCGGACAGTGCCGCCCAGGCATCGGCCTCGTTCGGGTCGAGCTCGATGGCCTTGGCGAATTCCGCATCCGCCTCGGCGAAGCTGCGCTCATAGGCAAGCAGGTAAGCCAAGACCCAGCGGCAGCCGGCATCGTTGGGATCGATCGCCACGGCTTTGCGCGCCAGCTCCAAAGCAACGCTACGGGACGTTTCGGTTGGTCCGCCGGAATGCACCCATCCCATCCAGTGGTTCATGGCAAGCCAGCGATAGGCCTCGGCGTATTCCGGATCGAGCGAAACCGCGCGGGTGAGCATCAGATGCGCTTCCCGCGCCGTCTGCGGCGAATCATCCATCAGCTTGCGCGCCCGCACGCAGAGATCGTAGGCCTCGAGATTTTTGGGCCGATTGCGCGGCGGTAGTGCGCGTAGCCGGCCGAGCAGCGCCTCGACGATCTTGCCGGTGACCTCGTCCTGAACGGCAAAAATATCTTCCAGGCTGCGATCGAAGCGTTCCGCCCATAGATGATCGCCGCTCGTCGCGTCGACCAGTTGTGCATTGATGCGCACCTGCCCGGCGGCGCGTCTTGCGCTTCCCTCCAGCAGGTAGCGCACGCCAAGCTCCTCAGCGATCCCGCGCACGTCCATCGCCTTTCCTTTGTAGGCGAAGGCCGAGTTGCGTGCGATAACGAACAGGCCGGAGATCCTCGACAGGTCCGTGATCAGGTCTTCGGTCAGCCCATCGGCGAAGGATTCCTGCTCGGGATCGCTGCTGACATTAACGAAAGGCAGAACGGCTATCGATGGTTTGCCGGGTAGCGGCAAAGGTCTTCGCTTGGCGCCGCCGAGCTGTTCGACGGCGCCCGTGAAGCGGTAGCCGATGCGCGGAACCGTGACGATCCATTCACCGCCGTCGGCGGCCGGACCAAGCAGCTTCCGCAGCAGCGCTATCTGGACGGTAAGGTTGCCCTCCTCGACGGCGGTGCCCGGCCACGCCGCGTCCATCAACTCAGCCTTGCTCAGGATTTCGCCGGACCGTCCGACGAGCGCCGCAAGCAGCTTTAGCCCGCGGTAGCCAACGGCAACGGGGACACCGTTCCGGAGGAGCGTTCCCGCGCCCGGATCAAGCGCGAACGGTCCAAAGGCAAAGCGCGATCCCTGCATACGGCGCATCTATAGCCCGTTTGGAAGTTTTGAGAACTATTTGGGAGAGCTTAATTACGGCGCTGTTCGTATCCTGCAGGATTCCTCCTCTTTCAGGTCGAGGGTCCTCCCAAATCGTATTGGACCTCAAACCATATGGAGGTTTGCCATGAACGATATTCCCACCTTTGCCTCGGGCCAGCATAAGGCAGCTCGGCTGGCGGAAGTGTCGCGTCGGCACTACAGCCTGGCGACGCTGCAAGGCATTGTCGCGACCTGGCGCGAGCAGACACGCTTTCGCTGGGAACTGAAGCAAAAGTTGAAGGACAATCCGCATTTGATCGACGATATCGGCCTGACGAAAAGGCAGGCCGAGGAAGAGATCGCCAAGCTGCCCTTCTGGCAACGATAAGGCGAGTTGCAAAGACACCGGATCACCAACGAGCAGTGGCAGGTGAAGACGAAGCCGCCGCCTCGAAACGATGATCACAGGCTAGTGGTCGCGGCGACAATCAACCCGCCCAAGACGGCAACATTGATGGTGAAGCCGGTACGAAGCACTTCGCGTTCATCGCCGCTGTAGCGCCAGAAGTTGAGCGCCATCAAAGACGCCGCAATGGTGAACACGGCCAAGGCCGCGGCGGGAAAGGGTCCACCAAGGCCCGTTGCGAGGCAAAAGCCGCCGCCGATCTCAAGCACCGATCCGGCCGCGAGAAGAGGCTTGGGAGCAGGAAAGCCCCGTTCGGCCAGGGACGCTGCAATCGCCCGGAATCTGAGGAAATGCTCGGCGCCTGCCCAGATAAAGACGCCGCCGAGCAAAACCAGTCCGAGGTGGTGGAGGACCGCGATCATTCCTTGCTGCCGTCTTCGGTGTAAACCGCAAGCTCGTAACCATCCGGGTCAGCGAAATGGAAGCGCCGGCCGCCGGGGAAGCCATAGATCGGCCTGACGATCTTGCCTCCCGCTTGCTCGACACGCTTGACCGTTGCCGGCAGATCATCGGCATAGAGAATGACGAGCGGGCCTCCTCCCGATCTCGCTGGGCCAGCGGCGAAGCCACCTGACAAGCGCCCGTCGTTGAACTCGCAATATTGCGGGCCGTAGTCAGTGAAGGTCCAGCCGAAGGCCTTTCCGTAGAAGTCGCGTGACCGCTGAATGTCTTTCACGTTGAATTCGACGTAGTCGATCCGTTGGTCGTTGTTGTTGCTCATGACGCATACCTCTCGTGTGATGTACGACACCGAAAGATAAGCACGCATCTCGCTTGCCGGATTGAACAAAACGGCCATCGACGTATGAGCAGCAAACGGCGCCGCCGATGGCGATGCACGTGACATCACCCCTCATCTGCCCTCTTCGTTCCGGCCGGAAGAAAACAACCGATTCTTGCAACCGTTCTCGATTGGCAGACGTTGTCGGTCGTGCAGATTGTTGTCTCGAGCGACGGCCGGGCGCAGCCGCTGCGCCGTAGGTTCACCGCCGCTAATCCGAAGGGGAGCGAGATGAGCGATCCCGTCCCAGCGCAGGCAACGGGCACATTTCAGCAACGTCCAGTGTCGGCGCGGCTTCGCGCGACCTTCGCTTCGGTGTGGGTGCATCGAATGGACCCGGCGGGCTCACCGCCAATCGTCGTCATGCCCGACGCAACGATCGATCTGCAATGGATCGGAGGCAGCTTCCGAATTGCCGGACCTGACAAGGAGCCGCAGACCGAGGTTCTAGCGGCGGACGAGGTCGTGATCGGCTTGCGCTTCCATCCTGCCGCGGCGGCGGCATGGCTCGGCGTGCCGCAAATCGAGCTGGTCGGTCAGCGGTTGTCGCTCGACGATTTGTGGGGAGCGCGAGCTCGGCGCCTCGCCAGCCGCGTGCGCGCCAGCGACAATCTCGAAGATCTGGCCTGCTCGCTCCAACAGGTCGTCGTCGAGGAGATGGCCTCCCACGCCCCAGACGTTCCCATGCAGGCGGCATATCGCTTGATCGAGCGCGCTCCGCCACCCGACGCGCCTCTCGTCCCTTGGTTGATGCGCGCCCTCGAGATGAGCGAAAGGACGTTGCGCCGGCGCTTCGACGAGAGCTTCGGCTATGGCCCCAAGACGCTTGAACGTATCCTCCGCTACCAGCGCTTTCTGCGGCTTTCGAACCAATCGAACAGCACTACGGCCATCCTGGCAGCCGAGGCGGGCTATTCCGACCAGGCGCATCTTGTTCGCGAGAGCCGACGCCTGACAGGAAGCACCCCGCGACAGATTCATCACCTGCTGCACGGCGAGTGAAACCTCGGCGCGTTCTTCGACTTGGCGGCACGCTTTTGGCCGTTTTGTTCAAGTCTTCACTGTCGCCCGACTTTATCCTGGTGTCTCCGACAACCAGAGGAGACTGCCATGAAACCGCGCATTTCGGTTTTGACGATCGCTGTCGCCAACCTCGAGAGTTGCCTCGTGTTCTACCGCGACGGCCTCGGCTTGCCGACGGAAGGGATCATCGGCCGCGAATTCGAGCATGGCGCCGTCGCGTTCTTCACGCTGTCCGGCGGGTTGAAGCTCGCGATCTGGGCTCAGGACGACCTCGCCTACGACACCGGCCTGCCCAAAGCGCCGATCAGTTCGACCTCGTTCACAATCGGCCACAACGTTGTGCGCCGCGAGGAAGTCGATCAAGTGATGGATGAGGCCGCCCGTGCCGGAGCCGAGATCATCAGGCCTGCCCGGGACACGTTCTTTGGCGGGTATGCCGGATACTTCCGCGACCCGAACGGACACCTGTGGGAGGTCGTCTGGAACCCCGCCAACATACCGAGTGAGGATCCTCTTTAGGGCGGCGCGGACCTGCAGTATCGAACGGCGTTAGTCATCCCCAGTGCTGGCAAATTCTGTCGGCATCGGGGCGGGCGGCCATGCTTTCCCTGGCAAACGAAGCCAGCTCGACGGCAGTCCACCAGTCTTAAGGGGCTGATTGTGTAGCTTTATCCAGATTCGCCTCGCCTGCATGGCGCATCATGCGACGGAAGCTCATTGAGATATGCGCCCGCCTTATGTGCCCTATGGACTCCCAGTCGCCGATCTCGGCGGCGGCAAGGACCTCTTCCATTTCGCGGCGGAACGCGGTGAATTCCTCGACAAGGCCCAATTGCGGCATCAGCTTCAGGACGACGCGCGCAACCTGAAAATACAGGCGCTCGCTGATCTCGCGCAGTGGCTGGTTGCCGGTCATCGCCGTGAGCTCGTAAAAGAAGTCCATGTTGAGGCGCAGGAAAGCCCGCTGGTCGGGATTGAGTATATCGGCATCGCAGCGCGCGATGAGCGCCCGTATCCGGTCGAGGTCGTCCGCCGTGCGCGGGATCGGTGAAAGCTTGCCGACGAGGAGCGCCAGCTCCAGGCGCAAATGATAGACCTGCTGCAATTCCTCGATATCGACGTCGGTGACGATCGTGCCGACGCCGTGGACGGATTGAACCAGACCCTCGGATTCAAGGCGCGCCAGGACACGCCGGACCGGCGTGCGGCTGATCTCGAATTCCTGGGCAAGTTCTTCCTCGGACAGACGGCTTCCCGGCGCATAGACGAGCAGACAGATGCGGTCGCGCAATATCCGGTAGATGCGCTCGAACCGCTCTCGCGCGGAGAGCGGGCGCGGCGGCGCGGCGGTCACCGTCGTGGGCGGCTTGGCCTTTGTCTCGATCGTCACCCAGCCTCCAGGACAGCGTGCAGGAATTGCCTTGTCCGCTCGTTCTTGGGAGCACCAAACAGTTCGCTTGGCGGCCCCTGCTCGCAGATCTTGCCTTGATAGAAGAAGCAAACGCGGTCGGAAAACTCCTTGGCGAAGCCCATCTGGTGGGTGACCATCAGCATGGTTAGATCATGCTCGCGGCCGATCTGCCTTATCACCTGCAGCACTTCGCCGACAAGCTCCGGGTCGAGCGCAGACGTCACCTCGTCGAACAGCATGATCTTGGGCCGCATGGCAAGCGCCCTGGCGATGGCGACACGCTGCTGCTGGCCGCCGGAAAGCTGTGACGGATAGTGGTCCTTCTTCTGGGCCAGACCGACCAGCTCCAGCAGCTCCGCCGCTCTTGCCTCGGCGTCCGCCCGCTTCATGCCGAGCACCGTTATCGGCGCCTCGATGCAGTTCTGCATCGCCGTCATATGCGGAAACAGGTTGAACGACTGGAACACCATGCCGATCTTGGCGCGGATTTTACGGATATGGGCGAGATCGGCGGGAACAAGCTTGCCGTTCCTCTCCATATGGGTCAGCGGCTCGCCTTCGACCCAGATGACACCGTCATTGATCGTTTCCAGCGTCATCAGCATGCGCAACACCGTCGTCTTGCCCGAACCCGACGGACCGATGACGGAGACTTTTTCGCCGCGCGCTATTTCGAGATTGAGCCCGTCGAGAACGGTTAACGTGCCGTAGCGTTTCGATACATTGTCGAAGCGGACCATCGGTTGTTCCGTCATCGCGTGGTCCTCCGGTTGAGCAGCCCTTCGAGGGAGCGGATGAGCGCCGCCGAAACCAGGCTCATGGCAAGGAAAAACAGGCCGACCAGCGTGATCGGCTCGGTGTAGCGGAACGTTTCGGAGCCGATGATCTTGGCAGTCTGCATCAGTTCCATCACGGCGATTGCGGAAAGCAACGGCGTCTCCTTGAACAAGGCCACCAGATAATTGCCGAGCGCCGGAACGATCGGCGGGATCGCCTGCGGGATGATGATGTCGCGAAACGTCGTCCAGGACGAGAGATTGAGCGCGATCGAGGCTTCCCACTGGCCGCGATGGATGTTGTCGAAACCGGCGCGATAAACCTCGGAGCAATAGGCGGCGTAGTGGATACCGATGGCCAGCACCCCGGCGGTGAAGGCGTCGAGCACGACACCGAATTTCGGAAAGACGAAATAGAGAAAGAATATCTGGATGAGCAGCGGGGTCGAGCGGATCAGCTCGACCAGCACCGAAATCGTCCAGCTGGTCCATGGCACGGCGATGCGGACGACCGCCAGCACCAGGCCGAGCGAGGCCGCAAGCGCAAAACCGATCAGCGTCGCCTCGATGGAAATGATGGCGGCGCGGGCGAGCACCGGCAGGATTTCCAGGGCAAATCCCCAATCCCAGATCATGCCGCCTTCCCCCGCGCCAGTCCGAGCGACGCCCGCCTTTCGAGAAGCCGCATGCCGATGGTCACAACCAGCGACATTGCCAGGTACATCAAAAGGACGAGGGTGAAGATCGGAATGGTCTTGAACGTGTTCTGGTTCATTTGCTGCGCCTTGAAGGCGAGGTCCGAAAGCGTGATCAGCGAAACCAGCGCTGTCGATTTCAGAAGCTCGATGAACAGATTGCCCCAGGGCGGGATCATCGCGACAAAGGCCTGCGGCAGGATGATCCGGCGCAACATCTGTGGGCGGCTCATGTTCAATGCCGTACACGCTTCCCACTGCCCGCGGGCGACGGACTGGATCGCGCCGCGCACGCACTCCGATCCGTAGGCGCCGACATTCAGGCCGAGTGCGAGCACTGCCACCACGAACGCGTTGATCGTGACGCCGAATTGCGGGAGGACGAAAAACAGCCAGAACAATTGCACCAGCGCCGACGTTCCGCGAAAGATCTCGACATAAACCGTGGCCAGCCATCTGAGCGGCGTTGGACCGTACATCCTTGCAAGTGCTGCAAGCACGCCCATGATAATTGCGAGCAGGCTGCCGAGGACGGCGATCTCGACTGTCAGGACCGCGCCTTGCAGCAGCCCCGGCATGAACACTCGGTAGCTTTCCTGTGTTGCCAAGGCGCCGATCACGACGAGCGCGATGACCAGCATGGCAACGAGCGTACGGATACCCATGCGATTCCCCCGGGGAAAAAGGGCGGCGCTTTCGCGCCGCCAGCAGTTGGGAACCTATTTGCCAGCACAGAGCTCTGCGGTCGTCTTGTTGGGGAGATAGTCCTTGCCGAAGCCGAGTGGCTCGACCAGCGCGATATGCTCCGGCGAACCGAGGAACTTCTTCAGCTCGGCGTTGAACGCCTCCTGCAGGTCGGTGTCTTCCTTGCGGAAGCCGAAGCCGCCATGACCTTTCACCGACTTGCCGGCGACCTCGCCGAAGGGCTTGGTCGATTCGACGCCGTCGGCTTTCTTGGCCATGTCCGCGATCGAAAGAGCGGTCAGTGCGGCAGCGTCGGCGCGGCCCGACTGGACGGCGGCGACCAGGCTGGACTGGTCGGGCAAGGAGACGATCTGCCCACCGGCAACGCCCGCTTCCTTGGCGAAGCCGCCTTCGACGGCGCCGGCCATCACGGCAAGCTTGAGATCCGGATTGTCCTTGATGCTGGAAAAATCCTTGATGCCTTTCGGATTGCCTTTTGCCACCAGCATAGCCTCGCCGATGCCGTAGGACGGCTCGGAGTAGTTGATCTCAGCGCAGCGCTTCGGAGTGATGAACATGCCGGCGGCGATGATGTCGAAGCGGCCGGCCTTGAGACCCGGAATGAGCGAGCCGAATTCGGTCAAAACACCGTCGACCTGCGGTATGCCCATCTTGGCGAGCACCGCCTTGGCGACTTCCGGCGCTTCGCCGGTCAGCTTGCCGTCTGGCGTGGCGTAACCGAACGGCGCCTCGTTGGCGAAACCGACGCGGATGTAGCCGTCCTTCTTGGCCCGTTCGAGGGTGGTTTCCGCGTGAGCGGACAGCGACGTCAATGACGTCGCGGCGAGCGCGATGCAGGCAGCCGCTTTCACGACCATGCGGCGCGATATCGATGATTTGAGCATGCTTTTCTCCCATTGAACAACTGTGGATGGTTCCCAGGGCGCGGCCTTCTTCGAGGTCGACGCCTGCTTGATCAGACGTATACAACTGCACTAGACATTTCGCAAGCAGAGATATAGAAACCATGTAAATTCGGCGCTAATTCGTAGTTATCCAACAAACTTGACGTCGAGTTGTGCACAATTTCGCCTGGTTTGCCCATTTACACGAGGGCAACAGCGTACCCAGAAGGCAGGACTTCGGTGGCGACCGCGAACGAGTTCGGGACATTCACGCAAGCGGAGTATGGGCAGCGCCTGGCCGACGTGAAGACACGCATGCAAAAAGCCGGCTTCGATCTCGTCGTCTGTCAGGATCCAGCCAACATGTGCTGGCTGACCGGCTATGACGGATGGTCGTTCTACGTTCCGCAGTGCGTGCTCGTCCATCTGGAGGAGGACCGGCCGATCTGGTTCGGCAGGGCGCAGGATGCCAAGAGCGCACGCCTAACCACCGGCCTGCCCGAGACAAACATCGTGCCGTTCTCGGAACGGCTGGTGCAGCAGCCGGTCGAACACCCTTATGACGAACTCGCGCAACTGATCCGGTCGCGCGGCTGGGGAAAGGCCCGCATCGGCGTCGAGATGGACGCGCATTATTACACTGCGCGCTGCCACGCCCACCTTGTCGAGGGGCTGCCCGACGCGCACTTCGCCAACAACCACGATCTCGTCAATTGGGCGCGGCTGGTGAAATCCGAAGCCGAGCTGGTGCTGATCCGCGAGGCGGGTGCGATCTGCACGCATGCAATGAACCGCGCCATCGAGAAAATGCGACCCGGTGTGCCTCAGAACCATGTCATTGCGGAAATCTATCACGCACAGATCATGGGCGTGCCCGGAGCTGGCGGCGACTATGCCGCGATCTGTCCGCTGATGCCCGTTGGCGAAGGCACCAGCACGCCGCATCTGACGTGGTCCGACGCGCCGCTGCCGGACAGCGGCCTCGCCATTCTGGAGATCGCCGGCGTGCGCCGCCGCTATCATGCAGCCCTGACCCGGACGGTACATTTCGGCAAGCCGCGGCAAGCCATCCTCGACATGGCCAAGGCGATCGTCGAGGGCGTCGACGCTGGCCTCGAGAAGGCGCGCCCCGGCAACACCGCCGAAGAGGTGGAAGCCGTCTGGCAGGCAGTCCTGCGGAGGAACGGACTGAAGAAGGAAAGCCGCGTCGGCTATCCGGTCGGGCTCGCATACCCGCCCGATTGGGGTGAACGCACCGCAAGCCTTCGTCCCGGCGACACCACCGAGATGCAGCCTGGGATGTGCTTCCATTTCATGGCCGGCGTTTGGCTCGACGATTTCGGCATCGCCATCTCGGAATCGTTCGTCGTCACGGAACGCGGCGGCGAACGCCTCTGCGATGTGGCGCGCGAACTCATCGTTATCGATTGACATGGCGGCCGGGAAGCCGGCTGCCGAAAAGACCATGCCTGCCACCAAGCCGGCAACAAGCACGAGGACGCCCGATGGACCGTAATCCCTTTTCCGAAGCCGAAATCGCCGGCCGCCTTGCCAAGGTCCGTACTACACTGGCCGAGCGTGAGCTCGACGCGGCGGTCTTCGCCTCGCCGGAGAACGTCTTCTATCTCACCGGGCTCGATCACTGGGGGTATTTTGCCCCTCACCTGCTGATCGTCCCGCTCCAGGGAAAACCTGTCCTGGTCACCCGCTCGATGGAAAAGGTGACCATCGAGAAGCGGGTGAAGGCAGCGGAATTCCGTGGCCACTCCGACAGCGAAACGGCGGCCGACCTTGCCGCGCGGGTGCTTGCGGAGCTCGGCCTGTCCAGCAAGCGGATCGGCCTCGAATACTGGACGGCCGGCCTTAGCCATGGACTTGCCGTAGCACTCCAGATGCAAGCGGATGCCAAGTGGAGCGACGTCTCCGGTCTGATCGACAAGATGCGGCGGGTGAAGAGCGCCGAGGAACAGGTGCTGATGCGGCGCGCCGCAAAGGTGACGGACGCCGCCGCCGGTGCCGCGATCGCCGCGATCTCGGATGGCGCTTCCGAACAGGAGGTCGCCGCCCAATGTGTTGCGGCAATGATCCGCGCCGGCGGTCATGCGCCGGGCTTCGGACCGTTCATCCGCCCGGCCGCGCGCCTGGGTGAAGAGCACACGACCTGGGGCGACGGGATCTACCGCAGGGGCGAGCCGGTCTTCGTCGAACTGTCCGGCTGCATCTCACGCTACCACGCGCCGCTCGGCCGGCTCATTCGCATCGGCCACATAAGCGACGAAGACGCCACAATGGCGGCGGTGACCGCCAAGGCGTTCAACGCTGTCGTCGAGGCGCTGCGGCCGGGCGCCAAGGCGCGCGATGTCTACGCCGCCTGGCAGGCCGTCGCCGACGAGGCCGGTCTTTCCCACTATCGCCGCCATCACTGCGGTTACCTGGTTGGCGCTGGCCAGCCGCCATCATGGACCGGCGGCAATTCGGTGACCGGCTTGAGGCACGATTCCGACCTTGAGATCGAGACCGGGATGAGCTTCCACATCCTGTCGTGGCTGATGGGAACCGGTCGCGGCGATGACTTCGTCTCCAACACGGTGCTTTTGACCGACGCGGGTGCTGAAGTGCTCACCCGCACGCCGGCCGGCCCGATCGTTCGATAGGCCCGCACGTATGGCGCGCTACTCGGCACTCTCGATTTTCCGCAACGCGCTGTCTGGCCAGAAGAATTGGCAGCGCGCCTGGCGGGCGGCGGAGCCAAAACCGTCCTATGACGTGATCGTCATCGGCGGCGGTGGACACGGCCTCGCCACCGCCTTCTACCTTGCCGATAACCACGGTATCCGCAACGTCGCGGTGCTCGAAAAGGGCTATGTCGGCGGCGGCAATGTCGGCCGCAACACCACCGTCATCCGCTCCAACTACCTGCTCGACGGCAACACCCAGTTCTACGAATTCTCGATGAAGCTCTGGGAGACCATGTCGCGGGTGCTGAATTTCAACGTCATGTTCTCCCAGCGCGGCCAGCTCGTCACAGCGCATTCGGCCGATCAGCTCGACGGTTTCAGCCACCGCGCCAACGTCATGCGGCTGAACGGCATCGATGCCGATATCCTCGACCGCGAAGAGGTGCGCCGGCTGGTGCCCTATCTCGATTTTTCCGACACTGCCCGCTTCCCGATCCATGGCGCCATCTTCCAGGGCCGGGCGGGCACGGCACGCCACGACGCCGTCGCCTGGGGCTATGCGCGCGCCGCCGATAGCCATGGCGTCGACATCATCCAGAACTGCGAGGTGACAGGCTTCCTCCGCGACGGCGACAGTATCGTCGGCGTCGAAACGACGAAAGGCCGGATCGGCGCCGGCAAGGTCGGCCTCGCTGTTGCCGGGCATACATCCGTGCTCGGTGCCAAGGCCGGCCTTGAACTGCCGATCGAAAGCCACGTCCTGCAAGCCTTTGTCACCGAACCGCTGAAGCCGCTGGTAGATCACGTCGTCGCCTATGGCGCCGACCACTTCTATGTCAGCCAGTCCGACAAGGGCGGGTTGGTCTTCGGCGGCAATCTCGACGGCTACAATTCCTACGCCCAGCGCGGCAATCTCGGCGTCGTGCGCGAGGTGGCGGAGGCGGCGATTGCATTGATGCCGTGTATTTCGCGCGTCCGCCTGCTGCGCCACTGGGGCGGCGTCATGGACATGACCCCCGATGCCAGCCCGATCATCTGCCCGACGCCGATCGACGGCCTCTATCTCAACGGCGGCTGGTGCTATGGCGGCTTCAAGGCAACGCCAGCTTCCGGCTGGTGCTTCGCCCACACGATCGCCACCGGCAAGCCGCATCCCTTGATCGCGGCCTACGGGCTCGATCGTTTCCGCACCGGCCACACGCTCGATGAGGCCGGCGTCGGCCCTTCCGCTTGGCTGCAATAGGAGGCGGAACAAAATGCTGCGCATCGAATGCCCCTGCTGCGGCCCGCGCGACCATGACGAGTTCCGCTACGGCGGCGATGCCTCGGTCACGCGTCCGGCCCATGACGATCCCGATCCGGAGGCCTGGTACCGTTACGTCTATATCAGGACAAACCCGGCCGGCCCGCACCGTGAATACTGGCAGCACGTGACCGGTTGCCGGCAATGGCTGGTGGTCGAACGCGACACCCGCAACCATGCCGTCGCATCAGTCGACTTCGCCAGGAAATCAACTCTCAGGAAATCACCGGCATGAGTTCGAACCGCAAACGCCTGCCGGTGGGTGGCCGTATCAGTCGCGAGGTGCCGCTCGATTTCACCTTCGACGGCCGCAAGCTGATTGGATATCGCGGCGACACCCTTGCCTCCGCGCTGCTCGCCAACGGCGTCACTCTCGTCGGGCGCAGCTTCAAATATCATCGCCCGCGCGGCATCTTTTCCGCCGGGCCGGAGGAACCGAATGCGCTGGTTACGCTCGGGATCGCAGGCAGGCGCGAGCCGAACCTGCCGGCGACGACACTGGAACTCGCCAACAGCATGGACGTGGAAAGCCAGAATCGCTGGCCATCGCTGGCCTTCGACGTACAAAGCGTCAACGGGCTGTTGGCGCCGTTTCTGTCCGCCGGCTTCTACTACAAGACCTTCATGGGCCCGACGCGCCGCGCCTGGATGTTCTACGAGCACTTTATCCGCAAGGCGGCCGGTCTGGGCAGAGCCGGCACCGGCCCGGATCCCGACCGCTACGAGGTTCGTCATGCTTTCGCCGATGTCGCAATTGTCGGCGGCGGCCCGGCGGGATTGTCAGCAGCGCGGGCAGCCGCCGCGGCCGGGGCGCGGGTCGCGCTGATCGAGCAGGATTTCCTGCTTGGCGGCCAGCTTCTGGCGGAACCGTCCGACAGCGCAGCGGCCGCATGGTTGAGGCAGGCCGAGGCCGAGTTGAAGGGCTTCGAAACCGTCGTGCTGATGAAGCGGACAACCGCTTTCGGCAGCTATGACGGCAATGTCATCGGGCTGGTCGAACAGCGCGATCCAACCGGTCCGAAGCCGAACGGCGAGGCGCGGCAAACGGTCACCATGCTGCGCGCCCGCTCGATCGTTTTCGCCACTGGCGCCATCGAGCGACCGATGGTGTTCTCGAACAATGACCGGCCCGGCGTCCTGCTTGCCTCAGCCGCCCGGACCTATCTCAACCGTTTCGCTGTCCTGCCGGGCAAGAAAATCATTGTCGCCACCACCAATGACGGTGCCTGGCGCACCGCCTTCGACTATGCCGCAGCCGGCGCGGAGGTGACGGTTGCGGATCTGCGCGCAGTCCCGCCCGCAGCACTTGCCGCGGAAGCCGCACGGCTCGGCGTAATGATACGGGCCGGGACGCGGATCGTCGACCTGCACGGCGGCCATGCCGTCAGGCACGTAACGCTCAACGGGCCGGAGGGCCAGTCCTCGGCCGCCTGCGACCTGGTCTGCGTGTCCGGCGGCTGGTCGCCAACCGTGCATCTCACCTCGCACCTCGGTGTCAAACCTGTCTATCGCGACGATATCGGCGGCTTCGTGCCGGGCGCGTTTCCGGCCGGCCGGCTAGGTGCCGGCGCGATGATTGGGGCCTATGCAACTGCCGATGCCATCGAGGACGGTCATCGCGCCGGCATCGACGCGGCAGCCTCCGGCGGCAAGTCGGCGCCGGTTCCCGCTCCGGCCAAACTCGATCTCGGCGACACCGCCACGACGCTACTTCGCGAAGCGCCTTCCGTCGGACATGGAAAAGCCTTCGTCGATTTTCAGATGGATGTGACGACGAGGGATATCGAACTCGCCCATCGCGAGGGCTATGAATCGGTCGAGCATCTGAAGCGCTACACCACGCTCGGCATGGGTACCGATCAAGGCAAGACCAGCAATTTTCCGGCGCTTGCCGCGATGGCGGCGCTGCGCAACGCAACGATTCCCGAGACCGGCGTCACGACCTTCCGCCCGCCCTATACGCCGGTTGCCATCGGGGCGCTTGCCGGGCGCGCCATCGGCCATCATTTCAAGCCGATCCGCCGCACGCCAATGCACGACTGGCACATGGCCAACGGCGCCGAGATGCTCGAGGTGGGGCTCTGGATGCGGCCCTATTTCTACCGGCAGTCCGGACATGACGTGAATGAAGCCTATGTCGCCGAAATGCGGAATGTACGTCAGGCCGCGGGGCTGATGGACATCTCCACGCTCGGCAAGATCGACGTCCAAGGCCCGGATGCGGCAATCTTCCTCGACCGCGTCTACGCCAACGGCTTTGCCAAGCTGGCGGTCGGCCGCGCCCGCTACGGCGTCATGCTGCGCGACGACGGCATCGTCTTCGACGACGGCACCACGACGCGGCTGGCGGAAAACCGGTTCTTCATGACCACTTCGACCGCCAAGGCCGCCGATGTGCTGTCGCGTCTCGAATTCCTGCTCGACACGGCCTGGCCGGATTTGCGCGTGGCCGTCACTTCGGTCAGCGACGAATGGGCGGCGATGTCGGTTGCCGGGCCTAACAGCCGCGCGATCCTGAATGCAGCGTTTCCCGCTCTCGACGTTTCCGACGCGGCGCTTTCGCATATGGGACTACTCGAAAGCGGATGGGGGGGCCGTGCGCTCCGCATCCTACGTCTCAGTTATTCCGGCGAGCGCGCTTACGAAGTCTATACCGGCGCCACTGCCGGTGAACAGCTCTGGAGCCGTCTGCTCGAAGCCGGCAGACCATTCGACCTGAAGCCTTACGGCGTCGAGGCGCTAGGTGCGCTGCGCGTCGAAAAGAGCCATGTCGCCGGACCTGAAATCGATGGACGCACGACGCTCGACGATCTCGGCCTCGGCCGCATGGCCGGCAAGCGCAGCGGCTTCGTCGGCGACGTCCTGCGACGGCGCCCTGCCCTCCGGGCGCCCAACCGGCAGCGCCTGGTCGGACTGGAATGCATCGAGGACGGAAAACGCCTGCGCGGCGGCGCCATCCTGTTCCTGCCGGATGAGAAACCCTATGGCCATGGGCGCGGTCGCATCACCTCCGTCACTTTCAGCCCCGAGCGCGGCCATTATGTCGGGCTGGCCCTGCTTGCCGGCGATGTCGCGGCAGAAGGAAGCGAGGTCGTGGCGGTCTATCCGATGAAGGCCGAAACAGTTCGCGCCCGCATTGTCTCGCCAGTATTCCTCGATCCACAGGGAGAACGGCTGCATGGCTAGCTTGACCTCTTCTCGGGATTTCAGCCTATCCGTGGCCGATTGTCCGCTTATCCAGATCGAGGGCTGGGACGGGACACTGAGACAATTCGAAAAGAGCGTCTCGGCGTCGCTCGGCACGAAACTTCCCGCTTCGGTCGGAGAGACCGTTCGCCACAAGGGGCTTCTAATCATCCGCATTGCACCTCGCCGCCTCTGGCTGGTTCTCGACGAAGGCACGCAAGCGCCCGCGCTTTCCGTCGACTCCGATCTCGGCTGTTCTGTTCCCCTCGGCGAAGGTCGTGTTCGTTTGAAAATGGCCGGCCCTGACATCGCAAGGCTTCTGTCCGGCTGCATTACCGTCGACTGGCACGCGCCGGCCGCCGCTCCGGGCCGCGCCGTGCAGACATCCTTCCATCATGTCTCCGTGCTCTTCCTGCGCACCGGCGAGGCCGCGTGCGAACTCATCGTGCCGCGAAGTTTTGCCCGCAGCCTCTCGGATTGGATTGCGGATGGCTAGCCAATGGTGGTTTCTCGGGCAAGGATCGGCTTTAGCGGCCGATCCAAGCCGCTATCACGAAACCGTTTACCCTCTTGCTGGCCAGTCTTGCAGAAGCGTAATCCCAAATTTCGGCGCGGCTGCTTTGAGCCGCTCGATATCGGCAGGCGTCGGCGGCCCGACCACCTCTCCCTTGCCGAGTTCATGGCCACCTTCGGCGAGGAACTGCTCGAACACACTTGGCGTGTCTATCAGGATGTAGCGAACGGGCTGGTTGCCGGGATTCACGAGCTGGTGCGGGATGCCGCGCTTCAAAAACATGCTCTCACCGGGCGAGAGCGTTCGGACCTCGCCGGCCACAATTGCGGCCAACTGCCCTTCGATGACGTAGACTGTCTCGTCGTCATTCGCGTGAACATGGATTGGTGTTTTCGTCTGCCCGTCGCTTCGGTTTTCGAAGAGACTCAACAAGCCTCCCGTCTGTTCGCCGGAGACCAGTCGCTTCATGACGATGCCTGCGAGCACGAATTCCTTTGGGTCAACATCTGTCATTGATCCAATCTGCCAGGTACATTCGGAGTAGGCCCGTACCGTGCCGTCAAGCAGACAAACTGCGCAGCGACATCCGGCAAACGTCGAACGGGCTCACGGGTTCCCGGTCGCCGGAGTTCCCTCTTCCCAAGCTCACTTTGGACGAAAAGCCGGCTAACCGGACATGCTGGCCGACACCGACATACGCCAACTCGAGGGCGCCGCAGAGGTCCGTCTAATTGACGGCGAAGCTGCAACGGGCTGCCAGACTCTCGCCAGGGCCAAGCACCGACAGTCCATTCCATTTGTCGATCGAACCACGATTGTGAGCATCGACCGCATGACTGACCGGTTCAAAACAGAAGAAGTCGCTCTCGTCCGATGGCGAATAGACCAGGTAGAAGTTCAAGGGCGACGAAGCTTCAATCCGCAGGCTGCAACTGTGCTCCGGCCACGATATGGTAGCGACGCCGTCCCAGCCGGCAAACAGATTGTTTATCCATCCGCTCGGCAATACGGCCGGGGCGCCGAAATCCCAATCGGGGCGGGTTTTGACATCCACAAACCGTTCGGGGAGATGGCTGGGCAGTTCGAGACAAACCTGCGAGGCCGGCGCATGAAGCGCGGTCCGTGCCGTTCTCGGGAACCATGGATGGATACCAAGCCCGAACGGCAGCCTGACCGAGGCCCGATTGACGATGCGAAGCTTCAGCTCGAGCCCTTGTCTGGCTAGCGCGTAGCTCACATCGGCGCGATATCGGTATGGGCCGGGTCCTTTGCTGATAAGGGACAGCTTTGCGTTATCTTGCGCTACGCTGTCGACGTCCCACTCGCTCGAAAATCCATTGCCGTGAACGGGAAATGGCTCGCCTGCAACATTGGCAGGCAGTTCGTGGAATTTGGAGTCGAATGTGAATCCGCCGCCCGAGATGCGATTCGACCACGGCAAAAGCAGGTTGCAGGCAAGGTCGAATGGGTTGCTGCTCCCGCCGTTTGGCCAAGGCCTGAAGATCGGCACGCGCCCATGGTCCAGTCTCGCAAGACCTGCCCCAAGCGACGGGACGATTTCAGCGGACAGGTCTCCGCTTCCGATTTTGATCGTTCGGACCATCAGTTTCAGACGGTATCGGCCTTGGCAGCGGCGATCGGCTGTGGATGGCGGCCTTTGCGAGCCACTGCAAGGAGGTCGTTCGACGCGATCCCGATGAGCGCCTTCATCTGATCGTGAGCGTCGTCGGCCCTGCGCATCCGGATTGCCTCCAGCACGTCGCCATGCGCGCTCAGCGTCTGCTGGTAATTAGCGGTGGCCGATGTGGTCAATCGGAAGGAGAAGCTGAGGGCGGCAGCAAGCATATTGCCGAGATTGGCGAACACCGGGTTGCGGCTGGCACGAAGCATGGCGGTATGAAACCTGACGTCGGCATCGAGACACGCAGCAAGGTCGTCCTGCGGAGCAATGCGCATGGCCTCATAGGCGGCTTCGATGACTGCGAGATCGCCTGACGTCGCCATCTTGGCCGCAAGGTGGGCGGCCGCGGGTTCAATGATCAGCCGCGCCTCGATCAATCCGCGGACGAAATCGAGATCGGGCTCGATATCGCGCATCCATTCCAGAACCTGTGCATCCAGCCTGTTCCATTCGCTCGACACGCGCACACGCGTCCCGGCCCGCTTGCGTGCCTCGATCAATCCTTTCGCCGAAAGCGTCAGAAGAGCATCGCGAAGCGCCGTGCGGCTCGCCCCGTAGATAACGCAAAGTTCAGCTTCCGTCGGCAAGACGGAGTGCTGCGCGTAGGAGCCGGCGAGGATTCGCTGTCCGAGATCGCGTGCGATGCGATCCTTGAGCGATGACGTGGCGCCATCTGCGGCAGGAATGTCCTGCTTGCCTTGGCCAGTCGAAGCGATCGCCGTGTCCATCGTCATGTCCTGTTCAAGTGGTACTCGGCAATTACCACAGCAAGTATCAGCAGCGAGCCCTTGGCAAGCAACTGATAGAAGGTTGGCACGGACGTCAGTATCATTCCGTTGTTGAGGACACCAATGATGGCGACGCCCAGTAGTGCGCCGACGATCGTGCCCTTACCGCCCTGCAAGGCGCAGCCACCCAGAACGGCCGCTGTGATGGCCTCGAGTTCCAGGCCTTGGGATCCGGATACGGGCTGCCCCGAGCCGGTACGGGCAGCCAACAGAATCCCGGCCAATCCGGCCGCCACTCCACTCATGATGTAGATGCCGACACGGTAGCGGTTGATGTTGATGCCGGAGAAGCGTGCAACAACGGGATTGCCGCCCAGGGCATAGATGTTGCGGCCAACGATCGAGCGGGCAAGGAAGAGATGGAACACGATCGCGGTCAGCAAAAGAATCCAGATCAGCAGAGGCAGGCCGAGGATTCGTCCGATCCCAATGAAGCGGAAAGTGTCGCTGAAAATCGCGATCGATTGCCCATCGGATATGATGAACGCGATGCCGCGGAAGATCGCCATCGTACCGAGAGTCGCGATGACAGCGTTGACCCGCCCGTAGGTGATGATGATGCCGTTCACGAGGCCGGCAAGACCACCCAGGACCAGGCCGGCAAGAATGCCCGCTGCCGGCGATCCGGTCGCCTGAATGGCCATTGCCGTCGATACTGTGGTCAGACCGACGATTGCGCCGACGGCAATATCAAGCCCGCCGGCGACGATGACCACGGTCTGGCTCATCGCCAGGACGCCCAGGATGGTAATGCCCAGACCGATGTTCAGCAGGTTTCGGCTCGAGAAGAACACGTCGCCTCTCAGAGTGCCGAAAATGAGCACGAGAATGGCGAGAGCAACCAGGAGGCTTATGTTGTGAATGCCGATGCGCTCTGCCATGCGCAAGGAAGGGCGTCTTTTGCCGGTTTGTGTTGTTGCTGTCCTGAGCTCAAGGCTGTTCACTGAATTTGTCCTCCGAGCGATGCTACAGATTGCGGCATGGCGTGCTTCAGGATCGTGGCCTCATCGATGTCTGGGCGGGAAAGTTCGGCCGTGATCCGGCCTCCAGCCATGACAAGCACCCTGTCGGCGAGCCCGATCAGTTCGGGCATTTCCGAGGAAATCAGGATTATGCCGATACCGCTTGCGGCGAGTTCATCGATCAGGCGATAGATTTCCGCCTTGGCGCCGATGTCGATGCCGCGGGTCGGCTCGTCGAGGATGAGAAGCATCGGCTGCCGGGCAAGCCAGCGCGCGAGAACGACCTTCTGTTGATTGCCACCCGACAATTTCGAAACCTGTTCGTCGAGGTTGGGCGCCTTGATCGACATCTTTGCTGCAAGCGGTGAGACGATCTCCAGTGCCTTGCGCCGGTTGAAGAAGCCGAAGGTCGACGTCTTGTCGGGCACGCAAAGCGAGGCGTTGTCAAGAATGCTTCGGAACAGCAGCAGGGCCTCGTGCTTGCGGTCTTCGGGGGCGAAGCCGATGCCTGCCACGATCGCTGCATGCGGACTGTTGGGGCCAACGGGCACGCCGCTCATCGTTATGGTTCCGTCGAGGCGCCGATCATAGCCGACAATCGCCTTTGCCAGCTCGGATCGACCCGCACCCATAAGGCCGGCAATGCCGAGCACCTCGCCGCGGCGGACCTTGAGGCTCACATCGGTGACGTGGTCGGTGGTCAAGCCCGCCACCTCCAGCAACGGTAGCCCCGATTGCCACGTCTCGCGCGTAAACAGATCGGCGATGTCACGGCCGACCATGAGTTTGGCTATGGTCTGCTCGCTGGCACCGTCCGCGCGGGAATCGTCGACCAGCCGGCCGTCCCGCAAAACGACAATGCGATCCGCAAGGTCGATGACCTCGTTCAGCCTATGAGAGATGTAGACGATCGAAGTGCCCTCTTCGCGCAGCCGCCGAATTACTGAAAACAGACGGCGCGCTTCGTCGTCGGTCAGCGACGAGGTCGGCTCATCGAATGCGATCAGCTGGCCGCCAGCACGTATGGCGCGCATGATTTCGATCATCTGGCGCTGTGCCGGGCCGAGCGTGCTGCAGAGTTGACGCGCCCGCATATCCTGCTGCATGCCGAAGGTCGCAAGCACCTTGTCGGTCTGCTCCTCGAGCCTATGCCAGTCGAGCAGGACGCCTGCCAGCCGTGGCAGTTCGCCGACGAAAATGTTCTCGGCCACGGTCAGGTTCGGAACGATCTCCGGCTCCTGATGGATGACGCGTATTCCGGCTCTGTGGCTGTCGCGCGGTTCGCTGAAAACGATCGGCGTGGAGCCATACAGCACGGTGCCGGTGTCCGGTGCGAACACGCCCTCGAGAATTCGCATCATTGTCGATTTGCCGGCGCCATTCTCGCCAACCAGAGCGAGCACCTCTCCTGGCCGAAAGGCAATCGAGACATTGTCGAGCGCCTGCACGACGCCGAAGCGCTTCGATATCCTGTCGAGCGAGAAGAAATCCGATTGCATCAAAGCTCACTCCCGAGGATCGATCCCGTGTGCCTGCCGACGAACTGCCGGCCCAAAGAGCGTCATGCGCCCTGCGGCATGACGCATATCTGGTTCAGTGGCAGAGCTTGGCTTTGTAGTCCGACGCAAAATTTTCGGCGGTGATGTATTCCGGGTCCGTGAAGGACTGAACGGGAAGCTTCGTTCCGTCCTTGATGGAGGCCAAGAGAATCTTCACCGCCAGCGCGCCATGATTTTCCGAATTGAGCCACATCGTACCACGGAACGCCGAGGGCTTTCCGGATCCGAAAGCGTCACAAGCGCGGCTCCCGTCGATGCCGATCCCCATGCCCTGGTCTGCGGTATAGCCGGCGTTTTCCAGGGCTCGCGCACCACCCAGCACGCCATCATCGTTGCATGAATAGAATATCCAGTTCGTGACGCTGGGATTGGCCGTCAATGTGGTGGTCATCACGTCGATGGCGTTGACCATCGTATTGTCGTAGGGGACGCGAACGATATTGCCCGGCTTGAAATCGGACACCGCCTTCAGGAATGCTTCTTCCGCGCCCTTGTTGCGCTGCATGCAGGTATCCGCTTTGCGGTCCTCGATCGACGCGATGCGCACCTCTTTACCCGCCCAGCCGTCGGCCTTGTAGAGCTTGGCAAGCTCTTCGCCCACCCGCGCACCGATGTTGTAGGCATTCATGCCGACATAGGGGACCTGAGTGCCGTCCTCGTAGTAGATGTCGTCGTCGACCGCCACCAAGGGAATTTTTGCGGCCTTTGCTTTCTCGGCGATGACCGGTCCCAGCGCCTTGTCGGGGACGACAATGGCGATGCCTTTTACGCCATCGCCGACCATCGTATCGAAGGTCGTGATCGTCAAATTGGCGTCGAACTGAACGTCCTGCGACACGAACGCAGCCCCTGCCGCCTCGGCCGCTTTCTTGGCGCCGCCGACTTCGGCGACAAACCATGGATGGTCTCCCATCTTGTTGATGTAGCCGATCTTGATGTCGTCTGCGCTTGCTGCGCCACTCATCAGTCCGGCAGCCAGTACCGCAAATGTCGCCAAAGCCTTTGTTGTGGTTTTCATGAAGATCCTCCCTGAGAGCTCGATGGTCGTTGCTAGTCGTGGTAGAGAACCGAGCGCCCACCATCGATGGTGATCGTCTCGGCATTTATGAACGGCGCTTCGTCCGAAGCGAGGAAAACCGCCGTCATTGCAACCTCGTCCGGCCGGCCAATGCGCTTGGGCGGATGAAGGTCGTAGGCTCGCCGCTTCTCCTCGGCGGGGTTCGGGAATGTGTTCCAGTAGGCTTCCGCGATCGGCGTCTCGATATAGCCGGGGGCGATCGCGTTCACCCGGATACCGCGCGCGGCATATTCGATGGCCAGCGAACGGGTCAGGCCCAAAAGTGCATGCTTGGCGACCGGATACGGGAATGTACGGGGAATGATCTGGAACGCGTGACAGCTCGCTATGTTGACGATAGACCCCGAGCCCTTCGCCAGCATCGTCGGCAAGACTGCCTTGGCGCAGAACCATGCGGCCTGGAGGTCTAGCTTGAGACAGCGGTCCCATTCCTCATCCGGCATCGCCAGTGGTTCGTAGAAGACGTTGGCACCGGCATTGTTGACGAGAACGTCGACGCCGCCATAGCTCGTGATCGTGCGGGCGACCATGTCCGCGACCGCGGATGCGTCCGTGACATCCGTCTCGACGAACGATACGTCGGCGCCTCCGACACGCAGTTCGTCGGCGATCGCTTTGCCGCTTGCCGCATTCAGTTCGGCAATGACGGTCTTTGCCCCATGCATCGCAAAAGCCCGGGCGGTGGCGGCACCGATGCCTTGGCCGGCGCCTGTGACGATTGCGATCTTTCCTTGCAGCCGGCCTGCCATTGCATTCACCAGTCGACCACGGTGCCGTCCGGCATGACGGCGTTGCGGGCATGCAGCACTTCCTGCTTGAAGGGGTGGCGCGCGATAACGTCCTCCTTGACGGTGACGCCAAGGCCCGGCAGTTCGGGCAGATCCCAGCGGCCTGGCTTGCGCCGAATTGGCCAGGTAACGACATCGTCGTACCAGGCGACGGCACCGGACATCTCCTCCTGAATGACAACGTTTGGGGTCGATATGCCGAAATGAAGAGCAGCCACACCGGCGATCGGACCGAGCGGGTTGTGCGGCGCAAGGCCGATGCCTGCGGTTTCCGCCATGGCCGCGATCTTCTTTGTCTCGAGCAGACCGCCAGTGTGGCAAATATCCGGCTGGGCAATGTTGAAGGCGCGGGCTGCGATCGAGTGCGTGAATTCGCGGCGCCCGATCAGCCGTTCGCCGGACGCGATCGGCACGGCCGATCGCGCCGTGATATGCGCCAGTCCGGCAACATCTTCGGGCGGCACGGGCTCTTCCGCGAACATGATGCGGGCCGGCTCGATTGCCTTGAGGTAATCCATCGCCGCGTTAACCGATGCAGGGCGTCCGTGGAAATCAACCATGATGTCGATATCCGGGCCTACCGCCTCGCGAAGTGAGCCAACCATGTTGGCAACAGAATCGACTGCCTTCGCAGGAGACACGTAGTGGGTGTAGGGAATGCAGACGACCTTGACCGCATCGTAGCCTGCTTGCGTCACGATGCGTCCGCGTTCCACGATGGCATCCGCGGATCCGGTCTCATAGACCGCCTTCATGTCCCCGAGGCCGAGATGCGTATAGGTGCGCAGATAGTCGCGGACCCGACCGCCCAAAAGGCGCCAGACGGGGACGCCCAACGACTTGCCCAATATGTCCCAGAGCGCGATCTCGATGCCGCTGACGGCGGACATTCCCTCGACGCCAAGACGCCAAAAGCCGTGCCGCGTAAGTATCTGGTAGCACTGCTCCACATTGCGCGGATCTTGCCCGATGAGCAGGGCCTCAAGGTCCTGAAGCGCCCCAACGACGGCTCGGGTCTTCCATTCCAGCGTTGCCTCACCCCAGCCAAACAGCCCGGGCTCGTCGGTTTCGACGCGAACGAAGACCCAGTTGCGCATTTCCGCATTGCAGACGCGCGCCTTGATGGCCGTGATTTTCATTGGTCCTCCCAGACCTGCCGTCTTTTTTCGAGGCAATATGTATGATTTATTACGGATAATATGAACGAGTCAAGCGCAACATCGATGTGGACCAGCGCCTCGCCTCGACGTTCAGCGCAAATGCGCAACCATCATGTCCTCGCCACCCATCCAGCGCAGGCATCAGCAGCTCACTCAGCTTGCCTGATCAGTATTCGCTGACGTCGATGACAGCCTGGGCAAAGGCTTGCGGGGCTTCTTGAGGCAAGTTGTGGCCGATACCGCCGATGATGATCCGGTGCGTGTATCTGCCCGAGAATTTCTTGGCGTAGGAACTGCTGTCGGGATGGGGTGCACCATTGGCATCACCCTCAAGGGTAATGGTCGGCACTGTGATCACGGGAGCTTCGGCCAGCCGGTTTTCCAGAACGTCATATTCCGGCTCGCCATGTGCCAGGCCGAGCCTCCAGCGGTAATTGTGAATGACGATGCTGACGTGATCCGGGTTGTCCAGGGCTGCGGCGCTGCGCTGGAAGGTGTCATCGTCGAAATTCCACTGCGGCGAAGCGAGTTTCCAGATGAGTTTGGCGAAATCGCGCGTGTATTTCTCGTAGCCGGCGCGGCCGCGATCCGTGGCGAAGTAATACTGATACCACCATTGAAGCTCCACCTCCGGTGGCAGCGGCACCACGCCGACCTGCTGATTTCCGATTAGATAGCCGCTCACCGAGACGATCGCCTTGCAACGCTCCGGCCAGAGCGCGGCAACGACATTGGCCGTTCGGGCGCCCCAGTCGCAGCCGGCGATCGTGGCCTTTTCGATCCCCAGCGCATCCATCAGCGCGATCGCATCCGCGGCGAGCGCCGACTGCTGGCCATTGCGCATCGTCTCGTCCGACAAAAATCGCGTAGTGCCGTAGCCGCGCAGGTAGGGCACAATCACGCGGTACCCCTTTGCGGCAAGCAGGCGAGCGACGTCGGTGTAAGTGTGAATGTCATAAGGCCAGCCATGAAGCAGGATCACTGGGGCACCTTCGGCGGGCCCTAGCTCCGCATATCCGACGCTCAGCTTTCCGGCATTGACCTGGCTGAGCGAGCCGAATGATTTCTGCCTGGGTTGCATCGCGGATGCCTTCGCCTCGACCGTCCAAGTGGCTGCCGGTGCGTTCAAGCCGAGTTCGGTGGCGGCGAACGTCATTGCCGTTGCACCAACAATGCGTCGGCGGCGATGATCGACCGTCTCGGGAGCTTTATTCGCATTCATGATGAAGCCTCTATGATGACCAACAAGCGGGAGCGACCAGAACCCGCCGCCGTATCGGCCGACAGGAAATATTGCGCCTATTCCGACGGTGACTGCGACGAATCCAGGATTGTAACCGCTCGGCCAGGAGGCAGTGCGGCGAATTCTGACCGGATGCCGGTAAGGTCCAGCGTTTCCTCGATTTCCCTCCTGAGAAATTCGAGACGTAGGCCGTCCCCGCGCTTGGAAGCGGCTGGATGTAGCATCCGCAGAAACGGCAGCATGAGAATGACTCCTGATCTTTGTTGGGGTGAGAGGATATATTGCGTCTGATCTTATGCTCGGAGCCACCCTCGGCTTTTAGACGAGGCCCTCACGATCCATTGCGATGCGCACGGCCGGTCGCGCAGCCATTCGGGCGCGAAGCGCTTGCAAAGGCGCGGGAACAGGGACGTGGAAGCGGGCCGCCCAAAGCAGCATCACGAAAAGATAAAAATCCGCCACGCTGGGTTTGTCGCCGAACAGATAGTCGGTCTCGAGCCCGTCAGCGACGAACTCGAGTTGGCTCGTAATCGCCGCGCTCGCCTTGGCCTTTTCGGCATCGCTGCTTTGGTGCCACATCGGCTTGAAGCTTCGGTGTATTTCAGTTGAGACGTAGGCCAGCGCTTCGAGAACGCGGGTACGGCCCAACGGCCCCGCCACTCCCAGTGCCGGGTATTGTGACGCAATCCAGTCGAGGACTGCGATATTTTCCGTCAGCGCTTCGCCGCTATCCAGCACGAGGGCTGGAACATAGCCCTTGCGCGTGACGGTGGTGAAATCATCCCCGGAGCTCGTTCGTTTGGTTTTGAGGTTCACGCTTTCGCGCTCGAAGGAAACACCGGCCTCTTCCAATGCGATGTGATCCGCCAGGCTACAGGCGAGAGGGCTGTAGTAGAGTTTCACCGTTTTCCCTTTCTGACCCCGATTGAGTTCCGCAATTGGTCGTCGCCGGGCGAAAACCTGCCCAGCGCCACGCGAGACAACTGCTCCAAAAACTCGCACTTGGCGGGGACGACGACTACGACACCGACAGCTAGGCATGCCTGTGCCGAGGTATGATCGGGCTGAAGTTCGGGATCGCCGTGCGCAATGCCGGACGGTATCTCAGCTCAGTGGCCAACGGTTACCTGGAGGAATTCAGAACCTTCCATGACGGCGTCATCGCCAGCCCGGCCAGTCCTTCGCTCAGGAAATCATAAACGAAAGTATTGGACGCACGCGCCGTTGGCACGATGGCTCACACCCGGCCACGGCCGGCATATTCCGCGCGGCATGAGCAGACTGGAAGGCGAAAGCTGTGGCCTGCTTTTGCTCGATTGCCACCAACGCGATGACGCAGCTTCCAACATAGGAGTCGCCATCATGGCCGACCTTTCCGAAACCTCCACAGCCGAGCACACATTGCACGTCGAAGCGCCCGACGCGATCGAGGTCGACGTCTCCTCGCTGAGGCCAGGAACGTCGCTGATCGTCGACTGGCACGGCAATCCGGTGGTCGTGCGCAACCGCACTGAGCAAGAGATGAAGGACGGCCAGTCAGTCAGTCTCGCCGAGCTCAAGGATCCAATCGCCCGCAACGCCAACCTGCCGGTCGACGCGCCGGCAACCGACGCTAACCGAACTATGCCGGGCAAGGAAGCCTGGGTGGTGATGGTCCAGGTCTGCACCCATCTCGGCTGCATCCCGCATGGTCAGGAAGGCGACTTCGATGGCTGGTTCTGTCCGTGCCACGGTTCACAATACGACACCGCCGGCCGCATCCGCAAAGGTCCGGCACCCGAGAACATGGCGGTACCGGTGTTCCAGTTCGTTTCCGACACCAAGATCCGCATTGGTTGAGGCAGGGGGCATTTCGATGAGCGGCGACAAACACTCGACCTATACGCCCAAAACCAGAATCGCACGTTGGTTCGATGCCCGCCTGCCGCTGCCGCGGCTGGTGCACGACAGCTTCATCGTCTATCCGGTGCCGCGCAACCTGAACTATGCCTATACGTTCGGCGGCATTCTCACGATCATGCTGGTTTCACAGATCCTGACCGGCATCGTGCTGGCCATGCATTACGCTCCTGATACGGGACTGGCCTTCAATTCAGTCGAGGAGATCATGCGCGACGTGAATTCGGGCTGGTTGCTGCGCTATCTCCATTCCAACGGCGCGTCGTTCTTCTTCATTGCCGTCTACATCCACATCTGCCGCGGGCTCTACTATGGTTCCTACAAGGCGCCGCGTGAGCTGCTGTGGGTGCTCGGTTGCACCAATCTCCTGCTGATGATGGCGACGGCCTTCATGGGCTACGTGCTGCCTTGGGGACAGATGTCGTTCTGGGGCGCTACTGTCATCACCAACTTCTTCACGGCCGTCCCACTGATCGGCGACTGGCTCCAGCAGCTTTTGCTCGGCGGGTTCGCGGTCGACAATCCGACGCTGAACCGCTTCTTTGCGCTGCATTACCTGCTGCCATTTGTGCTTGCGGGCGTGGTGACCTTGCATATCTGGGCGCTTCACGTCGTCGGCCAGAACAATCCGACCGGCATCGAGGTCAAATCGAAAACCGATGTCGTGGACTTCACGCCCTATGCCACCGTCAAAGATGCCTTCGGCATCCTCGTGTTCCTGTTCTTCTTCGCCTATTTCGTCTTCTACCTGCCGAACTATCTCGGCCATCCCGACAACAACACGATCGCCAATCCGCTGAAGACGCCGGCCCACATCGTGCCGGAATGGTATTTCTTGCCGTTTTACGCGATCCTGCGGGCCATCACCTTCAATATCGGGCCGATCGATTCCAAGCTCGGCGGCGTGCTCGCGATGTTCGGCTCGATCGCGGTGCTGTTCCTGGTGCCGTGGCTCGACACCTCGAAGGTGCGCTCGGCGGTCTACCGCCCCTGGTACAGGGTGCTCTTCTGGCTGTTCGTTGCCAATGCCCTCTTTCTCGGCTGGCTCGGCTCCCGACCGGCGGAAGGCGCCTACGTCGTCATGTCCCAACTGGCGACGCTTTACTATTTTGCGTTCTTCGTCATCGCCATGCCGGTGCTCGGGCTGATCGAAAAGCCGCGACGGCTGCCGAATTCGATCACCGAAGCAGTTCTCGAAAAAGACAAGGCCAGCGGCCGAGGCCCGATCGCCGGGCCGGAGGCCAAACATTGAACTGTGAATGGCGGTGATCGTTCATGAACTGGTGGAACTCTCCTCTGGTCTACATCGTGTTGCTCGGCCTCGCCGGGATCGTCGTTTGGACCCTCATCCCCAGACGCTTCGCCAATGCGAAGCTGGTCGTCCAACTCAGCTTTTTCCTCGCGATGTCGGCCATGGTTCTCGACCTGCGCGTCGTGCCATACGAGGCCGCAGGGGACAACGAGACAACCGGAGGAGCGATCCTCATGGGCTCGGTCAAGCTGCTCTGGTGGGTTCACCTTGCCTGGGCGCTAATCGGATTTGTCCGTATCTATCTCGTTTTTGAGCGAAAGCCGCGCGAGGCACGTCTCCTGCAGGACGTCGTGGTCGGTATCGTCTATGCTGGAATGTTCCTGTCGATCCTGGCGTTCGTCTTTGCGGTGCCGGTCGGAACGCTCATTGCCACGTCCGGCGTGTTTGCCGTCATCCTGGGACTGGCGCTCCAGAATACGCTCGGTGACGTATTTTCGGGGATCGCGCTTAACCTCGGCCGCCCTTACGTACTTGGAAACTGGATCATTCTGAGCGACGGAACCGAAGGCCGCGTTGTCGAGACCAACTGGCGGTCGACCCAACTCCTGACCCCGACCCACAATGTCGTCGCGCTTCCGAACAGCCTTCTCGCCAAGATCGGGGTAACAAATCTAAGCGGTCCGGACGAGAGCCATGGACTTGCCGTAACCGTCAAGATGGCGCCAACGAAGACGCCGGCGATCATCGTAGACCTCATGCGCACCGTCTTGCTGAGCTGCAATTCAATCCTCCAGGACCCTTCGCCTTTGGTCACAATCAGAAGCCTGGATGCGGCAGCTATCGAGATCGAGTTGTTTTTTCGCGTCGCAAATCTTGACCAGCGAAGTGCCGCTCGGAACGAAATCTTCGATCTCATTTATCGCCATTCAAAGTCGACCGGCATGCTGCTGGCGGAGCCACTTTCGGCTTCGATTGCCATGACCAACCGGCTGAGCGACGAGAAGGCAGCCTCCCAAAGCTTCACCCCGATCGAACTCATCAGGTCCATACCGGTATTCTCGGCGCTAACGGATACCGAGCAGGAGTCGCTCGCCGCAGCGGCCTCGGTTCGCACCTACCATAAGGGCGAGATCATCGCACGACGGGGAGAGATGCTGCCGTCGCTCATGATCGTACGGACGGGAGTTATCGTCCGGCAAATTGGCGAGGACGATGCTCACCTGCAGGAGATCGGCCGGCTTGCACCCGGCGATTTCTTCGGCGAGACCGGCTTGCTCGCCGGCATTGGCGAGATGTCGAGTTTGCGGGCAATGACCCCCGTCGAGGTTTACGAGATAGACCAGGAAAGCTTTGCGCCGCTGCTGCACGAAAGGCCCGAAATGGCTGAAGATCTTGCGGCGATCCTGTCGAAGAGGGTGTCGGCTCTTAATGAAAGCGGCATCGCCGGACAGAACCACGCGAGCTCCAAATTCGCGCTCCTCAAAGCCATTCAGACAGTCTTTCGCGCCGCTCCGTTCAAGCGCGTTCGAGCACCTGGCTGACAAGGCATGCAGAAGGACAGAGATCCATGACCATCCGCCAAAGCGATATCACAGGCATCGATACAATCATCCAGCCGGCTATCCGTGATTTTGCCGACGGACTGAAGATAAGGCGCGTATTGCCCTCCTCGAATCGCCTGATGATCGGGCCCTTCATCCTGTTCGACCATTTCGGCCCCGCTATATTCGACGCAGGTCACGGTTTCGATATGGGACCGCATCCGCATATCGGCGTTGCGGCCGTGACCTACCTGATCGACGGCGAGATCGTCCACCGCGACAATTTCGGTAAAGTGCAGACCATCCGTCCTGGCGAGGTCAACTGGATGACGGCCGGGTCGGGCATCGTCCATTCCGAGCGCACGCCACCGGAAGTCCGGGCGTCGGGAAGCAATCTCTTCGGCGCTCAGGCTTGGATCGCCCTCCCCTCCCGCTATGAAGAAATTGCCGCCGACGTCGCACATTTTGGCGCTCCCGAAATACCCAGGATCTGTGCCGACGGCGTCGAGCTTACGTTGATCGCCGGCGCGTCTGACGGGTTGGTCTCGCCGGTAAGGACGTTCTCCGACATGGTCTATGCCGAAATTGTGCTCACGAGCGGTGCGCGATACCAGGTGAAACCCGAACACCGTGAGCGTGCAATCTACATCGTCGCCGGTGAGGTTGGAATTGTCGGCCAGTTCGGGACGTTTCATGAGGCCGAATTGATAGCTCTGGCGCCCGGCGCTGAGATTGTGCTCCAGGCGCCTGCCTTCCATGCGGCGAGGCTGATGCTGATAGGAGGCGAGCCCTTTTCCGAGCCACGTCATATCTATTGGAACTTCGTCTCCTCTTCAGCCGAACGGATCGAGCAGGCAAAGGCGGATTGGCGCGAACGCCGCTTCTCCGGCGTGCCGGGAGACCACGAGTTCATGCCTCTGCCAGATCGCAGCGTGTGAGGGATAAGGCAGCGGATGGTGACCTCAGCGCCGCGACAGCTTTACGCCGGTGGCGTAGGCAGACCACTACGATATCAAGTAGAGATCGTTCATCGTTTCCTCGTCGAGCAAACCGTCGAACCAGACGTCGAAGATTGTCTCGAGCAGGAACTCGTCGTTGCTTGCTTCGGAAAACAGCGTGAGGGACGCGTGCAACTTCTTCGCATCAACCTCACCGAAGACAGCGCGAGCGCTTAGGCCGGAGAGCCGCTGCAGTGTGCCAACACATTCCCGATAACGGCCTCCTAGGATCGGAAATGAGAGATAAGCGCTGGCTTCGTCGAGCGATGTGATTGAATATGGCTCAGGCGCAGTACCGCTTCGCCTGGTGGCCAACCTTGGGAAGATGAACTCCATATAGGGAGTGCACATCATTCCTTGACGGAGAATAGCCAGCGCGTCGTCGTAGACCGGATCCTGTGCGCTGACGAACCTCTGCAAATCATACTCGTCGTGCATTAGGATAGATCCCTGGGAAACCCTCAACATTCGTGCCCTGACTAGCCGTCGACGACATCTGCATAGTCCGGGTGCTTGGCGAAAAAGCGGCTCATGAAGGGACATTTCAAGATCGCTTTACGGCCGGTTTTGCGGAGCAGCTCGAAGGTGCCCTGCGCCAATCGCGACGCGATCCCTTGTCCGGAAAATTCCGACGGGACTTCGGTGTGTATCAGCGCGACCTTCCCGCCCTCGAGCCGATAGTAGGCCGCCGCAAACATATCGCCGGCGATCGGCAGCTCGAAACGGTCCTGTTCGACGTTTTCAACGACTTGTGCATCCATCTTTATCTCTCGATTGTATGTCACGTTTGTCACCGGAGGGAGATTGGCCGGCCGCTATCGCACCGCAGGCAACCGCAGAGTGACGGTCGTGCCTGCCCCAAGTGTGCTCTGAATATCGATGCTTCCGCCTGACTGCTCGGCAAAGCGCTTCACCATCGGCAAACCGACGCCGCCGAGGCCTTCGCTTTTGGTGGTGAAGAACGGATCGAAGGCGCAGACCATCGTCTCGCTGGTCATCCCGATACCGCTGTCCGCGACACGGATATCTACCTGACCGGCGGTAGAGCTTTCAGAGGCCAAGCCGGCATCGATCGAGATGAAGCCGCCGTCAGGCATTGCATCGCGCGCGTTGAACAGAAGATTCAGAACCGCATTTTGCAATCCAAGGCGATCGCATCTCACCAAAGGCAGGTCCGATCCAACCCGAAGCTCAAGACCGAAATTGGCATCCAAGGCGCTCCGCACGAGGGTTTCGATCTCAGCCAGGCAAGCACCTACGTTTGTGTATTCGATTTCCGCGGGGCTCTCTCGGGCCAGGCTGATGGTTTGCCGGACAAGGCCACCAGCCCGTTCCAAAGCCGTTTTGGCGCCGGCAACTACAGGCCCAAGCGCCGGAGCCGCTTGGATGCTCGGATCGCGGGCCAGGTGGTTCAACGCCGACGAGGCGACCTGAATGAGATTGCCCAGGTCATGGACGATGCCGGCCGTCGACATTTGCACGGACATACCACTTCCAGGACCATCGGATGGGCTGTCGAAGACATCTTCTTTTATGTCCGGACGAAACATTTCATTACCCCGTTGGCTCAGCCGACACCTATTTGCTTCAATACACTATAATTTATGGTATTTATTATCCATTATGTCTAAGAAGACTCCGATACATACTTCTGTATATCCAAACGCGAGACCATGATCTATTGATAGCCGATCCCGCTGATGTAGTTGGCAAGCAGCCGTTCCTGCAGTTCCTCTTGTTTGAAGAGCGCCTTCATCGCATCACGGATATCGAGGACGCCTAGCGGTTTCGAGTCAGCCCCGAGCACCGGCACATTCTGCAGGCCTTGCGCGGCCATGGTCTGCCAGACTGAATGAAGATCATCATCGGGACCACAAGACACGATGGACCGGCTCATCAATGCCGCAATCGGCGCTTCTGTTGGCCCTGAATTCGCTAGATGGCGGACAAGGTCGGACTTGCTCAGCACGCCTGCCGCCTCCCCACTGCCGTGGCACACCACGACCAGGCCTATTGCGGGCCTGGAAAGTGAGAGTGCTGCACTGCGGAGTGGAGCGTCGACGTCGATCACCATGAGACGGGCCGATATTACTGGATGCAGACTGTCAATGCGCATGACGCCCTCCTGAGAGCGCCTCGCGGCCGCGGCCGGGAGGCTGGGATCGGTTCCAGGGTTTGGTCGCCGAGGTCGGCGCCTTTGCCTGGCCGGTCAGAATGGCGCGAAAACAAGCGCCATTCTGACCCATTCCAAAGATTAGCTTAGCGCTGCTTTGCTCAGGCCAAACTTCGCATCCCCCGAGCCCGGGACCGGTTTGAAGCCGATGTTCAGACGGTTCCAAGAATTGACCGCCATGACGACGAAGGTCAGATCGGAGATTTCCTTCTCGGAAAGCTGCGACCTGACCCGATCGTAGACCTCGTCCGGGACACCCTGCTCGGGCAGCTTGGTCAAGACTTCCGTCCATGCCAAGGCTGCACGCTCGCGAGGAACGAACAGGGTCGAATCCCGCCAGGCTGCCAGGTGGTAAAGGCGCAGTTCGCGCTCGCCATGAATCTTCGCCTGTTTGACGTGCATATCAAGGCAGAAGGTGCACCCGTTCAGTTGCGCGGCTCGGACGGCAACAAGGTCGCGGATCGGTTCTTCGATCGACCCCTCTCGCGTCGCACCAAGAAATTCAATAAATTTCTTCAGAAGTTCCGGCGACTGCTCCGCATAACTCGCGCGTTGGGCGACGGCTTTTCCTTTCGGAGCGACCGGTGACGCTGCAATATTCATTACTTATCTCCTTGAGGTGTTTGCAATCCATTGCAGCGTAAGGATGACCGGTGAGCCAAACTGTTGCTATCGTGCCGATGATATGTATTGCCATTCGATCGGTTTGGGGCGCCTAAACCGAAGTATAGGAAGCGGTGGAAATTGGCACCCTGAACGCTGCCCTCGGCAATTCGCTTTGCCGCAGGCATGCGACAGGTGCGCGGCGTTTGGGTCACTTGAAGGGCGAGGCTGAACCGACCGGTGTCGATAGAACCTGGATCGAAACTGCGCTCACTCTTCGAAGGGAGCGTTCATCACAAGATCAACTGCCGAAGTCGCCTTGTAGCCGGAAACAAAGCGCTCGCCGAAGTCCCGGGCAAAGTTGTCGTAGGTGGTTTCCGGCCTGACCTCGGCGATATGGCAAAAGCATCGGGCCATCCGTCGCTTCATTTGGAGGCGTGGAAACTCACCGATGATCTTTGCAATCTCGGCTGACGAAACGAGGCTGTATTGCAAGCCGACGACATCGAGGCAGATGCCGGCTGTGCAAAGCGCCACCTCAGCCTCCTTGTAGAGGCCGATCGACGGCGTCGAGTTGAGGGCGATGCTGTCCCAGATCAATTGGGCGCGCCGCTCGTCGAAGCCGCCTTCCCGAACGAAGGTGCGGGCGAGATCGGCGCCTTCCACTTCGAAACGGCGCGGCCCGGCGAAGTCCTCATTGAGCGTGACGTCATGCAACAGAGTTGCAACGGCAACAACCTCCGCGTCGTGCTGGATATTCTGAATCTGTCCGATCCGGGCCGCGAAAAGCCAGGATCGGACCACGTGGTTGAACAAGTAAGGTTCACATCGCTCGCGAGCATGTTCGATCGCTCGGCCGACAAGCGGTGTATCGGGGACCGAAATCCCCGCAAGTGTGCGGCTGGCGATCGAATTCATGTCACTGACCGTCCCTTCGCATATGCCCCGATGGTCCGGAGGGCCACGATTTCATTTCGCGTTCGTCGTCAGTTCCGTCTCGCTGGTGTCGACGACGAAAATAGCAAGCAGACGAGCGCCTTCCGTCTTGCTGGCGTTTTCGCTGACGGCATGACGGTCGCCCGGGAATTCCGAGAAACTCTCGCCGGCGCTATAAGTCTTCACCGGCCCATCGTTGACCTGGCTTCGGATCGCTCCCTCCAGGACCGTGGCATAGATGAACGCGGATTTGGGATGGGTATGGGCCGGCGACGTACCCCCCGGCGCGTACTCGACGAGCACGGCTTTCATGCTCTTGCCGGGCACGTTTGGAAGGGCCTGGTCGTAGACAAGCTTCACACTGGCGGCGTCATTGGCCATTGCTGCGGTGACGGAAGCGGCGGTGAGCGCGGCGCAGAGAAGTGTTTTGATCATGTCTGGTCTCCTTGTTGTGCGAATGGTGGACTATCCGATGATTACTTATTTCGGTGGTGTGTATCGGCTGAGCCAATCATCGAAACGCACGGCGCCGATGCGCGCGTTCTCGCCGGGCACCAGCGTTCGATCGTCGATTGCCACCTGGCCGTAGTAGAGCGCGCCGGGATCCGGGACGACTTTGCGCGGGTCGTTGGTGGCCTTCAGGAAGCGCTCGACAAGTTCGCTCATGCGAACGCGCTCCGGGCCGGCAATTTCGATCATGCCGTTCAACGGCGCGGCAAGCGCGACGTCCGCCATCGCATCGGCAACATTATCAGCCGCCATGGGTTGGAAGTAGGCCGGTGACATATGAATGGTATCTCCGACAGCGCCCGTGTTTGCGATGGCGGCGGTGAATTCGAAGAACTGCGTGGCGTGAACGATCGTGTAGGGAATTCCGGACTCCCTGATCAGCTTTTCCTGAAGCAACTTGCCGCGGAAATAGCCCATGCCCTGCAGCCGGTCGGTACCGACGACCGACAGCGCCACGTGATGACGGACACCGGCAGCCGTTTCGGCGGCAAAAAGATTACGCCCGGATGCCTCGAAGAACTCCAGGGCAGCCTTTTCCTCGAACGACGGCGAGTTCGCGAGGTCGACGACGACCTGCGCACCGGAAAGCGCGGCGGCCAGACCCTCTCCCGTAACGGTGTTGACGCCCGAATTCGGCGACGCCGCAAGCACGTCGTGTCCTTTGTTTCGCAGTCTCTCCACGGTCTTTGAACCGATCAGCCCGGTTCCGCCTATGACGACGATCTTCATGTCTAGTCTCCTGGTGTTGCGTGTCTATTTTCGTTGCTCGATCGGATGCTGGGCGTTTCCGGCCTGCTACTGACTGACCGATGCAGCAGCATCCTCGATGAGTGACGTGACCTCGTCGGGATGCGAGACCATGAGCGCGTGGGACGCGCCCTCGATGACGACGGTCTTTACCGCGTGCGCACGCTTGGCCATGAAACTCATGACGGCTGCCGGGATGTTCCGGTCATCTGAGCCGTAGATCATGTAGGACGGCAGCGTCTTCCATGAGGCGACGCCCGAGGCTTCAGCCAGAGCTGCCTGCGCAACAGGGCGTTGAGTGGCAGCCATCAGCAAGGTCTGCTCTTCCGGAACGTCGGCGGCGAACTGGGCGCGGAACTTGGCCGGCTGGATGAAGAGGTCTTGTCCGCCGTCCGGCAACGCGACTGGAGCAAGCGCGCTACCCAAGGTGCTGCCGGGAAACATGCTGGACAATGTAAGGCTCGATTCGCCGGTATCCGGCGCGAATCCCGCCACGTAGACCAAGGCCTTCACATTGGGATTGCCATTGGCGGCCTCGGTGATGACAGGCCCGCCGTAGGAATGCCCCACCAGCACGACCGGCCCGGAAACCGACCGGACGATGGCTGAGACTGCTTTCGCATCGCTGGCAACGCTGCGGAGCGGATTGGCTGCGGCTATCGCTACATAACCGTCTTTGCTGAGTTTCGTGATGACTGCGTCCCAACTCGACGATTCCGCGAAGGCGCCGTGCACCAGTACGATCGTCGGCTTGGGCTGAGAATTCGCGGCCTGCGCCATCCCGCCGCCCGACGCGGCAAGCGCCGCAGTGAGCGCCAGGACTCGAGTTATGTTTCGCATTTGCTTTCTCCCGTGTGGCCTGTGGTGACCAATGCTCAGGAGAATGCGCCGATGCGGCCCGCCAACCTATTGTGCGGAAGGGTCTGTCATACAATGCCAAGGTGCAGGGTAGGTCACCAGGGAGATCAGGTGCCTTGCAGCATGATTGAGGTATCTATGCCGAGTGTGCACTGTCGGCAGCCGTCTGAGCAGACACTGAGGGCGCGCGCGGCCGGAGAGTGTTTGCAAGACGCCGCTGCCGCCGTGGCGAGAACCTGGCGCGGTCGATCCGTTGAGCGCTGGTGAGCCGGCCGGATCGAACACGGCGGCAAAGCCTCCTCTCGTCAACGACATAGTTCCTGGCCTTCGGCCCGCATCGCCCAATGCCTTGGTATGGGTCAAACCGCCGGACCGTCTGATCGTGTCGCTGGGTCACGACATTTATATTTGTATGGGTGAATACCATCCAAGCTATTAATGGAGTTACTGAAATGAAAATGACAGTCCTTGCTGCCGTCGCGCTTGTTATTACAGCAGGAAGCGCCATTGCCGGAAGCGACCACTATGGATCAAACGGAGCCCAGCAGCCTGCGACTGCGTCTGACAACATGTATACATCCTCGATCAGAAAAATGAACAGCGATACCGGGGTGCCGAAAACCGTACGCAAGCCGACTGTTCCCAACGATGAATATGGCCAGGGCATCTGGGGTCACTGATCCCGACCTACAGAAAATTGAAGGACCGGGGCGAGACCTCGGTCCTTCAGCCCTATCGGCGAGCCGACTTCTCTCTTGCGCGTCGATCCCTGCAATGCGACTTGCCGCTTACAATTTGCACCACGTCGGCGAAACGTCTCGCCTCCGACCTATTTGGAGGGATTCGTGCGGCAGCTTCCCGGAAAATCGTCGTGAGGAAGACCGATTGCTCAGGCATTATTCGGCCGTCTATTGGCGCGACGACTTCGCAGTCGTGGCTCAGAGCACTGCCATCCCGCCGTCGACCCGCAGATTGATGCCCGTGACGAAACTGCTCGCGTCCGAGGCAAGGAACAGGGCGGCTTTTGCCAGCTCTTCCGGCTGCCCCATCCGGCCCAAGGGTATTGCCTCAGCCATCGCCTTTTCAAACAGCCCGCGCTGCTCAAACGGTATGCCTAGCTTATCGAGAATAGCCGTATCCACCGGACCTGGGCTAAGCACGTTGACCCGGATACCGCGAGACTTCAGTTCGATCGCCCAAGCGCGCGCAAAGGCATTTATGGCCGCCTTGGAGCCCGCGTAAACAGCATGACCGTCCAGAACCTTCTCGCTGGCCAGCGAGCCTGTGAGGATGATTGCGCCGCCGTTCCGCATGATCGGAATCAGCTTCTGGACGCCGAAGAAGACGCCTCGCGTGTTGACGGCAAATTGCGCATCATATTCTGCCTCGGAGACGTCGGCCGAGTGGGTGATGGTGTTTACGCCGGCGTTCGCCATATAGATGTCGAGCGCCCCGAACCTCTGGAGGATCTGCTGCGCCACCTCATCATGGTGCGCCACGTCGGCCACATTTCCCTGAATGCCCAGCGCGCCTGCCCCGATCTGCGCGACCGCTTCCTCGACCGCCTGCCGCCGGCGGCCGGTAATGACGACTTGCGCGCCCTCGGCGGCAAAGATTTTTGCAGCCGATAGTCCGATCCCGCTGTTTCCGCCGGTGACCACCGCGATCTTGCCTGAGAGTGCGCCCATGTCGTTCCTGCCTTCGAAAAATTGTGCCGGTGCTGCTGCGATAGTCGCAACCGCTGGCCAAGAAAATTTCACGCCGAATTGAGACCGCCAAAATGAGCGGCAATCGCAAACGGCTACCGATTGATAAACTCGCGGCGCTTAGCCAGTTTGACGTCTTGGAGAGCGCAGTGGCCTTCAAGGCAGAACAAGCGCGCGGCGGCGACCCCCGACAGCGCGACGTAGTGTCGAACACCGGCGATCGCCTCCGCGCTGCACAGGCGCGGTTGCCCGAATGGCAGCCGTGTCGCAGCACATGTTTCGCGCCTTTGCCAGCGCTCCAGCTCGATGGCGCAGTGGTTCGGTTCCACAATCCGGGACATGAGCCGGCAGAACCAGCATTCAGGCCACCGCTCGGCTATGCGAGCGCACAAGGTTTGACCTGGCGCGCCACCCGAAATGCGGTTCAGGGCGCGCGAAATATTGCCAAAGGTGGTCATCGGCGGCTCCAAGGAATTGCGGAAAACATGCGGTCGTGACTGAGGCTTGCTATCCTTTGATGAAGGCGAGCAGGTCAGCATTGACCTGATCCTGGTGCGTGGCCGTAATCCCGTGGGGTGCGCCGGGGTAATAGATATCCTTTGCGCCTTTGATCAGTCGGGCCGACTTGACTGCCGAGTCCTTGACGGGGACGATCTGGTCGTCCTTGCCATGCAGGACCAAGGTTGGCACATCGAACTTCTTGAGATCCTCGGTGAAGTCGGTCTCGGAGAACGCCTTGACGCTTTCGTACGCGTTCACGAGACCCGCCTGCATGCTCCAGAGCCAGAACTGATCCAGAATCCCCTGGGAAACCTTGGCGCCTGGCCTGTTCGCGCCGTAAAACAACGGTGCGAGGTCCCGGTAGTACTGCGAACGATCCTTGACGAGGCCAGCCCTTATGCCGTCGAATACCTCGATCGGCAGGCCTTCCGGATTGGCCGGCGTCTTCACCATGATCGGCGGAACAGCGGCGATAAGAACAGCCTTGGCCACCCGCTTCGTCCCGTGCCGTCCGATATAGCGAGCAACCTCGCCTCCTCCGGTGGAATGTCCGACCAGCGTGGCGTCCCGGAGATCCAGCGCCTCGATCACGGCTGCAAGATCGTCCGCATAGCCATTCATGTCGTTGCCGGACGTGGCCTGGCTCGATCGCCCATGGCCGCGCCGGTCATGCGCAACCACGCGGAAGCCGTTATGGGCAAGAAAGAGCATCTGGCTGTCCCAGGCGTCGGAATTCAGCGGCCATCCGTGCGAAAATGTGACGACAGGACCCTTACCCCAGTCCTTGTAGTAGATTTCGGTGCCGTCCTTGGTCGTGATGGTGCTCATCGTCTTGGTTCCTTTGGTTGAGGGGGAAGAGGGAAGGTTTTGTTTTCGGCTCGCGGCCGAAGCAGCGCGGGGCAGTCCGGCGGCAACGGTGGCGATCAGGCCGGCCAACAAGACATCGCGGCGAGATCCGCCGACGGAGAAAAGTCCGTCGTTGTTCATCATGTCCATCCATGTGCTTTGAACATCCTGCTCACCATCACGACCGTCGAATCGGCCCGTGCGGTCGCGGTCGGGGAGGAACGAGCGAGGAGCGGTAGAAACGCGACGGTCGTGATGGCTTGCGAGGAACAGGATGCACCGATCCGGGCCGCGAACCTATTCTACGGAAGCATCTGTCATACGATGCCAAGGTGCAGGGCAGGCACGCCGAGGATTGGGGACGGGCCGAGGCAAGCTCTTATAGACATACGTCAATTTAGGCTTGGGTAGCGGCGCGGGACCGACGCGGCATGGCCGGCGTCAGTTGCTGTGCATGAAATGTTGCGAGTTTGTCGGTCAGACCGGCGCCGCAAAAGAGCGCCGCTCAGAGGTAGCGATGTTGGCGCGGGCCTGGCCGCAAAACACCCAATAGGACCACCGATGTACATCAGGACCACCCGCAGCAGCAGGAGCGTGCCGACGGGCAGGAAGGCCTTCGCGCGCTGAAGAAGCAAATTTCCCACAGCCTGAAATGGCCGGGCGCGCTGGGCAATCCTATTGGATGGGGCATGGATCGGCTTGTGCCAATTCTAGACCTCGCGCATCGGCGCGGGCAGCGTTTCCCACGCCCGGATCAGTTCACCGATGGAAGCGGCTTCCATCTTGCGCATGACATTGCCGCGGTGAAGCTTGACGGTCACTTCACTGATGCCGAGGTCGAAGGCGACCTGCTTGTTGAGGCGCCCGCGCGCCACTTCACGCAGGACCTCGCGCTCGCGCGGCGTCAGCGTCTCGACGCGCTCGATGTTGCGCTTGACGATCACGGCATCCGCCCGCCGTTTGGCGTCCACCGCAATGCCCGCGATCACGGCGTCAAGCAGCGTCTGATCCCGCACCGGTTTCGTCAGAAAGTCCACGGCGCCGGCCTTCATCGCCTGGACAGTCATCGGGATGTCGCCATGCCCGGTCAGGAAGATGATTGGTTTGGGGTTGCCGTTTTTCGCAAGATGGTGCTGCAGATCGAGACCGCTCGTCCCTGGCATGCGCACGTCGAGGATCAAACAGCCGGGGCTCTCCAACACGTCGGCGTCAAGCAATTCACGGGTCGAGGTAAAGCACACCGGCAGAAAACCCGCCGACAGGATCAATTCAGACAGCGCCTCCCGAACAGAGGCATCATCATCGACAATAATGACCAGCGGCTGCTCGGCTTCAGCCCTCCGCTGCTGTGATGACGGCGTCGATCTCCGTAAGGGCAATTGGTCAACTCTCATGTTTAGCCTCCGTTTCTGGGTTGCGTAAGGCGTCGCCGATCGCCGCAAGCAGTGCCTGGCCATCGAACGGCTTGCGGAAAAGCCTGCCAATGCCCTTGGCGCGGTGCTGATCCACTATCTCGTGGCGGCCGGTGATCAGGAACACGGGCAGATCCGGACGCGCCTTCTTGACCAAGTCGCGAAGTTCAAAGCCGTCCATGCCGGGCATCCCGATGTCGGTGATAAGCATGTCCAATCCAGACAGGCCGCTGACCAGCAACGACCTCGCCGACGAGAAGCTGCGGGCCACATAGCCGGCGGACTCCAAGAGGTCCTCCAGCGACTCGAGCAGTCTTGGGTCATCGTCGACGATCGCCACGACAGGCCTCCGCTTGCTCACCCTCAGCTCCCCCCTGCCCGGCGCGAGTGCGTGATCGGTATTCCCAATCGCTCGGCGATGCGCACGAGGTCGGCGAGCGACGCCGCGACCATCTTCTGCATGACGTTCCTTCTATGAATTTCCAGCGTAACTTCGCTGATCCCCAGCTCAGCGGCCGCCTGCTTGTTGAGCAGGCCGCTGACCACCAGCGGCAGCACCTCACGTTCGCGCGGCGTCAGTTCGAGATAACGTTGCTTCAACACGCCCAGCTCGGCGCGCTCCGATCGCTGTGCCCGATCCTGGGCAATCGCTGCATGGATTGCGGCCATGAGGTCTGCATCGCTGAAGGGCTTAGTCAGGAAATCCACGGCGCCGTGCTTGATCGCACGCACGGAGGACGGGATATCGCCATGTCCTGTCAGGAAAACGATCGGCGGATGATCGCCCTCGGCAATCTGCCGCTGCAGATCGAGGCCGTTGATATCCGGCAACTCGATATCGAGGATGAGGCAGGCAGGGACGTCCGGCTTGTCAGCGCGGATATAATCGCCCGCCGATCCGAACGCTACGGCACGCATGCCGTGCGCAGCCAGCAGCTCACTGAGCGCCTCCCGGATGCGTTCATCGTCATCTACGATGAAGACAATTTGGCCGTCCGTCGTCATGACGCCGCTTTCGCTTCAATCGGCAACGTGAAGATAAACGTCGCTCCACGTGGTTCGTTCTTCTCGACCCATAAACGCCCGCTGTGCGACTCGATGATCGAACGGCAGATCGCCAGTCCCATGCCCATCCCTTGCTCTTTCGTGGTAAAGAACGGTTCGAATATCCGGTCGGGAAACTCGACGCCCCGGCCGTGATCGCTGACTTCGGTCTGGACAACATCCCCGATATGGCGCACGCGGATTTTGATAACTCCGTCGTCCGCACCAGAGTCCATCGCCTCCATGCCGTTGCGGATGAGATTGACCAGAACCTGCTGGATTTGGACGCGATCGAACGCGACTAGCGGAATGTCGCTTCCGATATCAACGCTGATGCGAACGCCCCGCCGCATCGCTTCCTCGGTCACGAGGTCGCGTGCCTCTGCGATGACACTGCTGAGCGTCGCATTGGTTCTCGTCTCGGTGGATTGCTTGAACAGCGCGCGAATGCGGCCGACGACGTCCGCCGCCGAGTTGGCGTCCCGGATAATGCGCTCGGCCGTAATCTTCGCGCGTTCGACGTTCGGCGGTGCTGCGGACAGCCAACGGTGGCATGCATGGGAGTTGGCGACGATCGCAGCCAGCGGCTGATTCACCTCGTGGGCGATCGAAGCCGAAAGCTCGGCGAGACTTGCAGCCTGAGCCGCTTGCGCGAGTTTGTCGGACGCTTGTCGCAGCGCTTCCTGGGCGCGCACCTCTTCGTCGATGTCGAGGGAAACCCCGTACCATTGCACAACCGCCCCGTCCTCATCACGCCGCGGCTCCACCCTGCACTCCGCCCAGCGATAGCCATCTGTTTCGCGCCAGCGAAACCGCATCGCGGAACCGCCGCCTGTTTCGAAACAATTCAGCAACGTGCTCAGCACCTCGGGAGCATCTTCGGGATGAACCAGTTCTTGCAGCAATTCCTCGATGCGCGGCTCTCCGAGTGCTTCGAAATCAGCGATCACGGAGCGGAAATGGTCCTGGTACCGCTTGTTGAAGTAGACCGGCCCGCCGGTCGGCACCGCGCTCCAGATGCGGACCGGCACAGCGTCGATCATCTGCTGAAGCTGCAATTCGCTCCGCCGCAGGGCCTCTTCAGCTTGCATTTGATCGTCTATGTCGTGACAGAGGCCGTACCACTGGACGATGCGGCCAGTGTGATCGCGCATCGGCTCCGCCCGGCTCGACATCCAATGATAGACGCCATCGGCGCGGCGCAAGCGATACCTCATGGAGAAGCGCTCGCCGGTGGCGAGGCAGTGACTGAGCGTATCGCCGAATGCTGCTGCGTCGTCCGGATGGACGCCGGCCTTTATCATCGCCGCCAGCCGGCTGATGCCCGGTTTGTCCAAATCCGTTACGTCCAGGCCGAGAAAGTCGACCATGCGCTTGTTGAAAAAGGTCGGATCGCCATCGGGCCTCAGGCGCCAAACGTGGCTCGGAACCATGTCGACAAGCTGCGAGAGCTCCCGCTCCCGGTCGCCCAATGCCTCAAGGCTTTCACGCAAAGTGAGCACCGCCGCCTGATGCTGCCGGGATATGGCGGCCACGACGAGCGCCGAAAATGCCGAGATGGCCAGAAAAAGCTGCAGCATGATCTGGTTGTGCTTCTGGGACTCGGGATCGCCGGCAAATTGGCTGGCGCCGGATATCGTGAATACCGCCGTGATCAGAGCGAGAACGGTCAATGCTACGGCGGCGCCTCTGAACTCAAAGCGCACTGCGGCCCAAAGAAGAGGCGGCATGATGATGTAGGCGAAGGGCAGATAGCCGCTCAAGGAAAGGGCGGCGATACCAAGAAAGATCAGCCCCAGGACGCAAGCTTCCATCCACCGCGCTGCTGAGAGCTGCGCCTTGCCGCGCCAGTTCTGGAACACGACCAGCGCCAGTGGCGCTACGATCAGGACTCCCGTCGCGTCTCCGATCCACCACAGCGGCCAAGCCGTCGCAAAGGTTTGCGATTGTATGCCAAACCACGCAAGCGCCGCACTTCCCACCGTCGCGCTTGCGACTGGCGCAATTCCAGCGGCCAGTACGACGAATGCGAGAACGTCGCGCAAGGTTTCCAGCCGAACTGGGCGCTTGCAGGTCTGGTTCACGAGCCATGCGCCGGCCACCGCTTCAAGAGCGTTGCCGGCAAAGATCAGGAAGGCCGCGGGCAGCGGAGTGTGGAACCACAAGAAGTTGCTGAACAGTTCGGCCAGACAGGCCCCCAGCACCCACCACGGCCAGCTATACCTGGAGGCGAAGACAAGCGTAGCGATGAACAGTCCGCTCGGAGGCCAAATGGAAATCCCTGTTCCAGGTATGATTGCGAGCGACTGGGCGAAGCCGCAGCCCAGGACATAGACCGTAATAAAAAGCCCCAGATGCAAGAATTGGGGACGGTGCGACCAGACGCGCGATAACCTGCCTCTTTCAAGATCGCTGATCATGTTGCCGCGAATCAGGCCTGGTTCACTCGTCGCCAAAGATCGGCCACTTCCTTGCAATCCCGGTCCGGATCGGTCGAAGTCATGCTTTAACGCGCCCGTTGCGTTGGAATCGGTCTCGCCAAGTGAGTTGGGCGCTGTCGTCATCGGGTGCCCCTGACGGACAAACAAACTCTGGAGATTGTCGGCGCTTCGTATAGCACTTGCTCTTGGTAGCTGGATCTGGGCTGACGGACTCACACCGTCACCCTAATCCCGCCACGCCCCAACCGCACCTCATGGAAATCCATGCATTGCGCGGGGGCAGCGACGCCCTTCACCGAAAGGAGAATAAACCAAGCGTTTGCTGAGCGCCGCCGGATACGTTCAGCATCGTCCAAGATGAGGACGATTGTCGTCGTCCGGCATCATTGCACAGCTTTCGCTTCAACCGGGAGAGTGAAGATGAATGTCGCTCCATGCGGCACACTGTTCTCCGCCCATAGGCGTCCGCCGTGAGACTCGACGATCGAACGGGAGATCGCCAGCCCCATGCCCATCCCATTCCCTTTCGTCGTAAAGAACGGCTCGAATATCTTGTTAGGACGTTCGATACCCGGGCCGCGGTCGCTGACCTCGGTCTGGATCGTGTCCTCTATCCGGCGCACACGCAGCCCGAGAACCCTGTCCGTGGTGGAGTCCATCGCCTCCATGCCGTTGCGAATGAGGTTGACCAGGACCTGCTGGATCTGGACGCGATCGAAGGCGACGAGCGGAAGATTGCTTTCGACATCGATGTCCATGCGAACGCGACGCCGTATGGCTTCCTCGGCCATGAGGTCACGCGCTTCGGCAATAACGCTGGGGATCGGCGTGCTGGTTCTCATTTCAAGCGAAGGTCTGAACAAGGCACGGATGCGGCTGACGACATCCGCCGCCGAGTTGGCATCGCGGATGATGCGCTCGGCCGTGATTTTCGCGCGCTCGACGTTCGGGGGCACGGCGGACAGCCAACGGTGGCATGCGTTGGAGTTGGCGACGATGGCGGCCAACGGCTGGTTCACCTCATGAGCGATGGATGCGGAGAGTTCGGCAAGGCTCGCCGCCTGGCTCGCACGCGCAAGTCTCTCTTGTGCCAGTCGAAGCTCCTCTTGTGTTCGCACCTCATTTTCGATGTCGAGGCAGATAACGTTCCACTGCACGATGGCACCTTCAGCGTTGCGCATCGGCGCGGCGCGCGTCTCGACCCAGCGATATTCACCATCGAAGCGCCGCAGACGGTGCCGTCGCGCATACGGCTCGCCGGTGGACAAACAATGGGCATATCTCTCTTTGACACCTGTCAGGTCGTCGGGATGAACACCGGCGTCGAGTGTGCCAGCCAGCCGGGACTTTCCCGCTTCGTCCAATTCCTCAAGATTGTATCCGAGGAATTCGCGGAGCTGCTGGCTGCGATATATCGGTTCTCCATCCGGAGCGGCGCAATCGATCATTGCCGGCAGCGTTTCAACGAGCTGCCAGAGCGCACGTTCTCTCTCGCGCAGCGCCTCTTCGACGCGCAGCTGGTCGTCGATGTCGTGCGTAAGGCCGTACCATTGGACGATGCGTCCACCTTGGTCCCGCAGCGGCTCCGCGCGGCCCTCCATCCAGCGATAAACGCCGTCGGCACGCCGCAGGCGATACTTCATGAAGAAGCGCTCGCCGGTGGCGAAGCAGCTGTTGAGTGCTTCCCTCAGGCTGGCGGCATCGTCGGGATGGACGACGTTGGCAATGAAGGCCGCCAGCCGGCTCGTGTCCGGCTTTTCCGCGTCCGCTATGTCCAGGCCGAGAAAATCTATCAGGCGCCTGTTGAAAAAGGTCGGCTCGCCGTTCGAAGACAGCCGCCAGAGGTAGCTCGGAACCATGTTGACGAGCTGCGAGAGCTCTCGTTCGCGGTCGTGCAATGCGGCCTGCGTGGTCACCAGATCATGGATGTCGACGCTCACGCCGTACCACTGGAGGATGCTGCCATCTTCGTCGCGCAGCGGCTCGGCGCGAGTCTCGGTCCAGCGATAGCCGCCGTCGGCCCTCCGTTGGCGATATCTCTGAACGTAAGGCACGCCCGTTGCGAATGAATGGCGGATCGCCTGCCGTGCGGTGTCGATATCGTCTGGATGGATCACGCTCAGGGACGGCGAGCCGTCCGGGGCGGTGATGTCACCGAGCGTGGCCCCGGTTACGTCGGTGAACCGCTTGTTGACGTAGGATGGCCTTCCCTCCCGTGTCGTACTCCAGATCAAAGCGGGCACGGTGTCGATAAGCTGCTGAAGGCGCCGCTCACTTTTGCGCAACGCCGCCTGCGCGCGCACCTCATCGTCGATGTCGAGAGAAACCCCGTACCATTGCACGACCGTTCCGTTGTCATCGCGCCGCGGCTCCACCCTGCACTCAGCCCAGCGATAGGTGCCGTCTTTTTCGCGCCAGCGAAACCGCATCGCGGAGCCGCCGCCAGTTTCGAAACAATTCGATAACGTGCGCTGCACCTCGGGAGCATCTTCGGAATGAATAACCTCGTGCAGCAGCGTTTCGATGCCCGGCTCGCCGAGAGCATCAAAGTTCGCGATAACGGAGCGGAAATGGTCCTGGTATCGCTTGTTGAAGTAGACCGGCCCGCCGGTCGGCATCACGCTCCAGATGCGGACCGGCACGGCGTCGATCATGTGCTGCAATTGTCGCTCGCTTCGCCGCAACGCCTCTTCGGCGTGCATCTGATCGTCTATGTCGTGACAGAGGCCGTACCACTGGACGATGCGGCCGGCGTCATCGCGCATCGGCTCCGCCCGGCTCGACATCCAGCGATAGACGCCATCGGCACGGCGCAGGCGATAGCGCATGGCGAAGCTCGCACCGGTAGCGAAGCAACCACGGAGTGCATCGCCGAATGCTGCTGCATCGTCCGGATGGACGCCGGCCTGTATCATCGCCGCCAGCCGGCTCATGCCCGGTCTGTCCATATCCGTTACGTCCAGGCCGAGAAAATCGACCATGCGCTTATTGAAGAAAATCGGCTCGCCGTCCGGATCGAGCCGCCAGATGTGACTCGGTACCATGTCCACGAGCTGCGAGAGCTCCCGCTCGCGGTCGCGCAATGCTGACTCCGCCCGCTTCTGGTCCTCAATGTCTATTGTCGTGCCGTACCATTGAATGATGCGGCCCTGACTATCGCGAAAAGGTCGTCCTGAGCTTCGAAACCAGCGATAGACGCCATCGGCGCGCCGCAGACGATGCTCGGTGTCATAGTGATCGCCGGTTTCGAGGCAATGCCGCCATCTGGCGGCGACACGATCATAATCGTCGGGATGGACGGCTCGACGCCAGCCGAACTCATCGTCGTCTTCGGAGGTGTTGAGATCCTCATGCGTGTTGCCGAGGAACGCCACGGTGTTTGGGCTCACAAAGGTGAATCGTCCGGCGGCATCGGCTGCCCACGCGTGGCCGGGCATACTCTCGATGATTTGCAGCGCGAGCGTTGCTTCGGGGTCGATTTCGCCAAGTGAGTCGGACGCTGCTGTCATTGGCTTCTCCTGTCGGACAAAGAAAGCCTGGGGACGGTCAGCGCTTTATATAGCACTTGTTTTCAATATCTGGACAGGCGAACTCACCGCCTAAATCTAGTCCCGCGATGCCCCGGCTGCATCTCATGGAAATCCATGCATTGCGCGGAGATATCGCCGCTGCGGCGGCCCGGCCGCTACGGCGCGCCTAACGATCGCCTCGGGCAAGAAGCGACGCGGATCGACGCGTCAACACCCACCACTGGGAAATACGAGCCGGACAGGTAAGACGCTCGGCTGCCTCTTCGTCGGCTGCAGAGTGAAACCGGAAAAACCTCTGCATTCGTCATCCCTGTCTCGTCCGGTTAACACGGCTCATGAGATAATCTGGAAGCCTCGCCCGACCAAAACATCTGTTCCAAAGTATAGGGCCTGGACGCGGTTTTAGTTCTGCGGAGCGGCTTGGCGGGCGAGCAATTGTTTGGCGACAATGAGACAGGGCGCAGCGACCGCGAACAGCAGGACGAGCGCGAAGAAAGCTTCGTCGAACGAGATAGTGGCGACCTGCTTCTCAAGCGCGCGCTGCAGCAGCGGCAGCGCGGCCTTGGTCGCCGCGGGGCTGTCGATACTATTCGCCAGAACGTTCGCAGTGGCTCTCAAGCGCTGGTCCACGGCTGGATCGCCATTGACGAGGTGGGACGTCAGTATCGTCCGGTTGTGGACATTCTGGTGATCAATATACGTTTGCAAGAGGGCTGTGCCGGTCAGACCGCCCGCCTGCTTGCCGAAGTTGAACAGCCCGATGCCGAACGGCAGCGCATCAGGGGCAAGGCCCTGCAGTGTAATCAGCGTCAGTGCCACGAACAGAAGGCCGAGGCCGAATCCCCGCAGCAGCAGAGCAAGGGTCAGGTCCGGTGATCCGCTACCGCTCGTCGAAGCGGACAGCAGCCACATGGCGCCTGCGAAGAGCAGAATGCCAAACGGAGCAAGCGTGATCGGGCGCATCCCGGTCTTTTGGATGAGGAAGCCGGACAACAAAAGTCCAAGCGCGAGCATGGCTCCGCTTGGCAGCAGAAGCACTCCCGCGCCCGTGGCGGTAAAATCGAGCACGTTGAGGGCAAAAGCCGGAATGAGATAGGCGCTGCCCGAAAGGGCAGAGCCGGCGACGATGCTGACGAGAAGGCCAAAGCGAAAGTCCGGATTGCCAAGGGGCGAGATGGCCAGCAGTGAGCCTTCTGAACGAAGGCGGGTCTTCCAGACGGCCAGGAGGCCGGCAGCCGTCACACCGGTTGCGGCAAGGAAGGTGATGTCGGTGTCGTCGAACCAGTTGAACCTGCTGCCTTGCAGCAGGACGTAGGTCAAAAGCGCGGCGCTGATGCCGAGCAACGATATCCCGACGGCAGGAAACCTGGTTTTCCGCCAAAAGGTCCGATCGCCGTCCGCCGCCAACAGGACAAGGGAGACGATGCCGAGCGGAATGATGCTCAGGAATATCCACTCCCAAGTCAGATGGTCGACAAGCCAGCCCTGCAGGGCCGGCGTGACGGTTGTCGGAGCCATGACGGCGCCTACGGCAAAAACCGCCTGAACGACCGGCTGATGCCGATGAGGGAAGCGAAAGAACAGCAGCGTCTGGCCGGCGACGAGAATTGTGCCGCCAGCCAGCCCCTGGACAATGCGGCAGATGCAAATCCAGGTGAGGTCCACCGACAACGTCAAGGCCGCGGATGCCAGCAGAAGGGCGACAACCCCCGCGCGCAGGCAGACGGTCGGCCTGGCTGCCGTTACAAGAAGCGGAGCGACAAGGAACGCCGTCAGCTTCGCCGCGATGAAAACCACGTCGACCATCGCCAGCTCGTCCGACGTTGCGTAGGTGTCGCCAAGCATGTCGATCCGGCCGATGGACAGTGCGGTGGATGCGACCGCGTCCATGAAGGCGGCCAGCACGACGCCGGTTGCTATCAAGGAAGCGCGCAGGGTACCGGGATGGCGCTGCACAGCCGCCGTTTCGGCGAGGTGCATCATTGCGCTGAGCGCCCGTTCGCGGTCCCGCCTGTCTGCATTTCCTGCGCTACTGCCGGAGCATCCCTGGTGCCGACGGTGATGACAACACGAGCCGAGAGTCCCGGAACCAGGCGGCCGGGCAACGGATTGCGCGTCATCCTGATCTTGACCGGCACGCGTTGGACGACGCGGATGAAGTTGCCGGTGGCATTGTCCGGCGGCAGCAGGCTGAAGGCTGCGCCGCTGCCAGGAGCGAAGCTGTCGACAAGGCCGTCGATTTGCAGATCTGGATATTCATCAACCATGACGCGGACCCGTTGGCCGATCTCAACCTGCTTCAGCTGCGTTTCCTTGAAGTTTGCGACGATCCAGACATCGTTAACCGGAACGATGTCCAGGGCTGCCGTCCCTGGGGTGACATAGCGGCCGACCCGGATCTGGCGATTGCCGACGATGCCGTCGACCGGGGCCCTCACGACGGTGTTGGCCAGGTCTAGCATTGCCAGGTCGAGCGCTGCCTGTGCCTGCGACAGGGCTGCCTGCGCGCCGGACAATTGTGCATCCAGGACGCCGAGCTTCAACTTCTGAGCCAACAGATTGGCCTCTGCGCCGTCCAGCGATGCCCTTGCCTTGTCATGGCCGGCCTGCGCATCCTGCAGCTTCTGATCGCTTGCGGTTCCGTTCTTCTGCAGCGTGACGTAGCGGCTTAAGTTGGCGCGGGCGAATTGCAGGTCGGCTGCGGCAGATTGCTTCTGCGCCTCGGCCTGCGCGATCAATGCGTCCTGCAGTTCACGGGTCGCCTTGATGTTGGCGATTTCCGCCTGCCGGGCGGCGACGTTGGCTTTCGCCTGCTCCGCCTTGGCCTTGTAGTCGCTGTCGTCGATGCGAAACAGGACAGCACCTTTTGACACATTGGCATTGTCGTCTATGTCGACTTCGACGACGTAACCGGCGAGCTTCGGAGCGATGCTGGTAATGTCTCCGCGGAGATAGGCGTTATCGGTCGTTTCCTCGAACCGGCCCCTTGTAAACCACTGCCAGCTCCAAATAGCTGCCATTGGCAGCACCATAAGGGCAACGAGGGCGATCGCGATCTTGCGGGGTTGGCTCATGATTGCCTCGACCCCAAGTCGACGCGCTCACTATCGAAGGAGATCTCCGCCTGCCGAAGAGCGAGCCGTTCGGCAAGGCTGCAAACCCACGGTGCGCAATAGAGTCTCACGAGAACGTCTCCGTCGAGCTGCGGCTCTGCAACAAGGCAGAACTGAAGAACGATCGCGGATTTCACGGCCTCGCCGCTATCATGCGGACGAACATCCCATTTGCCCTGATCGGTAGTTCGTACTGAACCTCAGCACAGGTCGTATTGTCAGTCGGCCGGATTCAGGCGCGCGAACGTGGCGGCGCGGATCTCCGTATTGCCGAAGACCGTCCACGAGAAAATCCACTTTGAAGTAAATTCCGGACATCCCGTGGCAGCAATGATCGCAGAGAGCGCCCTCTTGAAGAGTTTGGTTGTCTTAACGTTCACCTATTTTGTGTTTTGACAAGCGCGCAACACGCGTTCGCTGTGCAGCAGTTGCGACAGTTCATGAAACAACCCGCTATCTTGCCTCCGGCTAACGCGGTGCGACACGCAGCCCGGCGGCATCGAAGAGATGCATGCGCTCCGGCGGCAGAGCGAGGTGGATCGGCGGCCCTTGCGATTCAACGCCCTGCTGCTTGAGAACGGCGATAAGTTTGCTGTCGCCGGCAATGGTGGCGTGGACAACGGTTTCCGGTCCCAGCGCCTCGGCCAGCGTTATCCGCGCTTCCACCGATCCCTTGCTGCCATCCGAAAGTTGGATGTCGTGTGGTCGGATGCCAAGCGTCGCGTCGTCTCCCGGTTTCAGCGCGACCCCGTCGGCGGCGACCGAGGCCGACAGCCCGCCCGGACCTTCGACACGCACCTCGGCGCCGCTTGCCGAACGCACCTTCACCGGCAGCAGGTTCATCCGCGGCGCGCCGATGAAGCCGGCGACGAACAGGTTGGCCGGCGCGTTGTAGAGATCGAGCGGCCGGCCGACCTGTTCGATCCGCCCCGAGCGCATGACCACGATGCGGTCCGCCAGCGTCATCGCCTCGATCTGGTCATGGGTGACGTAGATCATCGTGGTTGCCAGCCGCCGGTGCAGGCCCGCCAGTTCAGCGCGCATGGTGATGCGCAGTTCGGCATCGAGGTTGGACAGCGGTTCGTCGAGTAGAAAGGCGGTCGGATTGCGCACCACCGCACGGCCGATCGCCACGCGCTGCTTCTGGCCGCCCGACAATTGACCGGGCCGGCGGTCTAGATAGGAAGCAATTTCCAGTATGCGCGTCGCTTCCGTGATCCGCGCGTCGATCTCGGCTTTCGGCATACGGATGTTTTCGAGCCCGAAGGCGAGGTTCTGGCGCACGCTCATGTGCGGGTAGAGCGCGTAAGACTGGAACACCATCGCCAGACCGCGCTGCGCGGCCGAAACGTTGGTGACGTCGACCCCGTCGATCTCAATCTTGCCGTCGGTCGGCCGATCGAGCCCGGCAATCAGCCGCAGCAGCGTGGACTTGCCGCAACCCGACGGGCCGACGAGGACTAGCATCTCGCCGTCCCCGACGTCGAGGTTGATGCCGTGCAAGATCTTCATCTTGCCGTAAGCGCGATCGATGTTGGTCAGCGTTATCCGTCCCATGACATCCTCACTTCAGTCCGGTGCCGGCAATGCCGGAAGTGATGTAACGCTGCAGGAAGACGAAGACGAGGACGACGGGGATCATCGTCACCACGGTCATCGCCAGGATGTAGTGCCACTGCACGTTTAGCTGGCCGGCATAGGTGTTGAGGCCGACCTGGAGTGTGTAGAGTTCCTTGCGCGACAGCACCACCAGCGGCCACAGAAAGTCGTTCCAGCGCCAGACGACCGAGAAGATCGCCAGCACGGCGAGCGCCGGTGCTGCAAGCGGCAATACGATGCGCCAGTAGATCTGCCATTCGGAAGCGTTGTCCATGCGCGCCGCATCGAGCAGCTCGTCCGGGATGGTCAGCATATATTGGCGCAGCAGGAAGACGCCGGTCGGCGTCGCCACGGTCGGCAAGATCACGCCCCACAGCGAATCGAGCAGTCCGACGGCGCCCACCACCGAATAGAGCGGCACCAGGATGACCGACAGCGGCACCATCAGCGTACCGACGATCACAAGCATCGTCAGATCGCGGCCGCGGAACTTGTATTTCGACAAGGCGAAGGCGGCCATCGAATTGGTGAGCAGCGTGATCAGCGTCGCCATTGCCGTCACAAAGACCGAATTGCGCAGATAGCGCAGGAAGTCGAAATGGACGAAGGGCTCGGTGTAGTTCTCCGTTGCGAAGCCGATTTCGCGCACCGGCTGCCGGTCGGCGATGTTGACCTTGACGATATCGTTCGGCGCCTGCGGGTCCACCATTTGCGCCATGATGCCGATGCGCCGCACCTCGGCCAGCACCTTGGTCGAACCATCCGGAAGCTTCACCCTGTAGAGGGCCAGCGGCTTATCGTAGCCTTCGACCCTCGCCTGTTGGCTGACATAAGGCATTATGGTCGGCGGGAACTCGGCGAGCTGTGCCGGTGTCTTGAATGACGAACCCACCAGCCAAACGGCCGGACCGAACATGATGACAACGCCGCCGAGCAGCCACAGCCAGCTCACGATATCCGTCCAGTGCCAGCCGCGACCGCCGCGCCGGCGGGTCAGGAATGTCATGACGCTGCTCATTCGCGGGCTCCTTTCCGCTCACCCCGGCGTCCGACCTGCAGCTGAACTAAGGTGAGCACGACCAGCACCAACCCCATCAAGATCGAAGCCGCCGAAGCCAGCCCCGGATTGCGCAGCAGGGAGGCGAAGCCGATCTCATAGATGTACTGCGTGATATAGAGGGTCGAGGTTCCCGGCCCTCCACCCGTCAGCACATAGACTTCGTCGAAGATCTGCACGGCGCGGATCAGCGTCAGCACGATGACGACAAGCAGGTTAGGCATCAGCAGCGGCAGCGTGATGCGCCAGAACACCCGCGCCGGCTTCGTGCCGTCCATCTCGGCCGCTTCGTAAAGGTCGCGCGGGATCGCCTGCAATCCGGCAAGCAGGATAAGCGTATAAAAGCCCATATGGGCCCAGACCGAAACGCTGACGGCGGCGGTGAAAGCCCAGAAGCGGTCGGTCAGCCAGTTGTGCGGCTCGCCGCCCAGATCATGGACGATCAGGTTCAGCAAGCCCTGGCGTTGCAGGATCCAGCGCCAGATCAGACCGGTGACGACGGGCGACAGCAGCACCGGAAAGAAGAACACCGCGCGCCAGAAGCTGCGCCCGACGATCTCACGGTTGAGGATCAGCGCTGTCGCCATCGACACGACCGTCATCAGCGCCACCTGCACGACGACGAACAGGCCGGTATTGTGCACGGCCTTCCAGAAGAGATCCTCGTGGCAAGTGGCAGTGTCCAGGTAGTTGCCGCAATCGAGCAGGCGCTGGTATTGCTCGAGCCCGACATAGGTTCGGTCCTGCAGGAAGTAGGCCGTTCCTGACGTGGCCGAATAGAAGAAGTTGATGATCATCGGCACCAGGACGAAAATGCCGAAGATCGCCATGTTTGGGGCCAGGAAGAACGCGGCCATGCCGCCGGTGCCCGTCGCGCGCTGCCAGAACTTCAGCGGCACGTTGACGATCGATGCCAGCCACACGACCGGCGCCGCGAGGGCGGCGCCAATCCATGCCTTCAGTGTCGCGGCGGCGGTCACTTCGCCTCGGCAACCTTGTCGGCGATATCCTGGTCGATCCTGCCCCAGGCATCGTCGAGGCTGAGCTCGCCGGCCATCACCTGGCTGACGCGCGTCACCAGCGCGGCGAAGTAAGCATTGGCCCACTTCCACGGCGGCAGCGCATCGGCCGCCGGCAGGGTTTCACCCGCCGCCTTGACGAATTTGTCGAGCGCCGGACCGACATTCTTGTCGGCCGAGACCCATTTCAGCCCGCCCTTGTCTACGACGCCCTTGTGCGCGGGCAGAAACAGCGTGCGCTCGCTGAACTCTTCCACCACGTCTTCACGGGCCAGATAATCCATGACCTTGGCGACATCCTTGGGATTCTTCGTGTATTTGATGGCGACCAGCGCCGCGCCGCCTTTCACGCCCGAACAGCCTGTAGTACCGCAGGGCGAGCCGGTTGCCACCCAGTCGAAACTGTCGCCGATCTTGGTCGACAGATTGGCGACCTGCCAGCTGCCCGAATAGTAGAACGGGATCTGGGCGTTGATGAAGTCGTCGGCGGCCGCGCGGTAGGTCGAGCCTGCCGCCGACACCCAGGTATCCTTCAGCATCAGGCCCTTGGCGGTCCAGTCGACGAGCTTGCCGACGAACGCCTTGGTGCCGTCGTCCACTTTGGCCGGCATGCCATTGGGGCCGATATAGTTCGCTCCGAAGGAGACATTCGGACCCGAAATGCGGTGGCCGGAACGGTCGATGGCGAAGGCAGCCGGAAGCTGTTGGCTCTTCGCCACCTCGGCGGCGGCGTTGATCCAGTCGTCCCAGGTCGCCTTGTCGCCGGGCAGCGGCACGCCGGCCTGTTCGAACAACGTCTTGTTGGCGAAGCCGCCGGTGAGCGTGAGCTGGGTCATGAAACCCGGGATGGCGTTGGAGCCGTCGGGGCGCATCCAGTCCAGCGTGTCAGCGAAATTGTCCTCCCAATATTTCGGATCGGCCACCAGTGGCCTGAGATCGAGCCAGTGCTGGGCAAGCTCCTTGATGTTCGTGACGCGGGCGATGTCCGGGCCCTGGCCGGCTTCGAGCTGGATGGGCAGCTGCTCCTGGATCACCTTGTAGGCGACGTTGTCGAGCGTGACGTGGATGTCGGGATTGTCCTTCATGAAGCGGTTCAGAATGTCCTGAATGACATCGCCTTCGACACCGTCCGAATACCACATGATGCGCACGTCGCCGGCAAACGCGCTGGTCGATGCGAGCAGACTGACCGATAGCGCGGCCAGCAAAGTGCGGGACTTATTCATGCTTTCGTCTCCTCCTTTAGCGGGGCGGCGCCCCGATAGTTCAAGCCGCTACGCCCTCTCCTCTTGAGCGTCGCAGCCGATTCCTCCCTACTCTCTGTGCTTCATGCGCATCGCCTCACCGCGCACGGTCCAGTTGGCCGGATCGAGTGTACGTCCCTCGGCCACGATCCTTGCGTCGGCGAGGAAATGCACCGTGCCGTACTCCGGATCCTCGACGATCAACTCGCCGTCGGGACCCGACCGCACCGACAGGCCGGCAAAGGCGCCCGCCCAGGCGTCGAGCGCCGGCAGATTGGCATCCCTGTCACCGAGGCGAACGATCCATGTCGTCCTGCGTCCCGCCGCCCGCAACTCGTTGCCGGCCGTCGGGCCGGCCTCTACCTGCGTGAGCGGAACATCCGTCTTCAGCATGACGAAGGCGCCGCCGGATTGCGCGAACGCCCGATCGCCACCCACTCGCACGGCATCGAAGGCACGTGCGGGGAACCAGGCGTGCGTGAAGTCGGGCTGTTCATCCGAGCAGGAGAAGCTGACGATGGCGAGGTCGCGGTATTGGTGAAGCCGGGGCAACGTGCCTGAGCCACCCCAATATGATGGTCTGCCATATCCCGACTGCAGCACTTCGCCGGGGTGGTTGATCCAGATCTGCGCATCCGGATTCTTGCCCAGCCGGGCGTGAATGACGGTCTCCTGATAACCCCATTGATTCCAGCGATAGCCAGCGGCGCTGCCCATCGCATGGCCGCGCGTCTTGTAGTGGTAGAGCCGCGCGAAGCGGTCTTGTCCCTGCGCGAAAGTCCATTCCCACGCCGTATCGTCGGTGAGGGAAGCAATTGCTGCCAACCCGTCCGGAACGCTCAAATCGTGATCCCGCAGGCACAATGCCAGCTGCGGCAGCGCGTGAAAGCGCATGCCGTAATTGCCCTTGCCCCAAAGCATGCGGCAGATGCCGGACAATTCCAGGGAACGCGCGGCGCGCAGCGTGTGCTCGTAGGAGCGGCCCTGCGCCCCGGTGAGGATGCCGCGATGCGCCGAGCGGGCGACGATTTCAAGCAGGCGTATGACTGCGTTGCCGGCACGTTCGGCGATGTCCTTGTCCGGGGCCAGCGCGCAGAGCGCGCACAGGCCCTTGAGGTCGATCGGAAAATAGGGCGCCGAGTTGAACTCGGCCATCTCCCATGCCTCGAAATGATCGAGCCAGGCGCGTACCCGCGCGGCTCCCACCGCGGACTGTTCGCGGCCAAGGCGGCCCGACCGCACGAACCGCACATCAGGCAACAGGCTCCCAGCAATATAGGCGGCGGTGTGGAAGAGCAGCGCGTGGTTCTCGGAGAAGTACCACTGCACATCATTGCCGGGCTCGTCCATCCAGTAGCGATAGCCGAGGATGGCGTTGTCGATGCGCGCGCGCAGGCTCACTTCCAGCCGATCGCCATAGGCCTTGCGGCACCACAGCAGCGGCACCAGGATGAAGTCGGCGCAATCGTGACAATCCTCGATCGCCGGCAGCGTGCCGGAGATCATGGCGTCGGTCTCGGCGCCCTGCTGCCCGATCGCCAGGCGCGCCAGCGCGCGCACCGTATCGGCCTCGGCGTGATCGGCGACCTCGCGCAAAGCCTCATCTATACGCGCGGTAAGCGTTTCCGGCGCATCGCCCTGACGGTGCGCGTGGCATATCTCGACGCCGAAGACACGCGATACGGCATGGTCTGCGACCCTCAGCGACACCTTGAAATGGCGAAAGTCGGCCGGCAGCTGCTCGGTATCGGCGATCGGCAGCCGCGTCTGGCCCGTTGGCAGATCGAAGGCGAAGCGCACCGGCGTCTCGATCGACATGAAATCGCCTTCGATCTCGATCTCGACTTGCGCGTCGCGCGGCAGGGCCACGCCGGTGACGAGCGCCACCTCGCCGCCGTCATAGGCGGGACGCTCGAAATGCATGTCGTCGAGGGCTGCTTCCATCGCATCGGCAACGCCGCTCTCGACTTCGATCGGCAGTGCGACCGAAGCAGCCGGACCGGATAGATAATCGAGCTGGAAATAGTAGCGGGCGTCGCGCTCGGCGAGATCGTCGAACCATAATGCGAATGTCGTTGCGGCCGACCCTCAGCACGATCTTGAAGTGCTCGGCACTTTCCAGATTGCGGCCGTAGGGCGCCATCCAGCCGGCTTCCTCGCCATTGGCAAAGAGTATGGCGCCGCCGCATGTACGCAGCCGTACCATCACCTCGCCACTCGAGGCCGCCTCGATGGTGGTCTCGGCCCAGGTCCCAAGCACCGTCGGCCGGAACCAGAAGCCCGACAGGTCGATGCGTGGCGAGGCGAAGGGCAACCAGATGCGCTCAGCGCCGAATTCGGCGCTGACCTGTGGTCGCTTGCCGCGTCGTTCCGCTGCGAACTGCGTGCGGCACGGATATTCATGGGGAATGAAATTCTTGTGCTTGGTAAGGAAGAAGAAGGGATCCATCTCGCCTTGCATGGGCTGGTCGGCCACGTCGTAGCGTTGCTCGGCGATAGACCCGAGCCGCCAATAGACGATTGGCTGCCCCGCCACGAGCGGCCGGCGCAGCGTAAAGTCCGTCCGAACGCTTTGCGCGGCCTCGCTCATCGCAAATCCTTCACGGGTACTGGATCGACATCGGTGTAGGCCTGGTTCTCGCCGGTCATGCCCCAGACGAAAGCATAGGGGCCGGTGCCGGCACCCATATGGATAGACCAGGCGGGCGACAGGACAACGTCACCGTCCGCAACCATCAGGTGGCGCGTCTTGTCAGGCCGGCCCATCAGATGGACCACACGGTCGGCCTCGGCGAGGTCGAAGTAGCAATAAGCTTCCATGCGCCGCTCATGCAGATGCGGCGGCATGGTATTCCACACACTGCCCGGCGCGAGGTCGGTGATCCCCATCAGCAAGAGGCAGGACGGGGCCACTTCGGGATGGATGTACATGCGCAGCGTGCGCCTGTTCGCGCGAGCCTCCTCGCCGAGCACAAGCGGCTTGGCTTCGCTGTTGACGATGAGACGGTGCGCAATAGCGGCGCCGGCCGGCACCGAGTTCATATAGAAGCGTGCCGGCCTCTCCGGATCGTCGCTCTCCAGCGTCACCTCGCGCGCTCCGCGTCCGATATAGACGATGTCGCGGTTAGCCACGGGAAAGCGCCTGCCGTCCACCGCGACGGCGCCATTGCCGCCGAGATTGGCGATGCCCATCTCGCGCGCGTCAAAGAAGAGCGGCGTGCCGACTTCGGCCCCGTTGCCGAATGTCAGCGGGTTGGCCAGCGGCACCGCGCCACCGACGATCATGCGGTCGACATGGGTGTAGACGAATTCGATCGCGCCGGGCCGGAACAAGCCGTCGACCAGGAACTCGGCCCTCAGCCGGTCCGTGTCCATGCCGGCAATATCGCCCGGCGACACGCCATAGAGCGTCCGCATCATGCCGCCTCCACCTTCGACTGCAGATGCCGGGTCCCTTCGGTCAAGCACAGAATGGCCAGCGCCTGTCCGTAGCCCGTCGGATGGATGGGTATATCGCGATAGAACTGCAGGTCGGCGCCCATGCGTGTGCCATAAGACACGTTCGCCACCACACCTTTGTCATCGATGTTGGCCACCACGGCTTCCAAGGCGCGGAGGCCGGCGGCACGGCACTCTGTCGAGCCGATTCCGAGCCGCGCGGCCTTCATCAACCCGTAGCCGAAGCCGGCCGTGGCGGAAATCTCCTCGTAAGACGTCGGGTCGTCGAGCAGAGTGTGCCATGCGCCCGAACCTGCCTGCACCTCGAGCAGGGCGTTGATCTGCGTCTCCAGCACGCCGAGCAGATAGGCCCGGACCGAGGGTGCAATTTCGGCGAACTCCACCAGTTCGAGGATACCGACGGTAATCCAGGCATTGCCTCTCGCCCAACGCGCACGGGCGAAATTGTGCCGTCCCGCGAACGTCCAGCCGTGAAACCACAGCCCTGATGCCGGATCGGCGAGATAACGCGCGTGGACCAGGAATTGCCTTTCTGCTTCCTCGACGAAGCGACGCTGACCGGCAGCCTGGCCGTAGGATGCGAGGAACAGCGCCACCATGAACAGCGTGTCGTCCCACAATTCGTCGTCGTTGACCCGGTCCGAAACATCATGCTGGAAACCGCCTTCGGGCGTCCGTGGCAAGGCGGTGACTACCTGCTCGGCCCATTCGCGCAGGACCGGCTCGAAGCGCGGCTGGCGCCGGCGCCGCCACAATTCGCTTAGCGCCAGCAGAGGCGCCGTGGTGTTGACGTTCATCGCAGGGAGACCGGCAGCGATGCGTCGGTCGTACCAGGCCTCGATCGTCTGCAGCAGCCGATCGTCGCCGGTCTGCGCCCACAGCCGAACCAGCCCGTAGAGCCCGACGCCCTGCGGCCATTCCCAGCTGTCGAAGCTGACATAGTCGCCCGGCGTGCCGTCGAGATTCGGCTCATGGAACCGCCCGTCATGACGCAAGCCGGTCATGCCGGCCACGAGGCTGGCAAGCACGGAATTCAGGCGTTCGGCCGACAGCGGCATCACTCCTCCCGTTTCTCCCGCTTCATCGGAACTGTTTCACAGCCATTTTTCTTGCGCAATCTGAAAATTTTTTGCATTAATCGGGTGACTTGGCGGAGATGACGGAGCGGATGAATATCCAGGGCAAGCGCGGGCGCCCCAGCCGCCGCATTCGACTTGAGGAGATCGCGGCGCGTTGCGGCGTGTCGGTCAGCACCGCCTCCCGTGCGCTGAGCGGTGTCGGCGGCGTGAGGGACGAGCTTCGCACCAGGATCATCGAAACGGCGAAGTCGATGAACTATGCCATTCCCGCCTCGGTTGCCGGCCGCAAGGTCATCCTGGCCGCAAGCAGCGTGGCAATGGTGGACAGTGCCCGCAATCAGTTCACCTACCATGTCCTTGATGGGCTCAACGAGCGCGCCCGGTTGCTGGGCGTCGAACTGGTGACCCGGCCGGTTTCGGCGCCCGAGGACGAAATCGCGCTGCTGCGTGAATCCGAGCGCGACGACACCGTCGCCGGCTGCCTGTTTCTGACACTGGACGATGACGATGTGCTGACGCTGACAGCCGGATTCGCCAAGCCGATCGTGCTCGTCAACGGCGACGATCCCTCGATGCGCCATTCGAGCGTGACGCCCTGCAATCGCTCTGCCGCCATGCTTGCCGCGCAGCATCTGATCGGCCTCGGCCACCGCCGCATCCTGTTCCTGATGCGGCGTGGGCGGCGCACGATCGAGCGGCGCTACGAAGGTTGGCGCGACGCGCTGATCACGGCCGGCATTGTCGGCTTCGACGACTTCGTGGTCGAGGTGCAGGACTGGCTGCCGGAACTTGCGAGCAGGGCCGTGACCGAGCGCATCGCGGCCCGCGGCCTCGATTTCACCGCCGTGCTGACGGCCGGCGACAGCCTGGCGTTTGGTGCCATCGCCGGCGTCCAGGAGGCCGGATATTCGGTGCCTGGCGATGTGTCCGTGGTCGGTATGGACGACTTGCCGCTCGCTGCCTTCTGCAATCCGCCGCTGACGGCGATGCACATTCCCATGCGCGAGATCGGATCGGCGGCGCTTAGCCTGTTGCTCGACGACATGGCCCATTCGGGGTCGCCGCCGCGTCGCGTCGAACTTGCCTGCAATCTCGTGGTGCGCCAGTCGACGGCACCAGCCCGGAGCGGCGCCGGCGGTCATCAACTGGCCTCTTGAGCGCGCGACTTGCCGCCAGCAAAGAGCAACGGCAACCCCTCTTGCGTCTCCAGTTCAAGGACACGTCCAAGCAGGATCATATGGTCGCCAGCCGGAAAGCGGTCGGCGACGCTGCATTCGAACCGCGCCAGCGCGCGCGGCAGCAATGGCACGCCGTGCTCGCTCCATGACAGGTCAAGATCGGCAAAGTCCGTCCCCGACTTCGAAAAACGCCAGCACAGATCGATTTGATCTTCCGCCAGCACGTGAATGGCGTAGTGCGCGGAATTGGCGAAGGCTTCGAACCGGCGCGAGTGGCGGCCGATAGACCAGAGCACCAGCGGCGGGTCGAGCGACACGGATGAGAAGCTGTTGGCGGTGATTGCGACCGGGCCGTCGGCCGTGCCGGTGGTGACGACCGTGACGCCGGTGGCGAAACGCCCGAAGGCATTGCGCAAAAGGCCTGGATCGCACACGACATGCTCCATCAGCGGCGCTCCCCCGTTCCCAGTGGTGTCGCCGGGATCCGTTCGGGCACCCGGCCATAGGCGTGCGGGAGCGAGCATGTCTTGAGCTGGGGCAGGACCTTGGTGCCGAAATGACGCGCCTCGTCGAGATGGGGGTAGCCGGAAAAGATGAAGGCGCGGATCCCCATCTTCATATACGCCTCGATTTCCGACAGAACCTGATCGGTCGAGCCCACCAGCGCCGCGCCGCAGCCAGAGCGCGCCCGCCCGACCCCCGTCCACAGATGCGGCTCGACATAGCCTTCGGCATCGGCGATCTGGCGGTTCCTGGCCTGGTGCGATACGCCGAGCGATCGGGCGTCGAGCGCGCGCTCGCGGATCGCCCTGCCCTGCTCGTCGTCCAGCCTCGAAACCAGCTCCCGGGCATATTCCTTTGCCTCTGCCTCGGTATCGCGCACGATCATGTGGACGCGCAGGCCGTAGTCGAGCGTCCGCCCATGACGCTCGGCGCGCTCGTGGACTGCTCTCATGCGGCCGGCAAGCTCCTCCTTGGTTTCCGGCCACATCAGGTAGACGTCGCACTGTTCGGCGCAAAGCTCGAGCGCGTCGGGCGAATAACCGCCGAAATAGAGCAGCGGGCCGCCATTCTGCTGATAGGGCTTCGCCGGCGCCGTCGAGAGCCCTTTGTAGCGATAGACCTCGCCCTCGAAATCGATGCTGTCCCTGGTCCAGGCCTGGCGCAGGATCTGCACCACCTCGCGGGAACGCTGATAGCGGTAGGCGCTGTCGGCTGTCTCGCCCGGAAAGTCCGACGAAATGACGTTCACCGTCAGCCGGCCTTCCAGCATGTGGTCCAGCGTCGCAATCGTGCGCGCCAGCATGATCGGCTGCATCTCGCCGCAGCGCACAGCGGCAAGCAGATTGATCTTCGACGTGATCGGCGCGCAGCCGGCAACGAAGCTCAGCGTGTCCTGGCCGACCTGATAGGACGACGGACACAAGATGTTGCGGAAACCGAGTGCCTCGGACGTCTTCACGATCTCGGAGCAATGCGCCCAGCCCGAGCGCAGTGCGCCGTCCGGCACGCCGAGATATCGATAGTCGTCCGAGCAGAGTGCGGCGAACCACGAGACTTCGGCAGCATCGAGATCCGGCGAGGTGATTGGGACGATGCTCATTGCCACTCTTCAGAAAAGACGTCCGGGCCACTCAATGACGTCCGGAGCTGCGAATAGGGCTTGCGTAGCATTCGTTTCTGTGTAGATCAATACTGTATCAATTTTGGAGCCAAACCCGAAACCGAGATGCGATTGGAACACCGATGCATTTGACAAGGGCGGACCCAGGCCACCGATCCAGCCAGATGCGCGGGCCCTTGCCTGTGCACTTGCAGACCAGCGAAATGCTGATCCGCGAAATCGCGGCCGGACGGCTGCCCGACGGGGCGCGGCTGCCGCCCGAGCGCGAGATGGCCGCGAGCCTCGGGATTGCCGTCGGCACGCTCAGGCGCGCGCTGGCAGATTTGACCGAAAAGGGCCTTCTCGATCGCATCCAGGGCTCGGGTAACTATGTGCGAGCGCGCGGCGACTTGCTCGGGATCTATGCCTTCTTTCGCCTGGAGCGCATCGGCGGTGGCGGCCTGCCGAGCGCCGACGTGCTGTCCGTCGAGCGGCTGCCCAAGCCCGCCGACCTGCCGCAATTCGGCAGCACCGGCGAAGCCCACCGTATACGCCGGCTGCGGCGGCTTGACGGCGAGCCGGCCGCGGTCGAGGAGATCTGGCTCGACGTCAGCCGCGCCGAGCGGCTCAAGCGCGAGGACCTGTCGGAATCCCTCTATCTCCACTACCGGCTCGCGCTCGGCTTTTCGATCGTTCGCGCCGAAGACCACGTCGCCGTCGCGCCTGCGCCGGACTGGGCCCCGCTCGAGTTCAGGCCATCGCCGGGGACGGTCGTGGGTTTCATTGAACGTATCGCCTGGGCTGGCGACGGCGCCAGCGCGGAATATTCCCGCAGCTGGTTCGATCCGGGCGCGGCGCGCTACGTCACGCGTTTCAGATAGGCCGGAGGAAGTCGCAGCGTGACCAGATCATCGATCGGCTACGGCATCATCGGCTGCGGCATGATGGGCCGCGAGCACATCCGCAACATCGCTCTGTTGCCCGACGCGCATGTGGCCGCGATCTTCGAGCCGGACCCCGGCATGTTGGCGGCGTCGCTGGCGACGGCGTCGGGCGCGCGATCGGCGGCATCGATCGCCAAACTGCTGGCCATGGACGAGGTAGACTGCGTCTTGATTGCCAGCCCCAACCACCAGCACCTCGGTCAGATGGAGCAGATCGCCGCACTTCGACCACTGCCGGTGCTGGTGGAAAAGCCGCTCTTCACCGACGCCGCTGGCGAGGGGCGGATCGCGGCGCTGAAAGCTCGGCTTCCGCTCGTGTGGGTGGCCATGGAATACCGCTATATGCCGCCCGTCGCCGCATTCATCGAGCAGGCGCGCCACGCCACCGGCGGCATCCGCATGCTGACGGTCCGCGAGCACCGTTTCCCGTTTCTGACCAAGGTCGGCGACTGGAACCGCTTCAACCGCAACACCGGCGGCACGTTCGTCGAGAAGTGCTGCCACTTCTTCGACCTGATGCGGCTGATCCTCGGATCCGACCCCGTCCGCGTGATGGCGAGCGCTGGACAGGCCGTAAACCATCTCGACGAACGCTACGGCGGTGAGAGGCCGGATATCCTTGACCATGGCTATGTGCTGGTTGATTTCGCGAGCGGTGCGCGCGCCATGCTGGAACTCTGCATGTTCGCCGAGGGCAGCCGCTACCAGGACGAACTCTGCGCTGTCGGCGGCGACGGAAAGATCGAATGTCTGGTGCCGGGTCCCGGTCGCTTCTGGCCGACCCACCTTGGCCCTGCGCCAGTGCCCCAGTTGATCGTCAGCCCGCGCAATCTGCCTGGACCACGCCTGCTGGAGATTCCCGTCGACCCCCGGCTGCTCGAGGCAGGCGACCATAACGGTTCGACCTATTTCGAGCATGTCCGCTTCACCGCTGCGGTGCGCGGACAAGGCAAAGTGGAAGTGACCTTGCAAGACGGCTGGTGGGCCGTCGTCATGGGTCTCGCCGCCCAGAGATCGGCCCGCGAAGGCCGCGCCATCGAACTTGCCGTTGAATTCGCGTTGCCGACCTGAGGCCGACCACGCATTCACCAGACCATAGGGTCAGATGCGCCGACCGGTTGCTGCGTCGAACAGATGCGCACATGCGCGGTCGATCTCGATCCGCACCGGCGCGCCCTGCTTGAGCGGAAGCCGTTCGCGGAAAAGGCAGGAAATTTCCTCGCCGGCGCAGTCGACCTTGGCGAAGATTTCCGAACCTGTGGCTTCCAGAAGCGTGACCGTGCCTGGCATTCCCCCGGCAGTTGCGCGGATATGTTCGGGGCGGATGCCGTAGACGAGTTCGCGTCCTGCGGCATCCGCCGGCTGGGCGCCTTCCGGCAACGGCAGGATCAACCCGCCGGCGCTGCGGAACACGCCCTCCTCGATGCGGCCGGCAATGAAGTTCATGGCGGGCGAGCCGATGAAACCGGCAACGAAGAGATTGGCCGGATGGTCGTAGAGGTCCAGCGGCGCGCCGATCTGCTCGACCAGGCCGTCATGCAGTACGACGATCTTGTCGGCCATAGTCATGGCCTCGATCTGGTCGTGCGTGACATAGATGGTCGTGGTACCCAGCCGCTGGTGCAGGGCCTTGATCTCGCCGCGCATCTGGACGCGCAACTTGGCGTCGAGGTTGGAGAGCGGCTCGTCGAACAGGAAGACCTGCGGGTCGCGTACGATCGCGCGGCCCATGGCGACGCGCTGGCGCTGGCCGCCGGAAAGCTGGCGCGGATAGCGGTCGAGCAGCTTTTCGAGGCCAAGAATGCCGGCTGCCTTCCTGACCCGCCCAGCGGTATCGGTCGGGTCGGCTTTCTTGATCTTGAGGGCAAAGCCCATATTGTCGGCCACAGTCATATGCGGATAGAGCGCATAGTTCTGGAACACCATCGCGATGTTCCGGTCTCGCGCCCGCAGATTGTTGACCATGCGCTCGCCGATTGCGATCCTCCCGCCCGAGATCGTTTCAAGTCCGGCAATCATGCGCAGCAGCGTCGACTTTCCGCATCCCGACGGGCCGACCAGGATGACGAACTCGCCGTCGGCGATATCGACACTGACGTCGTGAATAATCTTGGTGGCCCCGAAGGCCTTCTGCACGTTGTTGATCGTTACCGATGCCATTGGATCTTTCCTGGAAAAAAAGTGATGTCCGGACGCGCCTCAGCCGCCCTTGACGGCGCCGGCGGTCAACCCCGCGACGATCTGCCTTTGCGCGAACATGGTCAGGATCAGCACCGGCAACGTCACCACCAGCGCCGCCGCGGCGAGCGGCCCCCAGCTGACCTGCTCGTAGGACAGCATGTTGTAGACGGCGACCGGCAATGTGCGCGTCTCCCGGCTGGCGAGCACCACGCCGAAGACGAAATTGTTCCACGAGAAGATCACGGACAGGATGAAGGCGACGACGATGCCCGGCTTGGCGATGGGCAGGGCAACCAGCCGGAAAACCTGCCAGGAGTTGGCGCCGTCGATGTTGGCCGCCTCTTCCAGTTCCATCGGCGTGGTCTCGAAATAGCCGATCATCACCCAGACCACGATCGGCACCGTCACCACCAGATGGATGATGATCTGCGGCCAGAGCGTGCCGAGGATCCCGATCCATTGGAACAGCAGAAACAGCGGGATGAGATAGGATAGCCCAGGCGTCATGCGGGCGATCATGATGACGACCGCCGACCGTTCAGCCTTGAGCCGTGCGATGCCATAGCCGGCCGGTACGCCGATCAGCAGCGCCAGCAAGGTCGCCGTGCCGGTCACCAGAACCGAGTTCCAGAGATAGAGCAGGAAATTGTTCTCCTCGAACACCTTTACATAGTTCGACCAGGCGAAACGTTCGGGGATCAGGATCGGCGGATAGGCACCGTTGTCGATTTCGAACTTCAGCGACAGCGAGATCATCCAGAGGAAGAACAGGATCGCCGGCGAGACGAAAACCAGGGCAGCGAAAAACAGACCGATCTGGTTGAGCAGCCGCGAACTCATCTATTTGCCCTCCGTATCGATCCACTGCGAGCGTTGACGCAGCATTAGGAGGACAAAAGACAGGGCCACGATGACAATGAAGAACACCACGGCCATGGCCGAGCCGTAGCCGATATCGTAGTAGGAGAAGGCGGTGTTGTAGAGATAGATGTTGATGGTTTCCGAGGCCGTGCCCGGCCCGCCCTGGGTCATCGCGTAGATGATGTCGAAGCTCTTCAGCGCATCGATGGTGCGGATGATGACCGCGATCATCAGGAACGGTGCGATCATCGGCAAAGTGAGATAGCGGAATTGCTGCCAGGCATTGGCGCCGTCGATCTCGGCGCTTTCGAAGGGCTCGCGCGGCACCGAAGCCAGCCCACCCAGCACAATCAGCATGACCAGCGGCGTCCACTGCCAGGTCTCGACCGCAACCAGCGACGGGATGACCGTGTTGGCATTGAATATCCATTCCTGAGCCGGGATGCCGACCAGCGACAGCAAGTAGTTGAGTACGCCGAGCTGAGGATGGAACATCATGGTCCAAACCAGTGCCACAGCAACGGGCGTCGCCATCATCGGCATGACGAAGACGCCGCGCAGCAGACCGCGCAGCGGAAACCTGGCGTCGAAGATCAGGGCGGCCACGGTGCCCAGGAGCATCGGCGCTGCAACCGAGAGGAAGGTGTAGGTCAACGTATGAACAAGGGATTCCCAGAAACGTGGGTCGCTTGCCAGGCGGAGGTAGTTTTCCATCCCGGCAAAGCTCCGCGACTGGCCGAGCGTCCAGCGGTTGACGCTCATCCACAGCGTGAAAGCCCAAGGAAAAACGATGACGGCGCCAACGACGACGAGTGCGGGGACAACGAAAGGCCAGTAGTTGGGAGCCAGCCGGATCGTCTGGCTCCCGTCGATAACCGGCATCGTCACCCCGGTCTGTTCTGGGGTGGTGGCCGACATCAGCCCTGCTCGCTCCTGTCGAGAACCGGCTGGAACTGCTCGGTGGCCTTCTTCAGCTCGGCGGCGGGATCGGCGCCGGCAATCATGTTGGTCAGCGCCACGCCATAGATGTCGCGGAATTCGGTGACGGGAATGATGACCGGCAGCGCCAGCCGGCTGATATTGCCTGAGCCGATCACGGCATCAAGCCAGCTTGCCGGCATAGTGACGCCTTCGCGCACCTTGGGATCCTCCAGCACGGATTTGCGGAACGGAACGCCGGCGCCGGCCTGCAACAGCCTCGCGCCCATGGCTGGCGATACCGCCCACTGGCAGAACAGATAGGCGGCCTCCTTCTTCTCGCTGGCGGCGGTAACGCCAATCCCGTCGCCAAAGGTGCCCGAGGCATGTGCCTTGGGACCCTTGGGCATGACGCCGTAGCCGACCTTGCCGACCACCCTCGATTTTTCCGGGTTTTCCATCGGCGGGGCAAAACCCACGCCGTCGAGCCACATGCCGATCTTGCCTTGCAGGAAGGCAGACTGTGCTTCGGCCCAATTGAACCCGGTGACGCCCGGAGGGGCGGACTTGGTCATCAATCTTTGATAGAGCGCGGCAGCCTCGATCGCCTCGGGAGCCTCGGTGCGCAGCTTGCCCTTGTCGTCGAGCGGCGTCATGTCGTAGCCGAGCATCAGCGATGTCCACACCGGCGTATTTGCGTTCTTGAGCCCGCGGGCGACGAAGCCGTATGTATTGGTCGACGGGTCGGTCAGCGCTTCGGCGGCGGCCACCAGTTGCTCGAAGGTCTCGGGGTATTTGAGGCCCTTGGCCTCGAACAGCTCCTTGTTCCAATAGAGTATCCAGTAGTCCACCGAGAAGGGTAGCGAGCGCAGCACGCCCTGGCCGTCCTTGGCAAACAGCATGCCGGCCTCGGCGAAGTCGCTTTCGACCAACCCCGGGTCGGTGAGCGACGGGTCGGCGAGGTAGCCGGCGATGTCAGCCAGCCAGCCACCTTTCTCGAACTGGCGCTTTTGCACGTGGTAGCTCAGATGCACGACGTCGAAGCTGGGCTTGCCCGAGCTCAATTCGATCACCGTCTTCTGGCGCTGCTGCTGCTCGGGCGTGGCCTCGGCATTGACCTTGATGCCGGTCAGTTCCTCGAACTCGGCGAGATATTTCAGGATGGTGTCGCTGCGCGGGCTTTTCACCAGATTGACGTCAAGCGTCGTCCCGGCAAAGCGTTTCCAGTCGACGCCTGCGGCAAAGCTAGGGCGGAGCCCCACAAGGCCGGCGGCGGTGAGCGCCGCGGTTCCGGCAAGGAGTTGCCTCCTGGTTGGGTTGAACAGATTGGACGACATTTCTTCCTCCCGGTTGCTGTCGTTGTGGATGCGCCGCGAACCGCGGCGCGGCTATATTTCCTCAGATCTGGAGCGCCAGCCGGCGCGCATTGTCGATATGCAGACTGATCGCTTCAACCGCCTTTTGCGAATTGCGGCTCTCCATGGCTTCGATGACCGCCAAATGTTCGCGCATCACCGGCACCACGCGACCGTCGATGCGGAAACGCTCCTGGTGGATCAGCCGGATTTTCACCGAGTTGACCAGATAGGCCTTGGCGATGATCTCGTTGCCCAGCGCATTGATAAAGGTATCGTGCATGGCCCAGTCGATGGTCTGGGCCTTGGCTTCCATTTCCGGCGTCGGCGCCTGCCCCAGAGCTTGAGCCAGCATCTCCTCGTGTTCGCGCCGCATGCGGGCAAGTTCGGCATCTGAAGCGCTGGCCGTGAATAGCGCCACCGCCTCGCGTTCCATGAATAGCCGAAACTGAAAGGCCTCGCGGATCAGATTGATGTCGATGTGCGCGATTTGCATGCCGCGCTGCGGGATGGTGGTCAGCAATCCCTCGGCCTCGAGACGCGGGACGATCTCGCGAATAGCGCCCAGCGGCAGCCCGGTGAAAGCGACCAGTTCGCGCTGTGACACGAACTGCCCCGGCCGCAGATCACGGGCCAGCAAATGCCGCGTGAAGCTGGCATAGGCTTTCTCCCGGAGAGTGATCGGTTCGCTGCCGTCTTCCACTTCAGCTCGCTTCCTTGTCGGCCAGCCCGGCCTTGTCGGTCAGGCCGCCTCTGTCGCAAACAGCCTGTCGTAGGCCGCGGCAAGCTGCCGCCGTCCTTGTGGGCCGATCGCCTCCAGGGGCGGGCGGACCGCCAGCCAGCGCTCGTCGCCGGTCGTGCGCGCGACCATGACCTTCACCGCCGGTGTGACCGGGTATTTGAGCAATTCGAGCACGAAGTCCTCGACGCGTGGGTCGTCGCGGCCGTCTTCGACCATTGCGAGGATTTCGCCGGTAACAAAATTAGCCATGCCGGAAATCGCACCCTGTCCGCCGCGGCGCACGCTTCTCGCCAGATGCCGTTCGTCGCCGATCAGGATCACCAGATCGCCATGCGCTTCAAGCAGCGCCTCACTGTAGCTCCAGTCCCCGCCGGAATCCTTCACCCCGGCCACCACAGCGGGAAAGGCGGCGCGCAACCGGCCGATCAGCCCAAGCGGGAGCGGCACCATGGTGACAGAGGGGATGTTATAGAGGAGCACATCACGCGCCAGCGGGCCGAGTGCGGCGAAGACGGCGGAAAACCATCCGAACAGCCCGTTCTCGCCGACATTCTTGAAGTAGCTCGGCGGAGCGAGCAGAATGTTGCGAACGCCGCGCTGCAAAGCGTGCCGAGCCTGATCGGCGGCATCTTCGATTGCATCGACCAGCACGCCGGCGACGAGCTGATGTGCCGGTATACCGGCCGCCAACATGGCTTCGGTGACGATCCGCCGCTCGTCGGTGCCCACCGAGGCTCCTTCCCCGGTGGTGCCGAACAGCGTCGCGCTGCTGCAGCCGGCGCCAAGGCAGGCTCGGGCGTGCGCGATCATCGGCGCGAGCGCTATCTGCCCCGACGGGTCGAAGGGTGTGGCTAAGGCAACCGAAAGACCAAAGCGGGAAGCCAATGCGATCTCCGTTGAAATCAATGTGCACGTAGCGTTAGCACGCTAACATGTCAGATGTAAACTGGCGATCTTGCCAACTCGGCATCGCCGATTGGCGCTGCCGCGGCAGCGCCATCACCGATCACATCCTGCCGCCCGAGCATCACATATGCTGCTGTCCCCGAGCGTCTGCGGATTGGCTGGACGAGGCGGCCTAAGCTGATCAAGTGGCGACGAGGTGGCCGTCGCCAACATCTTCAAGCTTGAGTTTCCGGGGCTCGTCACCGATGCGCCGCACAGCGCTTGGAATTTCGCTGTCCAAACGGGCGAACCGGGCGCGGCGCCGGCCTGGATCGGGAACCGGAACGGCTTCGATCAGCCGCTTTGTGTAAGGATGGCGCGGGTTGGAGAAGATCTGGTCGCGGGTGCCCATCTCGACGATCTGCCCCAGATACATTACCGCCACGCGATCGGAGATGTTCTCTACCACCGCCATGTCGTGCGAGATGAAGAGATATGCGACGCCGAATTCGCGCTGCAGTTCCTTCAGCAATCTTAACACGCGCGCCTGCACCGACACATCGAGAGCAGAGACGCTCTCGTCGGCAATGATCAGCTTTGGTCGCAGCGCCAGCGCCCGTGCAACGCAGATTCGCTGGCGCTGCCCGCCGGAGAATTCGTGGGGATAGCGCTCCATCTGGTCAGCGGAGAGGCCGACGCGTTCGAACAGTGCGGCGATCTGGGCGTGCCGTTGCTCTTTGTCGCCGAGGCCGTGGATCAGCAGAGGCTCGGCGACGAGATCGCCTACTCGCATGCGCGGGTCGAGGGACGCGAAGGGATCCTGAAAGATCATCTGCACATTGCGGCGTACAGCCTTGCGCTCCTTGCGGCTGAGCGCCGACAAGTCGTGGCTGCCGATTGAAATGCTGCCGGTGTAGGGCACCAGCCCGGCGATCGCCTTGGCCGTCGTCGACTTGCCGCAGCCCGATTCGCCGACCAGCGACAGCGTTTCGTGCGGCGCGATCGAGAAACTGACGCCCTCGACCGCGTGCACCCTGCGGTCAACGCGACCGAAGAAGCCGCCGCGCAGGTCGAAGCGGACGTGAAGATCGCTGACGGATACAAGCTCGGCCGGCATGTGGGCGGCGTCTTGTCGGTCTTCGGCCGGCCGTCCACCGCCGATGCGTGGCACGGCGGCCAGAAGCTCGCGCGTATAATCTGCCTGCGGGCGGGTGAAGATGTCGGTCGCGCTGCCCTGCTCGACCATCCGGCCATCGCGCATGATGATAACGCGGTCCGCCATCTCGGCGACGACACCCATGTCGTGCGTGATCAGGATAACGCTGGTGCCGTGCTCGCGCTGCAGGTCACGCAGCAACTCCAGCACCTCGCCCTGAACGGTGACGTCGAGGGCGGTCGTCGGTTCATCGGCGATCAGCACATCCGGGTTCAGGGCCAGAGCCATGGCAATCATCACACGCTGGCGCATGCCGCCTGAGAGTTCGTGCGGATAGTGCTCGAGCCGCCGTTCGGCATCCGGAATTCGGACTGCCTTCAGCGCCTCGAGCGCCCTCAGCCGCGAGTTGGAGCGCGACAGCGAGGCGTGTGCCTCGATCGCCTCCGTGAGCTGCCGGCCGATGGAAAGAACCGGATTGAGCGATGTCATCGGTTCCTGAAAGATCATGGCAATGCGGTCGCCGCGGATGCGGCGCATACCACTCTCGCTAAGAGCCGCGAGATCCTGATCGCCGAGCCGGATGGAGCCTGATCTGATGCGTGCCGCCGGCTGCGGCAGCAAGCCCATGATGGCCAGCGCCGTCATCGACTTGCCGGAACCGGACTCGCCGGCGATGCAAAGCGTTTCGCCGCGCATCAGGTCGAATGTCAGGTCGGAAACGACGTCGCGGTCGCCCTCTTCGCCGCGCACGGCGACGCTCAGACCTGAGACGCTGAGTACCGGCCTGACAGAGCCACTCTCCGCGGCGCCCTGCCCGGATCGTTTGATGTCCTCCACCTTCATTCAAAGACGCAGCGGGGGAAGTAGAAAGAAACCACCCAGTTGGGCATGTCGACGATCTCGCTGATGCGCAGGTCGCCGCAAACCGACACGAGCATATAGGCGTCTACCGGATCCATGCGGTAGCGGCCGGAGAGCAGGTCGATCATCTGCGAGACGGCGCTCCTGGCGCCGTCCATCAGATCCGGCCCGATACCGGTTGTCACCTCATAGCCCTTGGCGTCGAGATGTCGCGACACCGGACCGGGCGTCGTGAAACGCGGCGTCCGCAGCCGGGCATCCTTGACCAGATCGAGCGTCAGCACGGCGTCCATGGGGCTCTCGATCGCCGTGCCGCAGACCTCGCCGTCGCCTTGCGCGGCGTGCGTGTCACCGACCGAGAACAACGCTCCCGCGACCTCTACGGGCAGGTAGAGCACCGTGCCGGCAGCGAGATCACGGATGTCCATATTGCCGCCCACGCGCCGCGGCGGGACCACCGAATGCAGACCCGGCTCAGCCGGGGCATTGCCGATGGTGCCGGCGAAGGGCTTGAGCGGCACCCGGCCGCTCTTGCCGAACAGCGCGGGTTCGAGCGAGGCGGCGTCGTACTTCCAGATATTCAGTGCCGGTTGAGTGAAGTCATCCGCCAACAGACCGAATCCCGGGATATTCGCTGTCCAACCGAAGCCGGACGGCTTGAACGCCTCGATGGTGATTTTCAGGGCATCGCCCGGCTCTGCCCCGTCGACATAGATTGGCCCAGTGACCGGGTTCACCTTGGCAAAATCGAGCAAAGCAACGTCGTCAACGGTGCTCTCCATCGTCAGCTGCCCGCCGGACGAGTCCAGGCACTGGAACTCGATCGTCGACCCTGGCGCCACCCGTTCGGCCGGGACAAAGGAATTGTCCCAGCCGAAATGATGGTGGCGCCCGTGGATGGTGTAGTCGCAGTTATTGCACATCGGTCACATACACATTGTCGTAGTTGATCGGGATGTGGACCGGGTCGACATAGAGGTTGTCCGCGCCACCCATGCGGGTTGATTTCATGGTGAAACGCTGCTCGTTGAACACCGGTGCCCAAGGCGCGTCTTCCATGATCTTGCCGTAGATCTCGCTCCACATCTTGGCGCGTTCGCCAGCCTTGGCCGGGTCGACGATGGAGTCGGCTTCGGCCGCCTTGGCGTCGAGCTCCTTGTTGCAATACCACGACCAGTTCCAGCCGCCCGGGACGGCACCAGCGCAGCCAAGGATCGGGCCGTAGAAGTTCGACGGATCGGGGAAGTCGGCGATCCAGGCCATGCCGCCGGACCAGATCATCGGCGCACCGGCCTTGTCGCCGCCGGCGGCGATGACGTTGGCCTGGGCGAGCGACTGGATGCTGGCCTTAATGCCGACCGCCGCCAGATCCTGCTGGATGGCCTGCGCGATACGCGGGTTGGGATCGGTATTCATGGCAAACAGCTGCGTGTCAAAACCACCGGGATGCCCCGCCTCGGCAAGCAAGGCCTTGGCCTTGGCTACGTCATAGGAATAGCCCTTGAATTCTTTGTCGTAGCCAGGCATCGACGGCGGCAATGGCTGATTGGCCGGCACCGCACGGTTGTTGATCAGTTGGACGATGCGGTCCTTGTTGATCGCCATGTTGACCGCCTGCCGCACCTTCACATTGTCGAACGGCGCCATGGTGGTATTCATGGTGATATAGCCGGTGTGCAACTGGCCGCCCTCGACGACACGGGCCTTCTGCTCGGGATCGGCCATCACCTCCTGGAATTTCGCCGGCGGAATGCCGTCGCCGGGAACGTCGATCTCGCCTTTCTGGAGCCGCAGCAGCGCCACGATCGGCTCCTGACCGATCTCAAAGGTGATCTTGTCGAGATGCGGCAGGCCCTTGTGCCAGTAATCCGGGTTACGCTCGAAGACCACGCGCTGGCCGAGCGTCCATTCCGCGAGCTTGAAGGCGCCGGTGCCGACCGGATGTTTGCCGAAGTCCGCGCCGTATTTTTCGACCTCTTCCTTCGGCACGACATGCGAGAAGTTGATCGCCATGACATGCAGGAAGGTGGCGTCGGGCCGGGTCAGCTCGAACTTGATCGTGTAGGGATCGACGACGGTTATGCCGGCCAGGCTTTCCGCCTTGCCGGCAGCGACATCGTCATAGCCTTTGATCGACCCGAAGAAGCCGGCACCAGGGCTCTGTGTCTTTGGATTGGTGACCCGGTCGAGCGAATATTTCACGTCGTCGGCGGTCATCTCACGGCCATTGTGGAACTTCACTCCTTGGCGCAGCTTGAAGGTGAAGGTCTTGCCGTCGGGCGCAATCTCGTAGCTCTCGGCAAGGTCGGGCCGCAGGTTGGTGGTGCCCGGCTCGTAGTCCATCAGCCCGTCGAACAGGCTCTTGATCATCGACCAGTTCTGCCAGTCATAGCCGATGGCCGGATCGAGCGTAGCGACGTCGTCCTTGTAGGTAATGGTGATCGCGCCGCCCTGCTTGGCATTCGGATCGACGGCGTCTTCGGCGCGTACGCTCGTCATGCCAAGCACCAGCGCAAGCGCCGATGCCGCCACGGTCGATATCAGATATTTTCTCATGTCATGTTCCCTTTCTCTGGTGTTCTTGGTTTTCATCTGAGCTTGATGCGTGGATCGATGAACGGTGCGACAGTGTCGGCCAGGAGATTGCCGAGCACGATGGCAAAGGCCGAAACCAGGGTGACCCCCATGATGATCGGAATGTCGATGCGCTGAATGGCCTGCCAGGCTAGCTGGCCGATGCCTGGCCAGCCGAACACGCTTTCGACAACCACGATGCCGCCCATGAAGATGCCGATGTCGATGCCGATCATGGCAATGACCGGCAGGATGGCGTTGGGCAGCGCGTGCCGGAAGATAATGGCGCTGCGTGCAAGACCCTTGGCACGCGCGGTACGCACGTAATCCTGGCGCAGCACGTCGATCATCGACGAGCGCATCATGCGGGCGTACCAGCCTGCGCCGAGAATTCCCATGGTCAGCGACGGCAGCACCAGATGGCGCCAAGTGCCGTAACCGCCGATCGGGAACCAACCGAGCCGCACCGCGAACACATAAAGCAGCAGCAGGCCGACAACGAATTGCGGCGCCGAGACGCCGACGAAGGAGGCGACCATCAGCGACTGGTCGGTGGCGGTGCCGCGCTTGACGGCGGCGATGAGGCCCATCGTAAGCCCGATCACGACTTCGCAAGTAATGGCGCCGACCATCAGCAGCAGGCTTGCCGGCAGCCGCGAGACGATCAGCTCCGTGACCTCCGAGCGCTGAATGTAGGAGCGCCCCAGATCGCCGCTGAGCAGGCTGATCAGATAGTGCCAATACTGGACGACAAAGGGCTGGTCGAGGCCGAGCTGCCGGCGGATGTTCTCGACCGTCTCGGGCGTGGCGCTGCGGCCGGCGATCTGGCGGACGGGATCGGCGGGCAGCAGATAAAGCAGCGCAAAGGTGATCAGAGAGACGCCGAGCAAGATGAGCACGGACTGGACAACGCGGCGGCCGAGATAGGCGATCATCTTCGCCCCCTTTGCGTCGGATCGAGAATGTCGCGCAACGCATCGCCGACTAGGTTAAAGGCTAGCGCTAGCGCCAGGATCGCCGCACCCGGAAAGAAAACCAGCCAGGGCGCTGCCTGAAAATAGGTTTGGTTTTCGAAGATGATGTTGCCCCAGGAAGCAGTCGGCGGTTGCACGCCGATGCCGAGATAGCTGAGCGTCGCTTCCAGAAGCACCGTGGTCGAGATGCCGAGCGTGCCCCAGACGATGATCGTCGGCAAAAGGTGCGGCAGGATATGACGAAACAGGATGCGTGGAGCGCTTGCGCCGATGGTGCGCTCAGCATCGATGAACTCGCGCTCGGAGAGCGAACTTGTCTCGGTGTAGATGACGCGGGCGGTCTGCACCCAGTTCACCAATGCGATCACCATAGCGACGATCCACAGGCTCGGCTGGAGCACCGCCGCCAGGCAGATGGCGAGCAGCAGCGCCGGGAAAGCCATCATCAAATCGGTGAAGCGCATAAGCGCGCTGCCGATCCAGCCGCGGAAATAGCCGGCCGTGATGCCGACCAGCGTGCCGATCAGAAGCGCCACGCCATTGGCGACGATGCCGATGATCAGCGACGTGCGCGCGCCGAAGAGAAGACGGGTCAGCAGGTCGCGGCCAAGCAGGTCGGTGCCTAGCCAGAATTGGGCTCCCGGCGGCAGTGGCGCGCCTTCAAGCGTGAGCCCGTCAAACATCTGCTCGTTCGGATCGTAGCCTGTCAGCCACGGTGCAAGAATGGCGCCGGCCAAGACAAGGGCAATAATCCCGAGGCCGAGCAATGCGAGAGGCCGTTTTAGCAGACGTCGCCAGACGCCGGCGCGAGGCTTGGCTGGCATACGCCCCGCGGCTGAAAGCTCAGGCGCGATCGGATTGGTCATCGTCGCCTTCTTCTTGTGTCATCGCCACGATCCTGCGCGCGGCGTCCTCGACGCTGATTTGCCAGCTCATCGCCAGCGAGCGAAGCTGCGCATAGGCACGGCCGTCCTCGGCGCCCTTCGACAAGACCTCCACCGCGCGTACGATGGTCTGGCGCTCCGCGACCCGCTGACGAAGCGAGGCGATCTCGCTGGCCAGAAGCTTGCGCGCCTCGAAACTCTGCCTTGCGATCAAAAGCGCGCTATAGACGCCGGCGTTGCCGACCGGTTTCAGCAATTGGGCATCGGCCTTGTGCGACAGTGCCCATTCGACACGCCCCGGCGCCTCGGAGCCGATCAGCGCTATCAGCGGCATCGGTGCCTCGCCCGGCTTCCACGGAAATTGCTCGTCAAAGCCGAGGTCTACGTCGAAGAAAACGAAGTCCGCCGCCAAGGCTTCGGCCGGCAGTTCCGGCCAGAAGCCAATCGCCTCAAGGCCGATGGCCGACAATTGCCTTGTGATCGCCTGCACGGTCGGATGTGGACGATGCAGGACAAAAGCCCTGGCGCCTCCAAGGTTCGGGATACGCGCCATCTTGCTCACGACACCACCCGCAGGCGTGGCCGCCCGAACGTCTCCGTCCGGTCATAGCGGGAAAGGTAGGGATCGGGTGCCACGCCCTTCGTCAGCGTGACCGTTTTGAACGATGTCCCATCGATACGTCCGATCTGCACCGGCAAGGTAGCGTGCTGGGTTTGCGGATCGATGGCGATGTCGCCCAGCGGTGTTCGAAATGATGTTCCGGCAAAGACCTTGGGCAGGTCCGTCCATTGTGCACCGGGGTTGCGGGTGAGGATCTCGGCGAGCGTGCGCACCGAGGCATAAGCCGCCGCCTCGAAGGATGAGGCAGGCATGACGGAAGACACTGAAGCCGCTCCGCGATCCGCCCCCGAGGTGTCGTGAAAATAGGGCCCAACGGAAAGATGACCATCCCCTGCCCCGTTGAGCGCCGGCAATTCGCATTCCGTGAGATTGCAGGACAAGATCGGGCAACGCTCCGGCCTGAAATGCGGGTCGCGCCGGCCAAGCTCGGCATAGGCGGCGATAAACGCATAGGAAGAAGGGCCGATGAGATTGTTCAGAATGAAATCAGGTCTCGTCGCCTGTACCTCCGCGATCAGCCTCGCAACATCGACCTCGCCAAGCGGCAGATAGCGTTCGCCCAGCACCTTGCCGCCGGCGTCCGCAATCAGGTCGCGCGCCACACGGTTGGTCTCCCAACCCCAGATGTAGTTGGAACCGAGCAGGAAGCCGTCGGCGCCGAAACGAGGCACGACATAGGCAAGTAGCGGTACCAGATGCTGATTGGGGCAGGCGTGGGTGTAGACGACATGCTCATTGGCTTCGAAGCCCTCGTACGGGCAGGCATACCACAGCGTGCCGCCTGCCCTTTCCAGGATTGGAATGACCTCCTTGCGGCTCCACGAGGTGACGCAGCCAATGATGTGACGCGCGCCGCTGTTGGCGAGAATGTCCGCGCAGCCGCTTGCATACCGATCGATGTTGCCCTGCGGGTCGCGCTCGACCGGGATGAATTCGAAGGGGACAACGGGATCGGCGTTGACGTCGGCGATGGCGTTCATCGCGCCCGCACGGCAGGATTCGGACACCAGCCGGTAGTTGCCGGACCGCGAATAGAGAATGCCGATCTCGATATGCCGTTTCAAGCAAAGCCTCAAAATGACAATGCCCCGCAGCCACCGCCGCAAGGCGAGGCATACGAGGCATTCTTGCCGCCCGGCGGCCAGAGCCGGTATTTGTCTCACCGTATTACGCCCGCGCCCCCAGTCAAGAGCCGCCACACGAAACTTTGGCCAGCCGAAACGGTTCGACGCGGAGCACGCAACTCATGCCGCTGGTCGTGTAGAGTCCGCCGGGAACCAAAATTACTGATGTCCAGGTATGAGGCCGGACAACCTGGTTCGCTACCATTCAAAGCAACGACTTTAATATCGGTTTACCTGAATCTGCTAGCAGCAATGACGCCGGTTTTCGTCGGTCAAGCAAAGGGTCCACCTTGCCGCAGCAATTCAGCACTCCGTTCAGTCACCGGGGCGACCGCAACTGGTCGAGGTTGCACGGCTTCATGGGCGTCGAGTTGGAACTCGCGTCCGATGTTCTCGTGCCTCGTGTCGCCTTGGCCCGGAAGCTCGGCGGACGGGACTTCGGTGCCGGGAGCCGGGCTTGAGCATCATTCGCGCCTTGCAAGGCGCCGACCTCCCGGCAGTCGCGGACATGTTTCAGCGCGTGCTGCTGAAGGAAGGGACGAAAGCGCCGGCCTCTCTCGTCGAATACATGAGACGGTTTTATCTGGATGCGCCCGGTTGCGGCGGCGACCTCCGGTCGCTTGTCCATGTCAACGACGCCGGTCGCGTCTCCGGATTTGTCGGTGTCCACGTGCTGCCGATGACGTTCAACGGCCGACAACTACGCGCCGCCATCTGTAGCTCGCTCATGGTCGAGGACCATGAGCACGATCCGCTGGCCGGCGCCCGCTTGCTGAAAGCATACCTTGATGGTCCGCAGGACATCTCCTTCAGCGAGACGGCCAACGATATCTCCGTGAAATTGTGGACCCGGCTGCGCGGCGCGGTCCTGCCGCAATACAGCCTTGACTGGGTCCGCGTGATGCGCCCCGCGGCCTTCATGCTCAGCCTTTCCGCCAATCGCCTGACGCTTGCCCGAATGCTCAATCCGTTGGCGCGTGCCGTCGACCGATTTTATTGCAGGAGGATGACGCCCAGCGAACGACGCTGGTCAGGTGTGGCGGTGGAAGGGGCAGGCCACGGAGCATTTCGGATATCCGAAATCGACAGCCACACATTTGCCAAGCTCATCGAGCCGTTTACCGCTCAATTCGCCCTGCGCCCGGATTGGACGGAAGGCCAACTCGACCACATCCTGACCGATGCGGCACAGAAGCCGGATTTAGGCGAGCTTGTCTTCGGTTGCGTGACATCGCCAGTCGGCAACAATGTCGGCGCTTTCGCCTATTACGCACGGAAGTATCAAATTGGTCGCGTGCTGCAGATCCTCGCCCTCCCCGGCCAGGCGGGCTCGGTGATAGACTGCCTTATCGATCATGCCGCCGCGCGCGGCGTCAGCGGCCTGCGCGGACGTGTTCAACCTGCACTTCTGGAGGCGATGCTTGGACGACGCATCGCTTTCCTGACCGTTGCCTCAACGGTGGTGCATTCACGTGATCCAGAGCTGTTGGACGCCATGAAGAACTCGCAAGTCTTCCTGAACGGTCTTGCGGGCGAGCAGTGGAGCCGGCTGATCGGGAGCCGTTTCAGCTAGAGTCGGGACACGTTCAAATCGAACCGTCCATCCGTGGCCCGGTTTCGAGGCGGTTCAGGTGCCGATTTCCTCGACTTCATCAACGAGTTGCGGACGCTGGTGCAGATAACGCGTCGCCTTGCGTTTGGCGATGATATCGGCCCAGACGCGTTCCACTTGTGAGGCGGCCAACCCCGCCGCCTGCCCCACCAGCTCAGCCGCCACGCCGTTGTTGAGGCCGTAAAGGCAAATATCCATACGGTCATAAGGAAGCGAGAAGTAGAACTCCTCCTGGGTCTGCGCCAGCGAGTAGGTATCGGTGGTCGGCGGCCGGTTCCGGATTTCCTCCGGAACACCGAGATGGGCCGCCAGCGCATAGACCTGCGTTTTATAGAGGTGCGCGATCGGCTTGACGTCCGCTGCGCCGTCACCGTTCTTCACGAAGAAACCCTGATCGTATTCCAGCCGGTTCGGCGTTCCAAGGACGGCGAAGTTCAAGCGGTCGGCGTGATAGTATTCGATCTGCTTGCGGGTGCGCTGTTTCATGTTGGTGGCGGCGACGATACCAAGATAGACAGGCAACGGCATTCTCAGTTTCGTCTGCTTGCCTTCCGGATCCTGCACCACCAGGGATGAGATATTGTAGCCCTTGCCCTCGAGGGCGTTCGCGATCACGATCTTCGAGGCCCAGCCTTCGGCGTATTCCGGGACCAATTCGCGGATAAAGGCGTCGCGACGCTGGTAGCAGCCCATCGCGCTCAGGGTCGGCCCGATATCCTCTACGATAGCCTCGACGCCAAAAGTTTCGGCGACGAGGCGGCCGAGCCGCAGACTTTCGGGATCGGAATCGCTTTCCGGCATGAACAGGCAAAGCACATTCCGCGGTCCGACGGCTCGCGCGGCCAACGCGACCGACACGCTCGAATCGATCCCGCCCGAAAGACCGAGCACAAGGCCCCGCTTGCGAAACCCGCGCAACTGCTGACGCAAAGCCGTTACGACACGGTCCGTTTCGGCGGCCAGGTCGATCGCCAGAGCCTGCGCCAGAAAGGTCCGCGCGTCCTTGGCGGGGCGAACATTCATTGAGCGGCCTCCATGGTTTCTGCCGCAAGCCGACGACTGACCTTGCCGGTATCGGTCTTCGGCAGTTCCCGGCGGAACTCGATGACCCTGGGGACCATAAAGTCCTCAAGGTGGCGTGCACAATGACGAATGATATCCTTTTCGCTAAGCGCCGGGTCGGACCGTACGATGAGTGCACCGATCGCATGCCCGAGCACGGGATCCGGCACACCGACAACCACTGCTTCCGCGATGCCCGGATGCGCGTGAAGCACGGCTTCCACTTCCTTGGGCGCGACTTTCTCCCCCCGCGACTTTATGATGTCGTCCTTGCGGCCGACGAAATAAAGAAAGCCTTCCTCATCGGCCCGGAACAGATCGCCGGTGTAGAGAACCATCTCCCAAGGATTCGGACCTGGGCGAAGGGCTTGTGCCGTCGCAGCTTCGTTTCGCCAATAACCCTGCATGACGTGCGGCCCGCGAATGACCAACTCACCTGCTACGCCCGGCGGCACTCGTTGCCCGTAGTCGTCGACGACAAAGGCCTCGGTGTTCGGAATGGCTATCCCGACCGACCCCGGCCGGTGGTCGAGTTCCTCGGGTGGCAGATAGGTGCAGCGCTTGCATTCCGTCAGGCCATACATCGAATAGAGCCTGACATCGGGGAAAAGAAACCGCAGGCGTTCTATGTGAGCCGGCGGCAAGGCAGCCGCCGTGTTGGAAATATAGCGAAGGCTGGGCAGGAAGCCCGGCGCCAGGTCACGCATCTGCAGGATCATCGCTGCCATCGTGGGCACGAGCGGAAGACCGGTGACGCCTTCCTGGCGGATACGTTCAAAGACCGCCTGGGGAAAAGCGAAGGACTTCTCGAGCACGAGCGTGGCGCCGAGCCTGACAGCCATCAGCAACTGATAGAGCCCGTAGTCGAAAGCCAGGGGCAGAACATTCAAGATGATGTCGTCCGGCGAATTGCGCAGATAGGTGGTGATTGAGTCGGCCGCCGCGTCGCAATTGCGGTGCGTCATCATCACGCCCTTGGGCCGGCCGGTCGAGCCCGAGGTGTAGATCAACATCGCAAGATCGACGTCAATGCCGCGGTGGTCAATCTCCCTGGCTTGGAACGTCAAGCAATCCGCCAGGGATGTGGCGCCTGCCGGGCATTGGTTATCCGCACCAAGGGTGGAAGCCACGAAGATGCCGGTCTTGCCGGAGGATCCGGACGCCTCGGCGACCAAGGGCATCAGTTTTGCTTGCGTAAGGATCGCAGCTGCGTCGCAATCGGCGATGATGTAGGCAAGCTTTTCGGCCTTGGTAGATACGTTGATCGGACTGAAAGTCGCGCCTGCCTTAAGAACTGCGAAAATCGAAACCGCAGCCTCCCAGCAATTGTCCATGAAGATCAGGACGCGGTCGTCGCGCCTGACGCCATTCGTGAAAAGGGCGGCGGCCAGGCGGCTTGAGAGATCGTCCAGCTCTTCGTAACACAGCCTTTTGTGCTCGGTGATCAATGCCGTTTTGGCTGGATGGGCAGCGGCCTTGGCAGCCAGAAAATGTTCGATCCGCACGGACGCTCCTCGCCAATTGCGCCTACGCTGCCAGCGCTTCTGCTTTCGCCTTGATGAAGGCGGAGATACGGTCAATCGAATCCAGATTGGCCGGTACGATGTCGGTATCGACCATCGCGATGCCGAAATCATCCTCAATGAAAGCTACGAGTTCCAGCACGGCCGTCGAGTCGATGATGTCGTTCTCGATCAGTGATGCCGTGTCTGCAAGCTCGTAGGACGAGTCGCCGAACAGGAAGTTGTCGACGATAAAGGTTTTGACCTTGTCCTTGATTGTTACCATGATGTTTTCTTCCCTCGATTTCTCAGGCCGCTCGTGCTGTACCGACCTTTTGGCCGGTGAAAATCTTCTGCCACAGTTGGGTCGACAAAATGCCGACGAAGGCAGCATTGTCGCGGAACCCGGACGCTGGCTGCAAGCGGCATTTCTCGTGCAGGTTCGCCACCGCCTTGGCGTTGAATAGTCCTCCGGCGGCGATGCTCGCCTCGCTGAGCGAGTCGCGCACGTAGTCCAGTTCTCCGGCTCCAACGAAGGAGCGGGCTTCCGGCGCCCGGTAAGGCTGTTTGGTGCGCTCCCCGATGGCCGTCGGGAGCAAGTGCTTGGCAACTTTGCGCAGTATGTGTTTTTCCACCAGTCCCTTCAGCTTCATTTCCGGCGGAAGTCTTGCTGCAAACTCCACCAAACGATGATCGAGGAAGGGGAAACGCCCTTCAATACCGTGCGCCATGGCCATCCGGTCGCCCTGGCTCGAGAGGATGTAGCCCGGCAGGAGAAAGCGGGTTTCGAGATATTGCCCCTGATGCAGCGGATGCCACCGGGAAAACGCCTCAGGCAACCGGCTGGCCAGTTCCTCGGCTGCGTCATAGCCCTTCAATGTCGCGCGCAGGTCACCGGAAAAGAACATCTTCGCCGCTGATGTGGTCTTGAAACGCGGCCGATGCGAGAATAGGGGATCGTCCAGGGCAGCGCTGCCGGTGCCGAAGAACGCAGCCAGGTACTCCACGGACTGCTGTTGCAGCCCCGGCAGATAGGGATAAAGCTTGCGGAACAGCTGTGGCCTGATGCGCGATGCCGGCTGTCGTCCGCAGAAACGGCGAACCCGCGCTTCCTTGAAGACATCATAGCCGGCAAAGACCTCGTCGGCGCCTTCGCCTGTCAGCACCACTTTCAAACCGGCCTGGCGAACGAGGCCGGACAGTTGATAGAGGGGGGCGGGGGCGGTACGGATGATCGGCCGTTCGGCAAAGCGGATGACTTCGGGAAACACACCGGCGATATCGCCCGCACGGCAGGCGATGGTTCGATGATAGGTGCCAAGCGCCAACGCCATTTCGGTCTGGAAGGCGCTTTCGTCATGCTCGGCGCTGTCGAACGTCACGGAAAATGTCTGCAGCTTAAGAGGAGTCATGCCGGCCGCGATTGCCGAAACGAGGGATGAATCGAGCCCGCCCGAAAGGTAAGAACCGACCGGAACGTCGGCGCGCATGCGAAGCCTCACCGCGTCGGTCAAAAGGGCCTGCAGTTCTTCGGCCGCATCGTCCTCATTGCTGATTTTTGATGGCGCGTCGAGATACGGGTAGTCTAGGTGCCAATATGGTTTGACCGTGACTTGCCCCTGTGTCGCGATCATCACGCTTCCCGGCTCCAGCTCGTGGATGTTGCGGAAAGCCGTGCGTGGAGCGATCGGCGCCCACAGCGTAAAGATCTGGTCGAGTGCGATCGGATCGATTTCGGCCGAGACGCCGGGCACCTTCAGCAGGGCTTTTATCTCCGACGCAAAGTAGAGCACCCCGTCCCTGCTGGTGTAGAACAGCGGCCGAACACCCATGCGGTCTCTTGCAAGCACCATCCGCCGACGCCGATTATCCCATATCGCGAAGGCGAAATCACCGTTCAGGAGCGACAGGCAGTCTTCGCCCATCTCGTCATACAGCTGCAGGAGAACTTCTGTGTCGCTCGACGTGCGGAAGCGTCGGCCCTTGGCCAGCAGTCCTTCGCGCAATTCCACGTAATTGAAAATCTCGCCGTTGAACGCAATCGTCAAATTGCCGGTCTCGTCGGACATCGGTTGCTGGCCATCACCAATCCCGATCACCGACAGCCGCGCATGCCCAAGTCCAGCTTCGGGCGCTACGAATTTCCCTCGTTCATCCGGCCCGCGATGGGCGATCGCAGACGTCATGCGCGCAAGCAAAGCTTCCGCATCCCGGACTGAACCGAAATAGCCCCCGAATCCGCACATCTACACAGCTCATACTGAACAGCAAGCCACAGAACATAGCGTTCATAAGCGCCTCAAAGGTTAATCGGATACTTTTCAGCGAGCATGTGGTTAACAGGATGTTAGGACAGTATGATGCTTTTTGCAGTCCGACTTGTACCCACTCCAGGTCACGCTTGACGGTGAGCTACTGTCGCACGAGCACCATGGGCCAGGTTCTTCAAAGCTTCGCGCCGGATCAGTTGCGGATTTGGGCCGAATGCCAGTGATATCGGTTCGCATCGAGATAGGAGATGTCACAGCGAGCGGTGCAAATTACTGCTTCGAGTACGGCCGGTACCAATCGACAAACTTCTTCAGCCCGTCCTCTATCGAAACGCTAGGCCTAAAGCCGAAATCCCGCTCCAGCGCGGTCATGTCAGCATAAGTCTTCTCGACGTCGCTCGCCTGCATCGGCTCGTTGTGGCGGATTGCCTTGACCCCGAGCAGCCTTTCCAGAATGTCGATGAAGTCGCCCAGCCGCACCGGCCGGTTGTTGCCGACATTGTAAAGCCTGTTCGGCGGAACGTCCGTGGGGGGCTTGTCGAGCACAGCGACAACCGCCTTCACAACATCGTCTATGTAGGTGAAATCGCGCCACATTTCGCCATTGTTGAAGACCCGGATCGGATTGTCCTCGAGCATCGCCTTGCTGAACATCCAATAGGCCATGTCGGGGCGGCCCCAGGGACCATAGACCGTGAAAAACCGCAGGCCGGTCTGCGGTATGCCGAACAGATGGGCGTAGGTGTGGCTCATCAGTTCATCGGTTTTCTTGGTGGCGGCGTAAAGCGAGACGGGCTTGTCGACCTGATCGGCCTCGCTGAACGGCACGCTGCGGTTGCCACCATAGACCGAGCTCGACGAGGCATAGACCAGATGCTCGAATGCCGGTTCGGCGCGACAGAATTCGAGCACTTCGAGGTGGCCCATGACATTGGAACGGATATAGAGCCGTGGATTGTCGAGTGAGTGACGCACGCCGGCCTGCGCGGCGAGATGCACGATTCTGACGATGCCTTTCCCCGCCAAAGCGGCCGCAAGCGCGCCCTGTTCGGCAATATCGATCTGGTGGAACGAAAAATCCTTACGGGGCAAAAGGCGGGCAAGCCGCCCCTTTTTGAGCGCCAGGTCGTAATAGTCGTTCATGTTGTCGACGCCGACGACCGCTTCTCCCCGGTTGAGCAGATGGTGGCAAACATGACTGCCAATGAACCCCGCGGCTCCGGTGATAAGTATAGGCAACAAGCTTCTCCACGCGCACAGCCGGGCGGGTATCTGGAGAGGCAGATCCAGCCCATTTCGTCGTGCTATAGTCGAAAGCCGAGGTGGAGACCACCACTAAGCTGATGCTTCAGCTTGCCTCGCGCATGGCTTCGGCAGCCTGCAGGTCGACCGACACCAGTTGGCTAACGCCTTGCTCGGCCATGGTTACCCCGAACAGCCGGTCCATGCGCGCCATGGTGATCGGGTTGTGTGTGATGATGACGAAGCGCGTTTCGGTGGTTGCGGCCATTTCGTCCATCAGATTGCAGAAGCGTTCGACATTGTGGTCGTCGAGCGGGGCGTCGACTTCGTCGAGCACGCAGATCGGCGCCGGGTTGGTCAGGAACACGGCGAAGATCAGCGACATCGCCGTCAATGCCTGCTCACCGCCGGACAGCAGCGTCATCGTCTGCGGTTTCTTGCCGGGCGGGCGCGCCAGGATCTCGAGCCCGGCTTCGAGCGGATCGTCGGACTCGATCAGTTGCAGCTCGGCGGTGCCGCCGCCGAACAAATGCGAAAACAGCCGCTGAAAATGGCCGTTGACCACCTCGAAGGCGGCGAGCAGCCGCTCGCGGCCTTCGCGGTTCAGGCTGTGGATCGCCTGCCGCAGCTTGCGGATCGCCTCGATGATGTCGTCGCGCTCGGAGACGATGGTCTCCAGCCGGTCCGATAGTTCCTTCTGCTCTTCCTCGGCGCGCAAATTGACGGCGCCCAACCGTTCGCGCTCAACCTTCAGCCGGTCGAGCTGACGCTCGATCTCGGCCATTTCGGGCATCGGGCTGTCGGGTTCGAGGCCAGTGTGGCGGATCACCAGATGCGGCGGCGTGTTCAGCGTTTCCTGGATGCGCGCCTCGACTTCCAGCCGACGCTCGTCGGCGGCGGTCAGCCGCTCTTCGGCGCGAACACGCGTTTCGCGCGCTTCGGCGAGCGACTGAATGGCAGCGGTCGCAGCCTTGTCCAGCTCGGACTGCCGGTTCTCCGCTTCCTGCAAGCGGTCACCTGCAGCTTTTCGCAGGCTTTCGGCCTCGGCGAGTTGCGACAGCAGGGCGCGCCGTTTGCCGTCGATCTCGTCGGGTGCGTCGGCCAGTTGCTCGCGCTCGGCCTCAGCCTCTGCCTTGCGTTCGCCGAGTGCCGCGATCTGCGTCGAGGCGTTTTCGGCGCGCTCCACCCAATTGCGCCGTTCCGCGCCGATCGCGTCGAGCCGGCGCGCACGTGCCTCGGCTTCTCGCCTCAGGCCCTCGTGAACGGCACGCGCATCGGCAAGGGCGGCGCGGTCGCGGGCGACGTTGGCCGCCGACTGCTCGAGCTGCAGTTGCAGATCGCCGAGATCGGGAGCGTCTTGCAGCAGCATTTCCGCCTCGACGAATGCCGCCGCCGTCTCCTCATGGCTGTCGACGATACGCGCGCGCGCCTCGTCAAGTGCTGCACGCCGGCTCGACAGTTCGCCGCCGGCTTTTTCGGCCTCAGCCAGCGTATTGCGGGCAGCATCCAGCCCATGCTGGGCGTCGCGCCCGGCCTGTCGGGCATTGCGTTCGGCCTCGCTCGCCTGGGCAAGCGCCTGTTCGGCCTGCGCAAGCGCCTGTTCGGCTTCGCGCAGGATGCGCGTGGCATGAACCGCTTCGGCATCGAGTTCGGCCAGCCGGTTTTTCTGCGCCAGCCGCTGCGCGGCGGCGGTCGGCGCATCGGCGCTGGCGGTGAAGCCATCCCAACGCCAGAGCGCGCCTTCGCGGCTGACCAATCGTTGACCGGGAGCAAGCAGCGTCTGCAACTTTCTTCCGTCGGCGGCATCGACAATGCCGATCTGGGCCAGCCGGCGGGCCAGTTGCGCCGGCGCGCGCACCACGCTAGCGAGGCTCTTTATGCGTTCCGGCAAAGCGACATCGCCGGGCTGGATTTCGCTCTGGCCCCAATGCACAGGCGCGCTACGATCAAGCGGCACGTCGAGATCTTCGCCAAGCGCGGCACCCAGCGCCGTCTCGTAGCCACGCTCGACGCTGATCTGCTCCAGCACCGAGGGAAACAAATCGCCGCTCGCGGCGTTCAGGATCTTGGCGAGCGTGCGGGCCTCGGTTTCGATCCGCGCCAGTTCGGCCTTTGCGTCCTGAACCGGTGGGCGGGCGGCACTTTCGCTTGCGCGTGCCTCGGCGACCGCCTGTTCCGTGGCAATCGCGGCTCGTTCGGCCCCTTCGAGCAGCGCCTGCGCCTGTTCGACCAGCAGCCGCTTCTCGGCGGGGTCGGGCAGGCCGGCGACCCTGGAGACGATCTCCGACAGTTCGCGGTCGACATCAGCAAGCTGGCGGGCAAAGCGGTCGCGGCGCTCAGCGGTATCGCGCAGCGTCCGTTCAATCTGGTTGCGCGAGGCGGCCGCCTCCGCCCGTTCGGCGGTCAGCGAGGCCAGCTTGGCCTCGCTCGAAGCAAGCGTCGATGCCGCCTGCTCGAAAGCCGCGCGGGTGCTGGCCTCGCGCTCGGCGGCGCCGGCGTTTTCGACATTGAGCGCGGCTTCTTCGGCGGCGAGGCGTTCGAGGATATCCGCATTGTCGCGGACCATGCGCTCCTCGCGGGCAAGGTCGCCATCGAGCTGTTGCAGTCGGCGGTCGAGCTCAGCCTGGCGGGCGCGGATGCGGCCTGCCTCTTCCTCGATCTGTGCCTTGGCGATCGACAGACGCTGGAAGGCGGCGGCGGCGGCGGCTTCCGCATCGCGCAGGTCCGGCAGCCGGTGGGCGTTGATACCTTGTTCCCTTGCGGCAGCCATCTGGGCGGCAGCACGGTCGCCGACCAGCGCGGTGGCAATCGCCAGCGCCGAACGCGCTTCGCCTTCCTGCGTCTTGGCCAGCGTCCAACGCAGATGCAGCAGCTTCGCTTCGGCCTTGCGGATGTCGGCCGACAGGTTCTTGAAGCGCGAGGCCTGGCGGGCCTGGCGTTTCAGGCTTTCGATCTGGCTTTCCAGCTCGCCGACGACGTCATCCAGCCGTTCGAGGTTCTGTTCGGCCGCCTTCAGCCGCAGCTCGGCTTCGTGGCGCCGTGTGTGCAGGCCGGAAATGCCGGCCGCCTCTTCCAGCAGTGCGCGGCGCGCCTGCGGCTTTGCCTGGATCAGCTCGCCGATGCGGCCCTGGCCAACCATCGAGGGCGAGCGGGCGCCGGTCGACTGGTCGGCGAACAGCAGCTGGACATCCTTGGCACGGGCTTCCTTGCCATTGATGCGGTAGAGCGAGCCGGCCTCGCGCTCGATGCGGCGCGAGACCTGCAACTCATCGGCGTCGTTGAAGGCAGACGGCGCAGTCCGGTCGCTATTGTCGAGGAACAGCGTGACTTCGGCGGTGTTGCGGGCCGGACGCGCTCCCGAGCCGGAAAAGATGACGTCGTCCATGCCGGACGCACGCATGTTCTTGTAAGAGCTTTCGCCCATAACCCAGCGTAGCGCCTCGACCAGGTTCGACTTGCCGCAGCCGTTCGGCCCGACGATGCCGGTCAGGCCGCGTTCGATGACGAACTCGCCGGGTTCGACGAAGGATTTGAAGCCGAGGAGGCGAAGGCGCGAGAACTTCATTCGCGCCGACCCATAGCCAAGTTTCGCAAAACTGTTCCGCGGTTTTGCAAGGAGAACCAGCGGCAAGACAAAGAAGTGCGCACGCCGAAGCGCAGCCGCTTCGGCGCTGCCGAAACGTCAGAGCAGAGGGTCGATGATGGCCGACATTTCCGCAATCGACATCGCCCCTTTGTAGGTCTTTCCGTTGATGAAAAAGGTCGGTGTGGAATCGACCTTGAATTCGTCGGCGCCGCGCTTCTGGACGGATCTCACATCGTCCAGAAGCTTCTGGTCCGTCAAGCAGGCCTCGAAGGACTCCTGTGTAAAACCGGCAAGCTTGGCGATTTGCAGCAGTGCGTCCTTGGTATTGTTCACACCAACCCAGTTCGCCTGCTGCCTGAACAGCACGTCGACCATCGGGAAATAGTTGTCCTTGGAGCAGCGCGCCAGCATGAAACCGGCCTCGGCGCTGGGGTCGAACGGAAATTCGCGCAGGATGTAACGGGCCTTGCCGGTGTCGATATATTTCGTCTTCAGCTCCGGAAAAGTGGTCTCGGCGAAATGCGCGCAATGCGGGCAGGTCATCGATGCATATTCAACGATGGTGACCTTTGCGTCGTCCTTGCCGAGCTGCATGTCGGGCAGCGCGCTGGGCTTCAACAAGGCTGCCATATCCACCGTGCCCTGAGCTTCAGGCGCTTTGGCGGCGGCTGGCGCGGCCGGCTTCGCAGGTTCCGCCGGAGCCGCAGGCTTCACATCCTGCGCCTCGGCTTTCTCGCCGGAATCGCTGCAGGCGGCAAGCAGCGCCACCGCTGGTATGGCGGCGAGCGACGACAAGAGATTTCTGCGGGACAAGGAACGGATCATACGAATCACCTGGCAATAGTTGGATTTTGCAATGCAAAGGCTACAAAAAGCGAGAGTTGGCGCGAATTAAGGCATTGCCACCCCTATTCCAATCGGCAAATTCGAGCATGCCATCACGATAGCGCGAGATTACGGCTTCCTTTGGCCTAGAATGGTGGCGCCAAGCCGCTCCAGCGAGGCGCGCAGCCCGTCGTCCTCGATCAAACCGACAGTGCCCGACAGCTTCGCCTTCTCGGCCACGGTCAGCGGCCGCAAAATGGGTTTCGGCTTTTCCTTGCCACTCATTACCGGTTTCTGCACGATCCTGATCCGGCCGATCGCATTGAAGCCGAGAAACGCATTGACCCGGTTGATGATCTCGCCGGTCTCGTGCTGCAGATGCAGTGCCGCCACACCCTCGCAGGCAATCACCAGCACCGCCGGCTCGAACGGATCGTCCTCGTGCATGCGGCGTGGCCACTGGATCTTTTCCGGGCGCGAGCGGCCGGCAAGCCGCGGCCCGGCAATCTCTTCCCACGACTGAACCAGCCCGATCGACATGCCGGCCCGCTTGCGCAGCACCGGGTCGAGGATCTCGGTTGCGAGATCGCTCACCGGAACGGGATTGCCGAAGGGCCTTTTCCCTGCCATGTGCGTTCTCCAGTCACCAGCTTCAGCACCAGTGGATTAGGGCCGACCCTCGATCAATGGCACTGCACGACCAGACCCGCAAGGCCGTATCCGGAGACAATGGCGAGATCGCGTTCCGGCTGCTTGGCTGGTACGACGCGCATCACCGCGACCTGCCCTGGCGCGTTCCGCCGCGCCCGCTGGCAGGCGGCGCGCAGCCCGATCCCTATCTGGTCTGGCTTTCCGAGGTGATGCTGCAGCAAACCACGGTCGAGGCGGTAAAATCCTATTTCCGGGCGTTCGTGCAGAAGTGGCCAACTGTCGAGGCACTGGCGGCGGCACCGATCGAAGACGTCATGAAGGCCTGGGCCGGGCTCGGCTATTATTCTCGCGCCCGCAACCTCAAGGCTTGCGCCGATCTCGTCGCGCGGCTAGGCGGCCGCTTTCCGGACAGTGAGACCGGCTTGAAGGAACTGCCCGGTATCGGCGCCTATACGGCAGCGGCGATCGCGGCGATCGCCTTCGACCGACCAGCCGCGGTCGTCGACGGCAATGTCGAACGGGTAGTCTCACGGCTGTTTTCGATCGCCACGCCGCTGGGCGAAGCCAAGAGCGAGATACGCAGCCATGTCGAGCACATGGTTCCCGGGACAAGGCCCGGCGACTTCGCGCAGGCGATGATGGACCTGGGCGCGACGATCTGCACACCGCGCCGGCCCCGCTGCGTGCTTTGCCCCGTCAGGCAGGATTGCAGCGCCACAATCTCGGGCGATCCCGAGCGCTTTCCGGTCCGCCTGCCCAAGGCCGAGAAACCCTTGCGCCGCGGCGCCGCTTTCGTCGCCGTCAGGGGCGACGGCGCCGTGCTTTTGCGCAAGCGCGTCGAAAAAGGCCTGCTGGGCGGCATGACCGAAGTGCCGACGACCGGCTGGACCGCGCGCATCGACGGCGCCACAACGGAAGCGGCAGCCCCGTTCCCCGGCGACTGGCGGCAGGCCGGACGCATCGGCCATGTCTTTACCCATTTTGCGCTCGAACTCGACGTGTTCAAGGCGGAGACCGACAGCGCCGCCCCGCCCGGGCATTTCTGGTCGCTGGCCCATGAAATTTCCGGGGAAGCGCTGCCGAGCGTCATGAAAAAGGTAATCGAAGCGGCGATACCGGGCGCGACGAAGAAGCAGCGGCCGCATTGAAAGAGAGAAGAATGTCCGAAATCCGCCACATCGTTTTCGACATCGGCAAAGTGCTGATCCACTATGATCCGAACCTGCCCTTCAGCCGCTTGATCCCCGATCCAGACGAACGGAAATGGTTCTTCGACAATGTCTGCACGCATGATTGGAACATCGAGCAGGATCGCGGCCGGACCTGGGAAGAGGCAGAGACGCTCCTGATCGCCCAGTACCCGGATCACGAACAGAATATCCGCAATTTCCGCCGCCATTGGCACGAAATGGCACCGCATGCCTATAATGACAGCGTAGCCATCATGGAGCGCCTGATCGACACTGGCCATGACGTGACGCTGCTGACCAACTGGGCTGACGATACGTTCCGCGAAGCGCGCGACCGCTTTCCGTTCCTGGAGCGCCCGCGCGGCATCACCGTGTCAGCCGAGATCGGGCTAATCAAGCCGGATCGCGCCATCTATGATCACCACGTCACCGCGTTCGGCCTCGAACCGTCAGCCACGCTATTCATCGACGACAGCCAGAAAAATGTCGACGGCGCCAAGGCGGCCGGCTGGCAGTCGGTGCTGTTCACCGATGCAAAGACGCTCAGGGCGGACCTTGCGCGTCTTGGGATCAAGGTGTGATTTGAATCGCTTCCAGGGACTGGCTGAGCCTTCGCATTAACTGATCTGTCGCAACTCAGAAACCGTCAGGCCCCTGCCCGTTCCATGCCTAGCCGCGCAATGCGGCGAAGCTCGTCAATCGGGGTCAGGCCTCCGCTGCGCTCATAATGCCAGAAGGTCCATCCGTTGCAGGCGTCCAGCCCCTGTACCTCAGCGCCGATCTTGTGGATCGACCCGGCACTGTCGCCGATCGCCAGCGTGCCGTCGGCACGCACCTTGGCCGCCCAACGCTTCTTGGCGTCGTAGAGCGTAGCGCCGGGTGCCACCAGGCCATTGTCGAGCAGCGTGACGAAGGCAACGCGCGGCTCGGCGCGCTTGCCGGTCAGCACTGTCAAATTGGCGCCGTCCAGCGGCCGGACCGCATCGATGCGTTCCATGGCGGCATCGATATAGGCTTGCTCACGCTCGATGCCGACGAAGTGGCGGCCAAGCCGTTTGGCCACCGCACCGGTGGTTCCTGAACCGAAGAAGGGATCGAGCACGATGTCGCCGGGCCTGGTCGATGCCGTCATGACGCGGGCAAGCAACGCTTCCGGCTTCTGCGTCGGATGCAATTTGTCGCCATTGTCGTTCTTCAGGCGCTCGCCGCCGGTGCAGATCGGAAACAGCCAGTCGGAGCGCATCTGAATGTCGTCGTTCGATGCCTTCAGCGCCTCGTAGTTGAAGGTGTAACCTTTGCCCTTCTGGTCGCGCGATGCCCAGATCATCGTCTCATGCGCGTTCTGGAAGCGACGGCCACGGAAATTGGGCATTGGATTGGTCTTGCGCCAGACGACGTCATTGAGGATCCAGAAGCCCAGGTCCTGCATCTTGGCGCCGACCCTGAAAATATTGTGGTAGGAGCCGATGACCCAGATCGTGCCGTTGGGCTTCAACACGCGGCGCGCCGCCAGCAGCCAGGCGCGGGTGAAGGCGTCGTAGGCCTCAAAACTGTCGAACTGGTCCCAATGGTCGTCGACGGCATCGACCTTGGATTGGTCGGGCCGGTGCAGATCGCCATCGAGCTGCAGATTGTAAGGCGGATCGGCAAAGATCACGTCGATCGATTTTTCCGGCAGCCGTTCCAGCGCGGCCACGCAGTCGCCCTTCAGGATCGTATCCAGCCACTCGGATTGCTGGGGAGCATCGGAAAGCTCGTCGAGAAGACGCACGGCAGACATTATGACACCCAAGGCACGCGTTACTGTTTACTGTCCGTTATGGTTACCGATCAGCGTAAATATTCAGTGAAGCATACTGCCGAATTTGCGAAGCCCGGCCTGTTGGTGTATGCCGCGCCGCCTGAGCCGTTTGGACCAAAGGCCTCTTGGCATTCCCTTCATCCCGCTTTCCGGATCACCATGCCCCAGCCAGACCTTGTCATCTTCGATTGCGACGGCGTGCTCGTCAATTCCGAAATCATCGCCGCACGCATCGATGCCGAGCTTTTGACCTCGGCCGGCTATGAGATATCGGCGGAGGAGATTTCCGAGGTCTATGCCGGGCTGACTTTCAGGGACATCATGATGCGGGTCGAGGAAAAGTCCCGGATCCCGTTCCAGGCCTCCCTGATCGACAAGGAGGAACAGCTGGTCGATCGCCGGCTGCGCAGCGACGTGCGTGCCATCGACGGGGCGCACGAGGCTGTCGCCGCGGTAATGGTGCCGCGCTGCGTCTGTTCGAATTCGCGTTCGGAGCGGATCGAATTCATGCTGGAGAAGGTGCAGCTTTTGCCGTTCTTTGCCGGCCGTATCTTTTCGTCGCTGGAAACGCCGACCGGGAAAACCAAGCCGGCGCCGGACGTGTTCCGGTTCGCCGCGGAAAAGCTCAAGGCCGATCCTGCGAACACCTTCGTCATCGAGGATTCCGTGCATGGCGTCACCGGCGCCAAGACGGCGGGAATGCGCGTCATCGGCTTCACCGGCGCGGCGCACAGCTATCCCGGCCACGCCGATGCGCTGACCGAAGCCGGTGCCGAAACGGTCATCCGCCGCTGGGCGGAACTGAAAAGCGTGATCGCCGCGCTGTCGGAATGGTCGGCGGACGCCTGAGAGGCCGCCTCCAACCGCCGTGGCGCGAATGCACCGGCTCAGTTGGTCGCGGCGGCTTTCTTCTTCTTCGGCTTGTCCGACGCCCCTTTCGGAGCGCCCTCGTCATACCCGGCAAATGCCTGGTAGTCCCGCGCCGTCGGCTCCGGAACGACGACGTTGGAATCGGTGAAGACGAACTGCGTGGCACTCGAGGGATCGGTAACCTGGACCTGATAGGAGTGAAGCTGCGAATAGAGAACTTCGGTGCCGTGCATCACCGCGATACGGATCGGCATGGTGATGGTACCGGGGGCGAACATCGGACCAGGCACGACCTTGCCGGCAACGGCTATCTTCATCGACAAGGAGCCGTTGGCGCGGCTGCAGTCGCGGGTCACATCGGTGATCGAAGCCTGATAGATGATCTTGGCGGAATCGTCCGGCTGATCGACGCCTGCCGCGTCCGCTGCCGGCTGGGCGGCTTGGGCATCCTCGGCGGCAACATCGGTTTTTTTCTTCGGCTTCGGACCGCTCTTGGCGTAGATATTGAAGAAGGCGGTGCCGTCACGCAACGTCACTTTCGGGCAATAGGCCTGCAGCTGGCTGGAAAGCACCTTGGGGTCGGGTGGCGGTGGTGGCGTCGTATCCTTCTTGCCGAAGCCGAGAATGCTATTGTCGCTCGATTGGCAGCCTGCGGCAGCAAGCATAAAGCCGGTGAGCGCCAGACCCGCGACAAAACGACCGTTGAATGAATGAAACGCCATGAACTGCACTTCCCTCTCGCAAAGCCGGTGACGTATATCAACCGCGCGGCAAAAATGCGACTGAGCCAGCGCAGAAATCCACCACCTTACGGCGGGCGAAGATTCCCGCAGCAATGGAAACGTGACGATGCAATATGTGAGTACCCGCGGGGAAGCGCCCGCGCTTGGATTCTCCGACGCGGTGCTGGCCGGGCTGGCCCGCGACGGCGGGCTCTATCTGCCGAGCGCCTGGCCGCATTTTTCCGCAGCAGAGGTCCGCGCCATGCGCGGCCTTGCCTATCCCGATCTTGCAATCCGCGTGCTGTCGCCGTTCCTCGGTGGCGAGATCGCGGCGCCGGTGTTCGAACGGCTGGTGCGCGAAGCCTATGCGACCTTCCGCCATGAGGCCGTCTGCCCGCTGGTGCAGAGCGGGCCGAACAGCTTCGTGCTCGAGTTGTTCCACGGCCCGACGCTCGCGTTCAAGGACGTGGCGATGCAGCTTCTTGCGCGGCTGATGGACCATGTGCTGGCCGAGCGCGACCAGCGCGCCACCATTGTCGGCGCCACTTCCGGCGACACCGGAGGGGCCGCCATCGATGCCTTTGCCGGGCGCAACCGCACCGACATCTTCGTGCTTTTCCCGCACGGCCGCGTCTCGCCGGTGCAGCAGCGGCAGATGACGACGTCGACCGCCGCAAACGTCCAAGCATTGGCGATCGAAGGCAATTTCGACGACTGCCAAGGCCTGGTGAAGGACATGTTCAACGACCACGGTTTTCGCGACCGGGTGTCGCTATCCGGCGTCAATTCGATCAATTGGGCCCGCATCATGGCCCAGATCGTCTATTATTTCTCCTCCGCGCTGTCGCTTGGCGCGCCCGACAGGCCGGTTTCCTTCACGGTGCCGACCGGCAATTTCGGCGACATTTTCGCCGGCTACGCCGCCAAGAAGATGGGATTGCCGATCGAGCGGCTGATCATCGCCACGAACGACAACGATATTCTGGCGCGCACGCTGGCGACCGGCGAATACCGCATGAAAGGGGTCTTTTCGACCACGTCGCCCTCGATGGACATCCAGGTGTCTTCGAACTTCGAACGCTTGCTGTTCGAGGCGTCCGGCCGCGATGCCTCGACCGTGCGGCGCTACATGGACGGGCTCAAGCAGTCCGGCGCCTTCACCATCGAGGCCGGCGAAATCGCCAAGATCCGCTCCGAATTCGACGCCGGCCGCGCCACCATGGGCGAGGTCGCCGCCACAATCCGCACCACACTTGCGGCGAGTGGCTATCTGCTCGACCCGCATACCGCCGCAGCCGTGCATGTGGCCACCGGCAAAGCCGCCGGTGAGGTGCCAATGGTGGTGCTGGGCACTGCGCACCCGGCAAAGTTTCCGGCGGCCGTCGAAGCCGCCAGCGGCGTGTCGCCTGCCCTCCCCGCATGGCTGGGCGGGTTGATGAGCGCCGAGGAAAAATACACGGTACTTCCATCCGACCTGAAAATGGTGGAAGATTATGTCGGCCGCCACACGCGGGCGGCGCGTTAGGGAGTAATTGCCATATGGGTGTTGAGGTAAGCCGTCTGTCGAACGGCCTGACAGTCGCCACCGAAACCCTTCCAAGCCTCGAATCTGTTGCCCTTGGTGCCTGGGTCAAGTCGGGCGCACGCAACGAGCGTGACGAAGAGCACGGAATGGCGCATTTGCTCGAGCACATGGCTTTCAAGGGCACCAGGCGGCGAAGCGCCTTCGAGATCGCCTCGGAGATCGAGGACGTCGGCGGCGAGATCAATGCCGCGACCAGCGTCGAGACGACCTCCTATTATGCAAGGGTTCTGAGCGACGATGTGCCGCTGGCGGTCGATATCCTTTCCGACATCCTGCAGGACTCCGAATTCGATCCGCAGGAGCTGGAGCGCGAACAGCATGTGATTCTGCAGGAGATCGGCGCCGCGCACGATACGCCCGACGATGTCGTTTTCGATCACTTTACCGAGACCGCCTTCCGCCACCAGACCATCGGCCGCTCGATTCTCGGCACGCCGGAAACCGTCAAATCCTTCACTTCGAAGCAACTGCACGACTTCATCGAACGGCAATACGGCGCCGAGAACATGGTGATGGTGGCAGCCGGCGACATCAAGCACGACGATTTCGTGCGCGAGGTCGAAAAGCGTCTCGGCGGCTTCCGCGGCAAGGCCGACGGCACCATCCCGCAATATGCGCAATATGTCGGCGGCGATTTTCGCGAAGACCGCGACCTGATGGACGCCCAGATCGTGCTGGGTTTCGAGGGCCGTGCCTATCACGTCCGCGATTTCTATGCCTCTCAGGTCCTGTCGATGATCCTCGGCGGCGGCATGTCGTCGCGGCTTTTCCAGGAAGTCCGCGAAAAACGCGGCCTGTGCTATTCGGTCTATGCCTTCCATTGGGGTTTTTCCGACACCGGCGTCTTCGGGGTCCATGCGGCAACCGGACAAAGCGATATCGCCGAGCTGGTGCCTGTGATCATCGACGAGCTGCAAAAGGCCGGCGAAAACATCCTGCAGGAGGAGCTCGACCGGGCGCGTGCCCAATACCGCGCCGGGCTGATCATGTCGGCCGAGAGCCCGGCCAGCCGCGCCTCGCAGATCGCCAGGCAGTTGCTTCTGTTCGGCAGGCCGATCGCCAAGGAAGAGCTGATGGAGCGGCTGTCGGCGCTGACGGTCAAGCGGCTGACGGATCTGTCGTCGCGGCTTTTTTCGACGAAGCCGACGCTTACAGCCGTCGGGCCGGTGGGTACGCTCGCGCCCTATGAAGCGATCCTCGATTCGCTTTCGGGCTCGCAGACCACTGCCCGTAAGCTTGCCGTCTAAGCTTATTCGAGCGTCGTGTTCGCGCTCCCTTTCTTTCGCCGCGACCTGCCGGCACTGAAGGGCGACCTTGTCACGCTGCGTGTGCCGCTGACCAACGACTATCGCGAGTGGTCGGTGCTGCGCGGCGAAAGCCGTGCCTTCCTTGAGCCGTGGGAGCCGCGATGGACCCCTGACGAGCTCGACCGCACCGCATGGCGGCATCGTATCGGCCGCTACCGCGAGGACTATGCGCAGGGGACGGCGATCGCCTTCTTCATCTTCGAGAAAAGCAGCGGCAAGCTTGCCGGCGGTATCACCCTCGGCAATATCCGCCACGGGGTCGCCCAAAGCGGCCATATCGGCTACTGGATCGGCGAGCGCTTCAGCGGACGCGGCCTGATGACCGATGCCGTCAAGGTGGTGACGCGTTTCGCCTTCGAAACGCTGCGGTTGCACCGGATCGAAGCTGCCTGTATCCCCGATAACGCCCGGTCGATCCGCGTGCTTGAAAAAGCCGGATTCCGGCGCGAAGGACTGCTACGATCCTATCTCAGGATCAACGGCATCTGGCAGGACCATTACCTATACGCCCGAATCGCGGACGATCCGCCGGGCGTTGGAACAAAGGGCTGATTTTGACGAATTTTCTGCGCAACGGGTCGCTGCTTGCCCTTATGCTGGCGGCAATCGTCACGCTCTGCGCGGCATCCTCGGCGTTTGCGGTCGAACCGATCAAGATTGCCCGCGACGACGTGGCGCTCGACCTTTCGGGTGCCGTTGAAATCTACCGCAACCAGGGCGAGAATTTCCAGGTCTCAACGGCACCCGGCCCGGACGGCATCGTGCGGCGAATCGAGGTCGAGGCCAATGACGCGCGCTCGACCGGCGACTGGGCGGTGTTCGCGCTCGCCAATACCACCGACCAGCAGCTCGACAGGCTGATTGTCGCACCGCATTTCCGGCTGGTGAATTCCGGCCTGTTCTGGCCGGATCTCGGCTCGACCCGTATCGCCGCGATCACGCCCAGCGAAGGCTTTGCGCTCGACCGCCAGACCAGCCCAGACGCCGACGTGTTCCGGGTGACGCTGAACCCCGGAACGGTGATTACCTTCATCGCCGAGCTCGCCTCGCCCAAGCTGCCGCAGGTCTATCTGTGGGACCCCGAATCCTACAAGGACTCCGTCAATTCCTACACGCTGTTTCGTGGCATCGTCATCGGCATCGCCGGCCTGCTGGCGCTGTTCCTGACCATTCTTTTCGTCGTCAAGGGGACCTCGATGTTCCCGGCGACGGCGGCCCTAGCCTGGGCGGTGCTTGCCTATATCTGCGTCGATTTCGGCTTTCTCAACAAGATCATAGAAATATCCCCGGGCAATGAGCAGATGTGGCGCGCCGGAACGGAGGTGGCGCTTGCGGCGACCTTCGTGGTGTTCCTGTTTGCCTATCTCAACCTCAACCGGTGGCACGGCCATTTCAGCTACGGCGCACTGGTCTGGATCCTCGGGCTGGTGCTGATCGCCGGCGTTGCCATCGTCGATCCGGCGGTTGCCGCCGGCATTGCCAGGCTGTCCTTCGCAGCCACCGCGCTGACCGGGCTCGGCCTGATCATCTTCCTCGGTATACGCGGTTACGACCGCGCCATCATGCTGGTGCCCAGTTGGGTGATGGTTCTGCTGTGGCTATGCGGATCGTGGATGGCAATCACCGGCATGCTGGACAACGATATCGCCCAGCCGGCGCTCGGCGGTGGGCTGATCCTCATCATCCTGCTGATCGGCTTCACCGTGATGCAGCACGCTTTTGCCGGCGGCGCCCTGCATCAGGGCCTGTTCTCCGACCTCGAGCGGCAGGCGTTGGCGGTTGCCGGATCGGGCGATACTGTGTGGGACTGGGACGTGCTGCGCGACCGCGTCGTCACTCGTCCCGACGTCAGCATTCAGCTCGGCCTTGCGCCGAACAGCCTCGGCGGCCCTGCCCGCAACTGGCTGCCGGTGCTGCATGCCGACGACCGCGACACGTTTCGCACGACGCTCGACGTGGTGCTCGAGCACCGGCGCGGCCGGGTGTCGCAAAACTTCCGCCTGCGCGGCGCCGACGGGCACTATCACTGGTTTTCGCTGCGTGCCCGGCCGGTGATCGGCTCGGACGGCGAGGTCATCCGCTGCGTCGGCACCATGGTCGACGTGACGGAGCAGAAGAAATCCGAGGAACGGCTGCTGCACGACGCCGTGCACGACAATCTGACCGGCTTGCCCAACCGCGAGCTGTTCATGAACCGGCTGGAGGCGATCATCTCGATCGCCCGTACCGAAGAGAAGGTGCGCCCGACCGTCTTCGTCATCGACATCGACCGCTTCAAGCAGGTCAATGACGGGCTCGGCATCTCGGCCGGCGACACCATCCTTTTGACCATCGCGCGGCGGCTGCACCGGCTGCTCAAGCCGAAGGATTCGCTGTCGCGATTTGCCGGCGACCAGTTCGCGCTGATGCTTTTGTCGGAGCAGGATCCGGCTCGCATCGCGGCCATTGCCGATGCCATCAAGCACGCCATCAACAACCCGATCACCTTCGCCAAGCGCGAGATCGTGCTGACCGCCTCGATCGGGCTGATCACCTGGACCTCCACGCAGACCTCGGCTGAGGACATGGTCAAGGACGCCGAGCTTGCCATGCATCAAGCCAAGCGCTTCGGCGGCGACAGGATCGAGCCGTTCCGGCCAGCCTTCCGCACCGTCGGCACCGACCGGCTGCAGTTCGAGTCCGATCTGCGCCGCGCTATCGAACGACGCGAATTCACGCTTGCCTACCAGCCAATCGTGCGGCTGGAGGACGGCAGCGTTGCCGGCTTCGAAGCGCTGCTGCGCTGGGACCATCCGCGTCGCGGCATGATCCCGCCGGCGGATTTCATCCCGGTCGCCGAAAACTGCGGCCTGATCGTGCAGCTTGGCCTGTTTGCCATGCAACAGGCTGCCGAAGACCTGGCAGGATGGCAAAAGCAGATCGGCGATGCGCCGCTGTCGGTCTCGGTCAATCTGTCCAGCCGTCAGCTCATCCGCCGCGACCTGGTCAGCGACGTCCGCTCGGTGATCGCGCGGGCCAATCTGAAACCGCGCTGCTTCCGGCTCGAACTCACCGAATCGCTGGTGATGGACAATCCCGAGCAGACCGCCCATGTGCTGACCAAGCTGAAGCAGCTTGGCATCGGCCTGTCGCTGGACGATTTCGGCACCGGCTATTCATCGCTGGCCTATCTGACGCGCTTTCCATTCGACACCATCAAGATCGACAAGAGCTTCGTCGACGACGCGACGCCGAAACGCGCGGTGCTGCTCAAATCCATGGTCAACATGGCGCATGAACTCGGCCTGTCGGTTGTCGCCGAAGGCATTTCGGACGAGAGCGATGCGCTGGAGTTGCGGCAGATGGGCTGCGAATACGTGCAGAGTTTCATGTTCGGAGCGCCGATGCCGGGCGACCAGGTGCTGAAGACGCTGAAGGAACAGTATCCGCTCACTCAGGCGTGACAAATTTCGGGACGTAATGAGGTTCAGGCGTGACCGGCAGCCAGGCTGAGATGCGCGAGATCGATGCCGATCGAGGCAAGGATCCGGTCGTATTTGCGGTCGATGTCGGCGTCGAACAGAAGCTCGGCACTAGCCGGGCAAGTCAGCCAGCCATTCTCGACGATCTCGTTTTCAAGCTGACCCGCACCCCAGCCGGCATAGCCGAGCGCCATCAGAGCCCGCCGGGGTCCGCGGCCGGAGGAGATGGCGCGCAATATGTCGACGGTCGCAGTCAGGCAGACGTCGTCGGACACGGCGAGCGAGGATTCCACCCGGTAGTCGCCCGAATGCAGGACGAAGCCGCGGCTGCGATCCACCGGTCCGCCATTGCGCACGACGAAGTCGCGCGCCGGCGGCGGCAGGCGAATTGCCTCCAGTTCGTTCATGATGCCGAGTTGCACGAGCAGGTCCGGAAACAGCATCTGCTGCGTCTGGTTGATGATCAACCCCATCGCGCCTTCGTCGCTGTGCGCGCAAATGTAGATGACGGAGCGCGTGAAGCGGTCGTCCTTCATGCCGGGCATGGCAATCAGGAACTGGTCGTCGAGAAAGCCGGGTCCTGCGGCCGTCTTTTTATGACGCAACAAATCCATGACCACAGCGTAACGCGTTTCCAGGGCGCCGAAAAGATGGGCGGCGCCCGATTTGATCAGGCTCTTAAGTCAAAGGTCACGCAAATATGATGCCGGCGGCGTCATGAAATCATTGTGCGGCCATCAATAGACGATCAAATCATCGCCATGCAAAGCTTGAAAATCCTGCTGCTTGGCGTGGCCATTGGGTCGGCGACCTGCCTCCCCGCCTCAGCCTCCTCGTCGGCCTGGTACAATAGCGAAGGCGGCCGGGTGCGGCTGGTGACGAGCGGCAAAGCCGACGAGGCCGGGCGTCTCCAAGGTGTCCTCGACATTGCGCTGAAGCCAGGCTGGAAGACCTATTGGCGCGATCCGGGCGATGCGGGCGTGCCGCCACAGATCGACATCTCGGCCAGCACCAACATTGCCGACGCGACGCTTTCGTTTCCGCCGCCGCAGCGCCACGATGACGGCTATGGCAAATGGGCCGGCTACGACCACCCGGTTTCATTGCCGGTGACGTTCACGCTTGCTGCACCCGGCCAGCCGGCCGTCATCGATGCGGACATCTTCCTCGGCATTTGCGAAACCATCTGCATCCCGGTGCAGACAAGGCTGACCATCGATCCCGGCGCCGATCCCGACAACGCCGAGGATGCGGCACTGGTCAAGGCAGGCCTTGCAACTCTGCCCGCCACGGCAACGCCCGATTTCGGAATAAACGTACTGCCGGGCGATCACGAAACCCTGATTGTCGAAGCGAGCTTTCCGGGCACTCCCGAGGCCGCCGACTTCTTCGTTGCCGGCGAACGCGACTACATGTTCGGTGCCCCGACCCGCAGCGAAAAGGATGGCAAGCTGATCTTTACGGTGCCGATCCTCGACAGGCCGTCGACAACGCCAACCGATGGCGGCCTTCACTACACACTGACAAGTGCCGCTGGCGCGGTCGAAGGCCTGCTGCCTTTTCCGTGATGCCAACGTCTGGACGGTTGCCGGGCGCGCCTTAGTTCGCTATCGCAAGGACACTCCCTTTCCATTCTCAAGCGAGGACCATCATGACGATCTCCGTTGGCGACAAACTGCCGGGTGCGACCTTCAAGACAATGACCGCCGACGGTGCAAAGCCGATCACGACGGGCGAGATATTCTCAGGAAAGACGGTCGTGCTGTTTGGCGTTCCAGGCGCTTTCACGCCGACCTGCAGCAATAATCACCTGCCGGGCTACCTGGATAATTACGACGCCATCCTGGCGCGCGGCGTCGACACTATCGCCGTCGTCTCGGTCAACGATGTTCACGTCATGGGAGCCTGGGCTCGCTTCAGCGGCGGTGAAGGCAAAATACTTTATCTTGCCGATGGCAATGGCGATTTCGCCAAATCGGTCGGCCTCGACGCCGACCTCTCCAGCGGCGGCATGGGGCTGCGCTCGAGGCGTTTTTCGATGATCGTCGATGACGGCAAGGTCACCGCACTCAATGTCGAGACAAAGCCCGGCGTCGACGAGTCCGGTGCGGCTCACATTCTCGGACAGCTTTCCGTCTTGGCGACAGCCTAGGCCAGGGATGACAAAGGGCGCCTTCGAGCGCTACGCGTTCAAAGGATGCCGCCTTTTCATCGGCGCATGATCCTTCCGAAAGCCGACCCGGTTTTCGGGGCCATGCGTCGGCGCTTCGGGACTGCTTGCTTTTGGGGACCTCGGTTATGTCTGACATCTTTTGGCGCGCTGTCGCGATCGGTATCGGCGCAACCGCGCTTATGGATATCTGGGCGATTTTCCTGAACAAGGCGTTTGCTCAGCCGCGGCCGAACTGGGGGCTGGTCGGCCGCTGGGTCTGGCATCTCAGGGAAGGCAAGGTCTTCCATGACGACATTGGCGAGGCCTCGCCCTATGCGCATGAATCTGCACTTGGCTGGGCCTTTCATTATGCTGTCGGCATCGTCTACGGCATCATACTGGTCGTGCTGGCCGGAACGGCCTGGCTCACCGCGCCGACCTTCCTGCCGGCCTTTATCCTCGGCATCGTCACCGTCGGCGCCGGTTGGTTTCTGCTGGCGCCCGGCATGGGTGCCGGCTGGGCCGCTTCGAAGCGCCCCAATCCAATGCAGGTCCGCGCCCTCAATCTGGTGTCGCACACGGTGTTCGCGCTCGGACTGTTCGGCACCGCCCTGCTCATCCGATAGCCAAGTCAGCCGTCGCGGCGCTGCGCCGGCCTGTCGATCGGCTGCCATCCATGGATAACGCGACGCGCACCGCTATCGTATGCGAAGTAGTTCCCGCCGCCCGCTGGCTGATCCGCCTCGCGGCTGATTTCCCGACCGCTCAAAGAGAGCAGCAGGAGCGTTCCGACACCTCCGTGACCTATGAATGCGACGTCGACAGCGGCGTCGGTGCCTAGCACAGTGTCTACCTCGCTTAGAATACGACGCTGGGCATCGATAGCTCGCTCCCATCCACGAATGCTGCTGTTTGGATTGGCGAAGAATTGGTCGGCGACCGCTCGAACTCGGAAGGCGGCAGGAAACCGGTTGCCGATCGGTCATTCTCATGCATCCCTTCCCTCACCTCGATCGCAAGGCGGAGATGCCTTCCGAGTATCTCGGCGGTTTCTATCGCCTTGCGTTCACCCGATGACACGATCCGCCGAATCGACCCAACCCACGGCTGATCGAGCATTGCCGATGTTCTCGCTCGCCCGACGTCGGATAGTCCCCATTCCGCCACTGGAACGTTGGCATCGACCTGAACCTGGGGATGCGTGATGTAGTATGCGATCGGCATGATAGAGCTCTTCCTGCCAGAGAGCGGACCCGCAGCCGGAATTCAATAGCTTTGGGTCGAGCGCCGCGCCTTTGTGGTCGTCGGCTGCTTTGACTGCGAACCTGGTACTGGTGCCACAGTCTTGACGAGCCCTTTCTTGAATGGCGCCATGCCGAGCCGCGCCAATTCGTCGGCGCGCTCGTTCTCGGGATGGCCGGCATGGCCCTTGACCCAATGCCAGGTGACCTGATGGCGGTTACGCGCTGCATCGAGCTGCTGCCACAGCTCGGCATTCTTCACCGGCTGCCTGGCGGCCGTCTTCCAGCCGTTGCGCTTCCAGCCGTCGATCCAGCTGAAAATACCGTCCTTGACATAGTTGCTGTCGGTATAAAGATCGACGGCGCAGGGCTCCTTGAGCGCATTAAGCGCCGAGATGGCCGCCAACAGTTCCATACGGTTGTTGGTGGTGGCAGCCTCGCCGCCCGACAGTTCTTTCGTGACACCGTTGAAGCGCAAGACCGCGCCCCAGCCGCCAGGCCCGGGATTGCCCGAACAGGCACCATCGGTGAAGATTTCAACGCGCTTGGTCATGTTAGTCCATATTCGGAAGGAGAGTTGATCGCCCGATGGAAGCGCATCCGGCGGATATATTCGGTCGGGTCGCGTTTCATCACAAGCCCGCCGTCCGGGACCGTCAGCCAGTCGTAGAGCCGGGTCAGCATGAAGCGCAGCGCCGAACCGCGCGCCAGCATCGGCAGCGCCGCTTTCTCGTCGCTGCTCAGCGGCCGCACGCTTTGGTAGCCGGCAAGCAACGCCGTGCCCTTGGTCAGATTGAAGGAAAAATCCTTCTCGAAGCACCAGGCGTTGAGGCACGTGGCAACATCATAAGCGTAGAGGTCGTTGCAGGCGAAATAGAAGTCGATCAGCCCGGACAGTTTCTCGCCGAGGAAGAATACATTGTCCGGGAAAAGATCGGCATGGATGATGCCCTGCGGCAGACCGTTCGGCCAGTTCCGCTCGAAATCTGCGAAATCGGCATCGACCTCGGCCGCCAATCCCGGCTCGACCTCATCGGCGCGGGCGTGGGCGGCGTTCCACAGCTTGCGCCAGCCATCGATGGCAAGGGCGTTGGGGCGGGTCATCGGGAAATCCGCGCCGGCGAGATGCAGTGCCGCCAGAGCCTTGCCGACCTCGCCGCAATGCCCAGCTGTCGGCCGCCGCAGCGATAGACCCTCAAGGAAGGTGATGATGACCGCCGGCCGGCCGGCAAGCGTTCCGATCACACCGCCATCCTGCGCGGTGACCGGGAGCGGGCACGAAATGCCCTTTCTGGCGAGGTGGGCCATGAGGCCCAGAAAGAACGGCAGGTCAGCCTTGTCGACGCGCTTCTCGTAAAGCGTCAGTATGTAGGAGCCGCTGCTGGTGTGCAGCAGAAAATTCGAATTTTCGGTGCCTTCGGCGATGCCCTTGTAGGACAAGAGATCGCCGACCGGATAGTTCCTGAGGAACGCGCCGAGCTCGCCCTCATTGACGTCGGTGTAGACCGCCATCGTTGCTACGCAGCCCCGTTGACGAAGGCCATGTCGGCTGCCGTCAGTTCGACATCGCGCAACACCCGCATCACCGGAAAATCCTCCGTCTCCGTCGCCGTCACGGCCAACTCGATGGTTACGTCGAAGCGCTGCCGGAAGGCATCGACAATCTCGTCGACGATGATCTCCGGCGCCGAGGCGCCCGCCGACAGGCCGAGTGTCGAGATGCCGGCAATGTCATTCCACGGAATTTCGGAGGCGCGCTGCACGAGAAGCGACATCGAGGCGCCGGCGCGTTCGGCCACTTCGACAAGCCGCCGTGAGTTGGAGGAGTTAGGCGCACCGACGACCAGGAAGAGATCGGCGCCGGCCGCTGTTTCCTTGACCGCCTCCTGGCGATTGGTGGTGGCATAGCAGATCGATTCCGCCGCCGGCGCGTGCAACTCGGGAAAACGTTGCTGCAGGGCGCGGATGATGCCGGCGGTGTCCTCGACCGACAGCGTCGTCTGGGTGACGAAACCGAGCGCTCGCGGGTCTACGGGCACGAAGCTTGCGGCGTCGGCTTCGGTCTCGATCAGAGTGACCGCGCCATCCGGCAACTGGCCCATTGTGCCGATCACCTCAGGATGCCCGGCATGGCCGATCAAAAGCACGTGGCGGCCAAGCCGCTGATGGCGCATTGCCTGCTTGTGGACTTTCGAGACCAGCGGGCACGTCGCGTCGAGATAGAACAGGTTGCGGGACCGGGCGTCGGCCGGCACCGATTTCGGCACGCCATGCGCCGAAAAGACGACCGGGCTCTGGCGATGCTCGGGCGGGATCTCGGAGAGCTCCTCGATGAACACCGCGCCGAGGCTTTGCAGCCCTTCGACGACGTAGCGGTTGTGCACGATCTCGTGGCGGACATAAACCGGCGCGCCATATTTCTTGAGCGCCAGCACGACGATCTGGATGGCACGGTCAACGCCCGCACAGAAACCGCGCGGCTGGCAGAGCCGGATGGTCAGCGGTGGCTTTGTCTGAAGCATGATTGCATCTTACGCTGATTGTAGGCCGGTTGATCGGACTATGACTTCTGAGCTCAAGGCGCGAAATGAGGTGTGCGGCCCTGCCCTGTCAAGGGTAGTGGCGGCGATCATTGGTCTTTCGCCGGGCGGCGGAGCCAGGAGATCAGGACACCGGCAAGGGCGACGGCAAGGCCGTACCAGGTTATCGCATATTGCAGATGGCTGTTCGGCAGGTCGATGACGGTGACGCCGCCGACGGGCAGCCCGCCGGGGTTGGCGGCGGCGTTCGCATCGATGAAGATCGGCACCAGCGCCGCACCTGCCGGCAGGCCGGCGCTCGAGGCCATCGCGTCACGATCTTTCCAGTAGAAGATGTTCTTCTGCGGATCATTGTCGGGAAGCATCATCGAGGGCTTGGCCGGCAGCGGGTTGCGGGCGAGCCCCGTCACCGTCACTTTGCCCGTCACCTGCCCCTGCGGCCGCTTGGCGGGGTCCTTGAAATCGTAGGGCACGAAGCCGCGGTTGATCAGCACGAAACGGCCATCCTCGAGTTGCAGCGGCGTGAAGACATCGAAGCCGGACTGGCCTTCCCAGGTGGCGAGGAAATGCCGTTCGCCTTGATGCAGGAAAGTGCCGGTCACTATCACCGGCGTGTAGTCCACGTCTCCGGTGGCAGCAAACCGCTTTTCGACCTCGGCCAATGGCACAGGCGCCGAATGCGTGCGCTGGTCGATCGTCTGGAGAAGGCCCTCTTTCCAGTGCAGGCGCTGAACCTGCCAGGTGCCGAGCGCCAGCAGGATCAAAGACACGACGATACCCAGGCCGAGCGCCAATGCGCGTTTCGGCCGCGACCGGCCGGCCACCAAACCTGATGCCTCGCTCATTCGCCGCGGTCCAGCCGGCCCTCGGCCGCCTTGTTGCGGTATTGCAGCGTCAGCAGCACGCCCTTGATCAGCCTGAGCGCCGCCAGGCACAGCACCAGCGTCAGCGGAATCCACAGCAACAGATGCAGCCAGAGCGGCGGATTGAGCGTCACCTCCATCCACAGCGCCAGGCCGACGACGATGAAGCCGATGATCAGAATAACGAACACCGCCGGCCCGTCGCCGGCATCGGCGAAGGAATAATCGAGGCCGCAATTGGTACAGCGATCGCCGACTGTGAGGAACCCGGAGAACAGCTTGCCCTCGCCACAGCGGGGGCAGCGGCCATGCAGGCCGGCCGAGATCGGATCGATTGGTGGCCAGATCGCCTTGTCGTCGCTCATGGGGTCATCCTAGGAGCATTTGCCGCAAAAGATAAGGCGGCCACGTCGCCGCAGCCGCCTTGTCTATTTCCTCGGCCCCATTTTCCTCGGGCCCATTTCCTCGGGCCAATGTCAGTGCGGTTCGATCATTGCGCCGTTCGATGCCCAGACATAGATCGAGGCAAACAGGAATAGCCACACCACGTCGACGAAATGCCAGTACCAGGCGGCGGCCTCGAAGCCGAAATGCTGCTTGGGCGTGAAGTCGCCCTTCATGGCGCGGATCAGGCAGACCAGCAGGAAGATAGTGCCGATGATGACGTGGAAACCATGGAAGCCGGTCGCCATGAAGAAGGTGGCGCCGTAGATCGAATCCCTGAAGCCGAACGGCGCATGCATGTACTCGTAGGCCTGCACCATGGTGAACAGCATGCCGAGGCCGACGGTCAGCACCAAGCCATTGATCAGCCCTTTGCGGTCGCCGTGGATGAGCGAGTGGTGCGCCCAGGTCACCGTGGTGCCCGACAGGAGCAAGATGACGGTGTTGTAAAGCGGCAGATGGAAAGGGTCGAGAACTTCGAGGCCCTTGGGCGGCCAGACGCCGCCGGTGAAGGCGGTACGGGCATACTGATGGACCTCGCCGGGGAACAGGCTGGCGTCGAAGAAGGCCCAGAACCAGGCGACGAAGAACATCACCTCGGAGGCGATGAACATGATCATGCCGTAGCGCAGATGCAGCGACACGACACGAGTGTGGTGTCCCTCATGCGCTTCCTTGATCGTATCAGACCACCAGGCGAACATCGTGTAGATGACGATCAGCAGGCCGATGAAGAACAACCATGGATTGGCGATGTTGAAACCGAAGATGGGGAAATCGCCGCCCTTGAGATATTGCATGTAACAGACGCCGCCGATCGCGGTCACCAGCGCCCCGACGGAGCCCAGGAAAGGCCATGGGCTCGGGTCGACGAGGTGGTAGTCATGTTGTGGTTTTGCGTGTGCGTCTGCCATATCAACCCCCGAGGCTTGCTTCGGTATCTGAACTCTTGTTGCGGCGGCCGTCGGCCGGCACCGATGATGCGACCGGCTTGGTTTTTTCGACCGGGAACATCGTATAGGACAGGGTAATCGTCCTCAAATCCTTCAGTTCCGGCGCGTTGACGATCTCGGGATCGACATAGAACACGACCGGCATGTCCAACGTCTCGCCCGGCTTCAGCGTCGTGTCGGTGAAGCAGAAACACTCGACCTTGTTGAAGTAAGGTCCGGCCAGTTCAGGCTGTACATTGAAGGTGGCGCGTCCTGTGATGGGCCGGCTGAATTTGTTGGTCGCGCTGAAATGCGCCTCGGCTGTTTCGCCGATCTTGATGGTGATCGAGCGGGCGACCGGCTGGAATTGCCAGGGAATGCCGACGGTGTTGGCATCGAAGCGGATGGTGATGTCACGGTCGAGCACCCGATCGGCATATTGCTGGGTCGCCCGTTTAACGGTGCCGCCGTAGCCTGTCGCCTGGCAGAACATCGCGTAGAGCGGCACTGCGGCATAGGCCATGCCGATCATGCCGCCGAAGAACGCGATGCAGACGCCGGCGACGACGCGGTTCGTATTCTTCTTCGTAGGATCGGTGACTGTTTGCCTGGTCATGTTCAGCTCACATCGAACCGGTGACGCTGTGACCAAATTTCACGATGGTCGCGACGTAGAATATGACCACCAGCGCCGCCAGCGCGAAGCCGATTGCGGCCGAGCGATTGCGGCGGGCCTTCTGCTGACGGTCGGTCAGCGTGACCAGTTCAAGCTTCTTTTCGGCCATGCTCATGCTCCACCGATGGTCAGCGCGCGCGCGACGACGCAATCGCCAAGGTAGGCGGCGAAGATGGCGAAGAGATAGAGCAGCGAATAGCCGAACAGGGCCTTGGCCGGCTTCATCGCCCGGTCGTCATCGGCCATTTGCAGCACCTTCCACGCATACCAGACGAAGCCGGCGCCGAGCAGCAATGCAACGACGCCATAGGCTGGCGTGGTGAAGCCGAGAACCCATGGCAGCACGCCAACCGGTGCGAGGACCAGCGCATAGGCAAAGATCTGGCGTCTGGTCGAAGCCTGGCCGGCGACATTCGGCATCATCGGAATGCCTGCCTTGGCATAGTCCTCCGACTTGAAGAGCGCGAGCGCCCAGAAATGCGGCGGCGTCCACAGGAAGATGATCAGGAACAGCACCAAGCTTTCGAGGCTGACCGATCCGGTTACCGCCGCCCAGCCGATGACCGGCGGAATGGCACCGGCAGCACCGCCGATGACAATGTTCTGTGGCGTCCAGCGCTTCAGCCACATCGTGTAGATGACGGCATAGAAAAAGATGGTGAAGGCCAGAAGCGATGCGGCCAACCAGTTGACCAGCACGCCGAGCGTCATCACCGACAGAACCGACAGCACCAGCCCGAAGCTCAATGCCTCGCCAGGCCGTATGCGGCCGGCCGGCACGGGACGGCCGGCGGTGCGCGTCATCACCGCATCGATGTCTGCGTCATACCACATGTTGAGCGCACCGGACGCGCCGGCACCAATGGCAATAGCCAGGATCGCGATCACCGCCAGCAGCGGATTGATGGTCACCGGGGCGGCGACCATGCCGACAAACGCTGTGAACACCACCAGCGACATGACGCGCGGCTTCAGCAGGGCGAAGAAATCGCCCGCCGTCGCTTCCGACATGCGGAAGCCCGGCTCGTCAATCAGTCTGTCTTCGGCAAGGGCCATGCGTACTTAGAGTCCATCATTCCGTTGGCCAAAACCGCCGGACGGCCGGCGGTTCCGTATTAAAGGAGGCAACCGCCTACTTGATCTTCGGCAGCTGTTCCCATTGGTGGAACGGCGGCGGCGAAGGCAGCTGCCATTCCAGCGTGGTCGCACCCTCACCCCAAGGATTGGCGCCGGCGACCCGCTTCTTCTGGAACGCCTCGAAGACGCCGAACAGGAAGATGACGACGCCGACAGCCGAGATGTACGAGCCGTAGGACGACACCATATTCCAGCCGGCGAAGGCATCGGGATAGTCGATATAGCGACGCGGCATTCCGGAGAGACCGAGGAAATGCTGCGGGAAAAAGACCAGGTTGACGCCGACGAAAGTGACCCAGAAGTGGGTGTTGGCGATCACCGGCGAATACATGTAGCCGGTCATCTTCGGGAACCAGTAGTACCAGCCGGCGAAGATGGCGAAGACCGCGCCCAGTGACAGCACGTAGTGGAAGTGCGCAACCACGAAATAGGTGTCGTGCAGCGGGCGGTCGAGGCCGGCATTGGCCAATTGCACGCCGGTGACGCCACCAACTGTGAACAGGAAGATGAAGCCGATCGCCCACAGCATCGGGGTCTTAAGCGAAATCGACCCGCCCCACATAGTGGCGATCCACGAGAAGATCTTCACGCCCGTCGGCACCGCGATGACCATGGTGGCGAAGACGAAATAGCGCTGGGTGTCGAGCGACAGGCCCGTCGTGTACATGTGGTGGGCCCAGACGATGAAGCCCACCGCGCCGATGGCAACCATCGCATAGGCCATGCCGAGATAGCCGAACACCGGCTTCCTCGAAAAGGTCGAGATGATATGGCTGATGATGCCGAAGCCCGGCAGGATCAGGATATAGACTTCTGGATGGCCGAAGAACCAGAACAGGTGCTGGAACAGGATCGGGTCGCCGCCGCCGTCCGGGGCGAAGAAGGTGGTGCCGAAATTGCGGTCGGTCAAAAGCATGGTGATGCCGCCGGCCAGCACCGGCAACGACAGCAGCAGCAGGAAGGCGGTGATCAACACCGACCACGCGAACAGCGGCATCTTGTGCATGGTCATGCCGGGCGCGCGCATGTTGAAGATGGTGGTGATGAAGTTGATGGCGCCAAGAATCGAGGAGGCGCCGGCGATGTGGATTGAAAGGATCGCCAGGTCCATGGCCGGTCCAGGCTGGCCCGATGTCGAGAGCGGCGGATAAAGCGTCCAGCCGCCACCGACGCCATAGGCGCCCGGCGCACTCGGGACGAAGGCCGAGATAATCAGCAGGATGAAAGCCGGCGGCAGCAGCCAGAACGAGACGTTGTTCATGCGCGGGAACGCCATGTCCGGCGCGCCGATCATGATCGGCACCATCCAGTTGGCAAAGCCGCCGATCAGCGCCGGCATCACCATGAAGAAGATCATGATCAGCGCATGCGCGGTGGTGAAGGCATTGTACATGCTCTTGCCGCCGTCGATGGCGGCGTCACCGTTCATGCCGTAGACCATCTGTGCCAGGCCAGTGAATATCTGGATGCCCGGCTCCTGCAATTCCATGCGCATGACGACCGATAAGGCGCCACCGATGCAGCCCGCCATGATCGCGAAGATCAGATAAAGCGTACCGATGTCCTTGTGGTTGGTCGAATACACCCACCGGACCCAGCCATGATACGGCTTGTGGTCGTGGTCGTCGTGAGCTGCAGCGTCTGCCATGGTCGGCTCCGTTCCCTGAATCTTTTCTGGTCGCGGCATCAGTTGCCGGCGGCCGCTACCTTGTTCGTGCCATCGACCTCGGCCATCAGCGCCTTGTTGGCGCCGGGAAGATCGGTCTTGGCTGCCGCCAGCCAGGTCTTGTATTGCGCATCGGAGACGACGCGAATGGCGATCGGCATGAAGGCGTGGTCCTTGCCGCAGAGTTCCGAGCACTGGCCGTAATAGAGGCCTTCCTTGTCGGCCTTGAACCACACCTCGTTGATGCGGCCCGGCACCGCGTCGGTCTTGATGCCGAAGGACGGCATGGCAAAGGCGTGAATGACGTCGGTCGCCGTCACCAGCACGCGGGTCATGGTGTTGACAGGCACCACCATCTCATTGTCGACGGCGAGCAGGCGCGGATAGGCGGCGCGATCTTCCTTGCCGGCAGCAGCCCTGTCGGCATCCTGAAGGATCGCGGAATTGAAGGAAAGCGTGTTGTCGACCTGGTATTCGTAATCCCAGTTCCACTGATTGCCCGTCGCCTTGACGGTCAGCTTGGCTTCTTCCGGCGGCGTGTATTGCGCGGTCAGCAGCTGGAACGAAGGAATGGCGAGACAGAGCAGGATGACGACGGGACCGACAGTCCAGATGACCTCGATCAGCGTGTTGTGGCTGGTGCGCGACGGGGTCGGGTTGACGCTCGCCCGGAATTTCAAAATGCAGTAGGCGATCAGAAAAAGCACCAAGGCGGTGATCACAATGATGAACGCGAACGAATAGTTTCCGAACCACTCGATCTGCCTCATAATATCGGTCGCCGGAGGCTGAAAACTGGTTTCCCAGGGTTGAGGCTGGGCTGCATGAGCGGATGCAGCGGCAAACAACGTGGCGGCGGCACTAGCTACGATTTTGGCGGTTGCCAGGAATTTTCTCATCGCCCTCGTCATCTCCCAGTTCCTCGCGATCGGACCGCAAGAATGCCGAATAATGCCGGGACGGGAATCCCGGACAATTCAAGGCTGGTTCAAACCATACTCTATTTGCCTCCGCAAGAAAGGAGCGGCGGAACCCGTGCGGCATTTTTGCGCGCAAGCGCGGCTGTAGCTTCGTGCGGTGACCGCTCGTCGCGAATCACCGGAGCGGCATCCCGGCAGAATGAGCCGCGCGGCGCGCGAAACCGTCGCAATTAGGGCGAAATTGGCACGGAAAAGCGCATTGTCGCCTATGTCGGGGCAGACCGCGGGGGTCTCGTCCTTTACTTGGGTTTAGTGCGGCTTAAAGTGCCGTGATTCGCAATGGAGCCGTCATGAACGCTTGGCTTTCGAGAACCTTGGCGGAGGTCATCCTTGTTGCCGCCGCAATAGCCTTGTCAGGCGGCGGCCTGGCCAATGCCGCGCAGCCAAGCGGCACGGTGAAGTCGACGCATGGGGCGTGGTCGATCATCTGCGATACGCCGGCCGGTGCTACGTCCGAACAATGCGTGATGATGCAGAACGTCGTCGCCGAGGACCGCCCGGAAATGGGTCTTTCCGTTGTCGTGCTGCGTACAGCCGACAACAAGGCCGAAATCCTTCGTGTGCTGGCGCCGCTCGGCGTGCTGTTGCCCAACGGCCTCGGCCTCAATGTCGACGGCAAGGATATCGGCCGCGCCTATTTCGTGCGCTGTTTCCAGGACGGCTGCTATGCCGAGGTCATCCTGGAAAAGCCGCTGCTCGATACGCTGAAGACCGGTACGTCGGCGACCTTTATCGTCTTCCAGACGCCCGAAGAAGGCATCGGCATTCCCGTCGACCTCAAGGGTTTTGCCGACGGCTTCGCCGCCCTGCCTTGAACGCGGTCTTGTAGCACGATCCAGTGATTGTTGACCGGCCGCGGTCACGGCAAATCTCATTTCAGATTGTCTGTGCAGGCCTTCGCGCCTACATCGTGGGAAACAATCCTCCTGCGAATGGACCTGCCATGAACAGCCTGATCGGCCAATTCGACATTTCCGACGATCGCATCAAGCAGATCGTCGCCGAGACCATCAACGGCGCCGACGACGGCGAACTGTTTCTCGAATACAGCGAAAGCGAAGCGCTGATGTTCGACAATGGCAAGCTGAAGACCGCGAATTTCAACACCGACCAGGGTTTCGGCCTGCGCGCCGTCGCTGGCGAGGCCAGCGGCTACGCCCATTCCAGTGATCTCTCCGAAGCCTCGCTGCGGCGCGCCGCCGATGCCGTTTCGACGGTGAAGAGCGGCTATTCCGGCACGCTTGCCGCAGCGCCCGCCCGCACCAACCGCCATCTCTACGGCGACGGAAACCCGATCCCCTCGCCTTCCTTCGAGACCAAGGCCAAGTTGCTTCAGGAAATCGATGCATGGCTGCGGGCCGAAGATCCGCGCGTCAGGCAGGTGACGGCGTCGCTCGCCGCCTCCTGGCAGCATGTCGAGATCGTGCGCGCCGATGGCCAGATGGTCCGCGACATCCGCCCGCTGGTCAGGATCAACGTATCGGTGGTGGTCGGCGACGGCGACCGCCAGGAGAGCGGCTCCTACGGCATGGGAGGCCGCAAGGATTTTGGCGAATTCCTGGTCGAGGACAGCTGGCGGCACGCGGCCAAGGAGGCACTGCGGCAGGCGCTCGTCAATCTCGAAGCGGTTCCAGCACCTGCCGGCACTTTCGACATCGTGCTGTCGAGCGGCTGGCCGGGCGTCATGTTGCACGAGGCCGTCGGCCACGGGCTGGAAGGCGATTTCAACCGCAAAAAGACGTCGGCCTTTGCCGGCCTGCTTGGCCAGCAGGTGGCGGCGAAAGGCGTCACCGTCGTTGACGACGGCACCATGCCCGAGCGGCGAGGTTCGCTGACCGTCGACGACGAAGGCACGCCTTCGGCCCATAACGTGCTGATCGATGATGGCAAGCTGGTCGGCTACATGCAGGACCGCCAGAATGCACGGCTGATGGGCATGAAGGCCACCGGCAACGGGCGGCGCCAAGGTTACGCGCATGAGCCGATGCCGCGCATGACCAACACCTACATGACGGCAGGCGACATGGAGCCGGAGGAAATCATAGCCTCGGTCAAGAACGGCATCTATGCCGTGTCGTTCGGTGGCGGCCAGGTCGACATCACTTCGGGCAAGTTCGTGTTCGGCTGCACCGAGGCCTACATGATCGAGAACGGCAAGGTGACGCAACCGATCAAGGGCGCCATGCTGATCGGCAATGGGCCGGATGCCATGCATCGGGTTTCGATGGTCGGCAACGACATGAAGCTCGACACCGGCATCGGCATGTGCGGCAAGGCCGGACAGGGCGTGCCGGTCGGCGTCGGCCAGCCGCATCTCAGGATGAACCAGATGACGGTCGGCGGCACCAGGGTTTGATGCGGCTGCCGCCTTCCGGTAACATCGCCTTCCAAATGATGTTTCCGGATGCCGGTGTCTTCGACCATGTCCAAAGCCAAAATCGTCATCCTGACAGGCGCCGGCATTTCGGCGGAATCGGGCGTCGCCACGTTCCGGGATCCCGACGGGGTCTGGGCGAAATACGACCTGCAGGACGTGGCCACGCCGCAAGGTTTTGCGCGCGACCCCGTAAAGGTGCGGGATTTCTACAATATGCGCCGGCGGCAGATGGGCAGCGTCGAGCCGAATGCGGCGCACGCCGCGCTGGCCAAGCTCGAGCAGAAATTCCCAGGCGACGTCCTCGTCGTCACGCAGAATATCGACGACCTGCATGAGCGCGCCGGTTCGCGCAAACTGATCCATATGCATGGAGAACTGGGCCATGCCCTTTGCCTGAGCTGCGGGCAAAGCAGCACCTGGGCCGACGACATCGCTGCCCATTCGGCCTGTCCAGCGTGTGGCGCAAAAGGTCAATTGAGGCCTGACGTGGTCTGGTTCGGCGAAATGCCTTACCGCATGGAGGAGGTCGGCGAGGCGCTGACGCGCTGCGACCTATTCGTGGCCATCGGCACCAGCGGGAGTGTCTACCCGGCAGCAGGTTTCGTGGAGGAGGCACGCGCGGCCGGAGCCGTAACAGCCGAACTCAATCTGAAATGCGCCGGCTGGGCCTCCCGTTTCGACGAGCAGATGGAAGGGCCGGCGACACAAGTGGTGCCCGCCTTCGTCGAGCGCGTCCTTTCAGGCGCAGGCTAGCACCGTCTGGCTATGCAGCCTTGAATTCAGCGCGCGATCAGCATCTTTGTTATCTCGGGAGAGGAAACTGTGATCGCTGCCGGAGAAAAGCTAGAGGTCACCAGTTCGACCGACGATCAAGTCGCACTGCCTGTTCCAGTCTTGCCTTTAACACGGCCAGAGGACGTATTTGGATCCCTGCCCCACATAGGCAGGCCGAAGACGTTGGAAGAGATGGAGGCGGGTGTGCCCGCCGCAGCTCGAACTGCCCTAAAGCCATGATGCCGCTGTTTTCGGCAGGCGATGGTCGGGATCGATGATTTCAAGATCCGGAGCATCGTTTTCGTTCCAGCGCCACAGCGCGACGCATGTGCCGCCAGGCGACATGAAGGACGGGTAGATCACGCCGTGCAGCCCGTCGCCAAGCAAGCGGTCTCTCGGTTGGTGCGTCTCGGGCACAAAGCCTCCATCCACGATGTCACGCCATTCGCACCGGTGAATGTCGGCCGTTACACCGAGCTTCGACAGCGTATCAGCCTCTGTCAGGTCGGCCAGCCGGGCGCCTGACAGTTTCAATTGTGCAATCAGCGCCGGGTGCTGGACAAAACCCTGATTGTACTCGGCCCAAGCCGTGGACAGTTCCCGGGCGGCGTAGATCGCCGGCGTGCCAATCGGATTCCAGCGGCCGCCGAAGCGGGCCGCGCCCTCACCGGAAAGCGGCAGATGGGCCCAGCGCGGCACAAAAGCGCGCCATAGAGTCAGCCTGGGTTCAGGCATAGATGCCGGAGCGGACTGCCTCCAGATAGGCAAGCACCTTGTCAGTCTTGCCTTCGCGAACGAGATCGTAGGCGGTCTTTCCCGCCCAGCCGGGGATCGGCTGATGTTTGAACCAGATCGCGGCACGCTGTTCATCACCGGCCATCTCGCCGGCCATCGCCAGGATGCGGACGATGGGACTCAATGCGGCGTCGACCTTGCGCGCACCGGACTTGGCGGCAAGCGTGTTGCGCGCGAGACCGGTCAGGCCGGCCAGTTCAGTCATATTGACCCCTAGCAGTGCGGCTACCCGCCTCGGCGAGAGAAACGGCGCCCGCTCCTCGCCGAAGCGCGATGCCGAATTTTCAAAGGCTGCGGTGCTCATGGCAATTTCCTAGCCCAGTTTGAACGACGTACACTCAAAATGTGCTTTTTTGGTGCGCATTTCAAGCCCTAGCTGCTAGCGCCTTCGTCTCGGCTTCTCCAACAGCGCGACGGCCTCGACATGCGGCGACCACAGGAACTGGTCGATCGGGATTACGCTCTTCAAGGCGTAACCGCCATCGAGGAGGATGCGAAGATCCCGCGCCAGCGTCACCGGATTGCAGGACACCGCGGCGACGAGCGGCACGTCGGAGCGCGCGATCTGCTTCGACTGGTCCTCGGCGCCGGCGCGGGGCGGGTCGAAGACTACGCCGTCAAAGGCATTCAACTCCTTGAATGTGAGCGGCCGCCGGAACAGGTCGCGACGTTCGCCGGTCACCCGCTTCAGGCCGCTGGCGAAACGGAAGGCCCGGTCAAGCGCCGAGAGTGCTGCCGCATCGCCTTCCACCGCATGAACCTCCGATCTTGAGGCCAGACGCAGTGCGAAGCTTCCGCAGCCGGCGAAGAGATCGGCGACCTTTTTGGCGCGCGCGAGATGCTGGCCGACAATGTCGGCCATCGCTTGTTCGGCGGCCTCGGTCGCCTGCAGGAAAGCGCCCGGCGGCACTGCGACAGCGACGCCACCAAACAGGACGACCGGTTTCTTTGGTTCGATAATGATCTCGCCGTCGACCGACAGCCTGGCTAGCCTCTCGGCAATGACAAAGTTCGAGGCGACGCGGCGCTGGTTCTCGCCGAGCTTACCGGAATCGTGAACCGCGACATCGAGGCCGGAACCGCTCACCGTCACCGCCATGTGGAACGATTTGGTCGTGGTGCAGATCAGTCCGGCAAGCATCCTCAAACGGTCGAGCGCAGCGACGATCTGCGGCAGCGAGATCGGGCATTCCTCGATGGAGATAATTTCGGACGACAGCGCGCGAACGAAGCCGAACTGCATTCCCGCCTCGCTCCGCCGGGCAGTGAAGACGACGCGGCGGCGCGTGTGCGGCGCGCACGGCACCAGCGGGCCGACATCGCAGGCGATGCCCTTGCTCTTCAGCGCATGCACGACCCTTTCGCGCTTCCATTGGTGATAGGCTTCAGTCTCGAGATGCTGGACGGCGCAGCCGCCGCATTCGCCGAAATGGCGGCACGGCGGATCGACTCGCAGCGGCGAGGCCTCAAGCACCGACATCAAGGTAGCGCGATCTTTCTCCCGCCCGGCGGTGACGACCTCTCCCGGCAGCGTAAACGGAATGAAAACCTCGCCGGTCTCGGTCTCGGCGATGCCGTCGCCCTGCGAGCCCAATTTTGCGATTGTGAAACGCGTGGTCATCGCTTCTCAATCCCGGCCCGCCCGATCTTGGCAGGCTTGGTCGCGACGGCCTTGATGCCGCCGAGCAGGAACTCGCGGTTGCCGTCGCCGCCCTCTATCGGCGACAGATGAAGTCCCAACGAGCGCCAGCCGGGAATGGCATCGAGCCAGTCCTGCATCAGGCCGGCAATGCGCGCCGCATCATAGGGGTCCTTCAGCAGGCCGCCCTTGCCGATCGCCTCGCGGCCGGCCTCGAATTGCGGCTTGACCAGAAACACGGCTTTTGCGCCGTTCCTGGCCAAGGCAAGCGCCGGCGGCAGCGCCAGTTTCAGCGATATGAAGCTGACATCCGAGACGATGAAATCCGGCACACGGCCGCCGAGATCGGCGGCCGACAGTTCGCGCGCATTCAGGCCTTCAATCACCGTCACGCGCGGATCGCCGGCAATGTCGGAGTGGATCTGGCCGTGCCCGACATCGATCGCCGTGACATGCGCCGCGCCGCGTTCGAGAAGTACCTGCGTGAAGCCGCCGGTCGAGGCGCCGACATCGAGCGCTTCGCTACCGGTGGGGTTGAGGCCGAAATGGTCGAGACCAGCCTTCAGCTTCAGTGCGGCGCGCGAGACGTAACCTTGCGCCGGATCGTCAACGACGATGTTGCACTCAGGCAGAACGGCCTGGCCCGGCTTGTGGGCGACGATGCCGTCGACCGTCACGGTGCCGCGCGCCACCGCATCGCGAGCACGCGAGCGGCTGGCAAACAGGCCGCGCTGGACGAGTAATTCGTCGAGCCGCTGGCGAATGCTGGCTGGCGGAAGGGAAGTCATCGGCCTTCATGGCGAATGCCAACGATGATGGCAAGGATATTGGCGATGAGACAAGGCATAGTTGGAAAAGCGGGTGAACTCATCAGCCGCTCCGCTGTTTGTCGAACCTCGCACGACACCCGACGCAATGCTAAGAAGAGATGCCGTTTAGCCGTCGAAACGTGGAGGAGGAACATGCTGACGGGAACCTGCCACTGCGGCGCAGCCCACTGGACCCTGGAGGGCGATCCCGGTTCGATCACTGCCTGCAACTGTACGCTTTGCCGTCGCTACGGCACGCTCTGGGCGTATGACTATGTCGACGAACGCATCCGCCTTGCGGGGCCCGTGAGTGCCTATACGCGCGTTGGAAGGGCTCACCCTTCGCTTGAGATTCTCTTCTGTCCAACGTGCGCTTGCGTCCTGGCCTGGCGCGGATTGCGTGCCGATACCGCCGGTCGCCACCGCATCGCCGTCAATATGAGGCTTGCGCCGCCGGAGGCTGTCGCCGACCTCCCGATCGATCATTTCGACGGTCTCGACACATTCGAGGATTTGCCGAGGGATGGTCGCTGTGTGCGGGATATGTGGTTCTAGTTTCTAGAATATGGTCCGCGAAACCCGCCGTTCAACGGCCGGCGTCAGACCGTCGCTGCTGTCGCCGGACACCTGCGGGCGCGGCCGGTCAACGGAAATGGACGCCTTCGGCAAGGTATCTGGCACGACGACGAATTGCGGCGCCTCCTTGTAGGAGAAGCCGCCACGGATTTGGCCGATCTTGCCGGCGGCGATGCCCATCACCGCCTCTTCGAGTTTGCGGTCGTAGCGCGTTTCGGCCACGGCCGACGCGGCGAAGATGGCCGTTAGCGCGATGCCGCCCAAAAGCGATCTCATTGGTCTTCTTTCCCCTGCCGGTCGCTTTCTAGCAGGGCGGCGTTGAAAAACGGCCAAAGGACACGGCAAGCAAATCGCCAAATGGCAGCGTAAACAGTATCTTACGACTGTTCGCCGGTAATTTGATTCAAGCAGTTGAGATTTTGATTCAGACTGGCATTTGCAGCCAAGCAGAATCTTTTGGCGTTGCAGAAACGCGGAAACAACTAGGCGCGCTGGGCCTGCGCGGTATGCCCCAACGCCACGAACACTGTGCGCACGATGCCGGCGCTGTCCAGCCCGGCATCGGCATACATCTTTTCCGGCTTGGCATGGTCGACGAAAGTGTCGGGCAGCACCAGCGGGCGCACCTTCAGGCCGCTCTCCAGCAGCCCTTCGTGGGCCAGGAACTGCAGCACATGGCTGGCGAAGCCGCCGACCGCGCCCTCTTCCACCGTCACCAGTATCTCGTGCGAACGGGCCAGCCGCCGGATCAGATCCTCGTCGAGCGGCTTGGCAAAACGGGCATCGGCGACCGTGGTCGAAAGCCCCGCCGCGCCAAGCTCCTCGGCCGCGGCCAGGCAATCCTGCAGCCTGGTGCCGAAGGAAAGCAGCGCAACCTTGGTGCCTTCCCTGACGATCCGGCCCTTGCCGATCTCCAATACCGAGCCGCGCTGCGGCATCTCGACGCCAACGCCGTTGCCGCGCGGATAGCGGAAGGCGATCGGGCCGTCATCGTAGCTTGCAGCGGTGCGTACCATGTGGCGCAGCTCGGCCTCATCGGCCGCCGCCATGACGACGAAACCGGGCAGCGTCGCCAGGAAGGTGGTGTCGAAAGCGCCGCAATGGGTGGCACCATCGGCGCCGACGAAGCCGGCGCGGTCGATCGGAAAGCGCACCGGCAATTTCTGGATCGCCACGTCGTGGACGACCTGGTCGTAGGCGCGCTGCAGGAAGGTCGAGTAGATCGCCGCGAAAGGCTTGAAGCCTTCCGTGGCAAGGCCGGCGGCGAAGGTCACCGCATGCTGCTCGGCAATGCCGACATCGAAGGTCCTCGCCGGAAACGCTTCGCCGAAGAGGTCAAGCCCGGTGCCGTTCGGCATGGCGGCGGTGATGGCGACGATGCGGTCGTCCTCTCGGGCCTCCTGGATCAGACTGTCGGCAAACACCTTGGTGTAGCTCGGCGCGTTGGCGGGCGCCTTGGCCTGGGCGCCGGTAATGACGTCGAATTTGTTGACGCCGTGATATTTGTCGGCGGCCGCCTCGGCCGGGGCGTAGCCCTTGCCCTTCTGGGTCACGACGTGGATCAGCACCGGGCCGTCGGCATTGTCGCGGACGTTCTTCAGCACCGGGATCAGGTGCTCGAGGTTGTGGCCGTCGATTGGGCCGATGTGGTAGAAACCCATTTCCTCGAACAGCGTGCCGCCGGTGACGTAGCCGCGCGCATGCTCGACCGCCCGCTTGATGGCGCGATCGGCGCGCTCGCCGAGATAGGACGTCAGCTTCTTGCCGAAATCGCGCAACCCCAGATAGGTCTTGCCAGACGCCAGACGGGCCAGATAGGCGCTCATTGCGCCGGTCGGTGGAGCGATCGACATATCGTTGTCGTTCAAGATGACGATTAGCCGGGCATCGAGTGCGCCGGCATTGTTCATCGCCTCATAAGCCATGCCGGCCGACATGGCGCCGTCGCCGATGACGGCAATGACATTGTTGCGGCCATCGGACAGATCGCGCGCCATCGCCATGCCGAGGCCGGCTGAAATCGAGGTCGAGGAGTGGGCTGCGCCGAACGGATCGTATTCGCTCTCGACGCGACGGGTGAAACCGGACAGCCCCCCCTCCTGCCGCAGCGTGCGGATGCGGTCGCGGCGGCCGGTCAGGATCTTGTGCGGATAGGCCTGGTGGCCGACGTCCCAGATCAGCCGATCGTCCGGCGTGTTGAAGACGTAGTGCAGCGCGACGGTCAACTCGACCACGCCAAGGCCGGCGCCGAGATGCCCGCCGGTGTGGGACACGACGTCGATCAGTTCGGCGCGAAGCTCGGAAGCCAGCTGCGGCAGGTCGCCTTCGGCAAGCGTGCGCAAATCGGCTGGGACGCGGACCTTGTCGAGAAGCGGCGTATCGGGCTTTGCGTTCACTGTTTGCGAGCCTGGTCAGATTTTCTGTTCATCGTGAAATATGCCGCTGGCCGGCGAATGTAAATGTGGCGGTAACGCGCATCAGCTTTCGGGCAGCGGGATGAACTCTTGCTCGTCTCCGGGAACGATATCGAAGCGGCCCGTCTTCCATTCTTCTTTCGCCTGTTCGATGCGTTCCTTTGAGGACGATACGAAATTCCACCAGATATAACGTTTCGAACCGAGCGAAGCGCCGCCAAACAGCATGAAATGGGCGCCGCTCTCCGATAAAACAACGATCTCATCGCCGGGCCGGAAAACCAGCAGCCGCTCGGCCGGGAAGCGGTCACCGGATATCGAAACCTCGCCTTCCAGCGTATAGATGGCGCGCTCCTCGGCATCGGCCGGGATCTTCACGCTGGCACCCGGCGCCAGCCTGAGATCGGCGTACAGTGTGTCCGAAGCGGTCGCGACCGGGGAGCGCATTCCGGAAAACGCACCGATGACGATATGGCCGCTGACCCCCTCGGCATCGATTTCGGGCAGGCGCAGCGCCGCGGTGTTTTCGAAGATCGGCGCGACCTCCTCCTTGCCGTCCGGCAGCGCCAACCATGTCTGCAGGCCGGAAACCGACATCGGCGCGCCGCGCAGTTCTTCTGGCGTGCGCTCCGAATGGACGATGCCGCGGCCGGCGGTCATCAGATTCACGTCGCCGGGCTGGATCACCATCTCGGTGCCGAGCGAATCACGGTGCCTGATCTTGCCGTCGAACAGGTAAGTCACCGTCGACAGTCCGATATGCGGATGCGGACGGACGTCGAGCGCCTGGCCGGCCCGAAGAACTGCCGGACCCATACGATCGAAGAAGATGAAAGGTCCGACCAGCCGGCGCCTGGCCGTCGGCAAGGCGCGGCGAACCTGAAATCCGCCAATATCCTTGGCGTTCGGAATGACCATCAGCTCGATCTGATCGCTGGCGAAGGCATCGCCCATCTGCGGATCGTTTCCGGGAAAGAAGCTCACGCGGTCCCCTCAGGCGAAGCGAAGTGCAGATTTGGCCTTCGCCTTGGCCGCCACCTCTTCGCGATTGCGCGGATGCTGCGTCGTCTCGAGGCTGTCGAGCAATTCGCGCGCCGAGGCGGCAATGGCCTCGACGGCATGGTCGAACGCATGCTGGTTCTGTTTTGACGGTCGCGTCGTTCCGCTCAGCTTGCGGACAAACTGAAGTGCGGCATCGCGGACCTCGTCATTGGTTGCCGGCGGATCGAAATTGAACAGGGTTTTGATGTTTCTGCACATCGTTCGCAATCTCCTCTCGTCCTGGAGCCGTTTCAAACGGGATGAGTTTTATCCTCAATCATGGTGATGTCCAAAGCCGGCAAGCACAATCGTCGTTCGAGGCCGCCTCAATCCGCGTCCAACGGCTCTGTCCCCACCGGCTTGCCGTCACGCGACAGCCTGATTTTCTCGACCTTGTCCTCGGCCGCCTTCAACAGCCGGTCGCAATGGGCCTTCAGCGCCTCGCCGCGCTCGTAGATGCGGATCGACTGGTCGAGCGGCACGTCGCCGCGCTCCAGATCGTCGACGATCCTCTCTAGCGCGTCGAGCGCCTGCTCGAAGCTCATCGCCTTGACGTCCTCGTTGATCTCACCAGCCATCGTCTATCCCTTCATCAGCCGCCCGACATGGGCGGCGACTGAAAATGCCAATCCCTGCAGATCGTAGCCGCCCTCGAGCAGGCTGACGACCCGATTGCCGCTAAGGCGCCCGGCGCGTTCGAGCAACTGACCGGTCGCCCAGTCGAAATCATCCTCGGTCAGGTTGATCTCGGCCAGCGGATCGCGGTGGTGGGCGTCGAAACCGGCGGAGATGATGATAAGATCGGGCGCAAAATTGTCGAGCGCCGGCAGGATGCGCGACAGAAAGGCGTCGCGGAAAACATCGCTGCCGCTCTGCGGCGCCAGCGGCGCGTTGACGATGTTGCCGGCGCCGGTTTCGCTCACGGCCCCGGTGCCGGGGTAAAGCGGCATCTGGTGCGTCGAGCAATAGAGCACGGACGGATCGTCCCAGAAGATGTCCTGCGTGCCGTTGCCATGATGCACATCCCAGTCGACGACGGCAACGCGGTCGGCGCCATGGTTCTTCTGCGCGTAGCGTGCCGCGATCGCCGCGGTGTTGAACAGGCAAAAACCCATGGAGGTGGTCTTTTCGGCATGATGGCCAGGCGGCCGTGCGGCGACGAAGACATTGTCGGCACGGCCGGTGAAGACGTCGTCAACAGCAGCGTTGGCAGCCCCGATCGCAGTCACGGCCGCCTGCCAGCTCTTTGGGCTGGCGGTGGTATCGGCGTCGATACGGGCGATGCCGGTGTCCGGTATCGCTGTGCGGACACGTTCGACGAATTCGGGCGGATGCGCGTAAAGGATGGTTGCCTCGTCGCCTTCCGGCGCCTGGACGCGATCGAGCGCCGCGAAGGCCTCGTCGTCAAGCACACGCTCTATGGCGCGCAAACGGTCCGGCCGCTCCGGGTGACCGGGCGGGGTTATGTGCTCGAGGAAAATCGGATGGGTGTAAAGTCTCGTGACCATGCCCCGATATAGGCGCGCCTCGACGCTTTGGCCATGTTTTAGCGTCTCGCTGGTGTGATGTTCAACAGGGTTTAAGCGGGCGGGGCCGGCTGGTTCCAGCGCGAGCCGCCAGATTGCTGGAAAGAACAACCTCAGGCCGGTGACTGGTCAATCTCGGGGTGCATCGACGATAGTCGATCAGGCTGGTGCAGCCTGCCGGTGAGATTGAGCAGCCCTTCCAGAAGAACCTTGAACGCCTTCACTGCCTTCTTCGACGTCGCTTCGGGATCGTTCGAATTTGCGATCCACTGCGCCGCATGCAACGAGGCGCCGCTGACCAGCCTTGCCGCGGCTTCGGGATCGATGGCAAGAATGGTCCCCTCGTCGCTCAGTCTTTGCAGGCTCTCCGTCATCGAGCGGATGCATGTGCTCTGGCTTGGCCATTGCGATGGATCGCCGAGCACCGCCGGGCCGTCGCGAAGCACAATACGCTGGATCTCCGGCTCCAGCGCCATCTCAATATAGGCGGTGCATTCGTCGACAAAGCCCTGCCAGAGATTGTCCGGCTTGGCCGAAACGACCTTCAGCCGGGCCGACATTTCGGCGTCGATCTCGGCGATGACCGCCTGGAGAAGGCCCTTCTTGTCGCCGAAGTGATGATAGAGCGCACCGCGCGTCAGCCCGGCCGATGCCGTGAAATCATCCATCGAGGCTTCGGCATAGCCGAGCGTCCCGAAGGCCTGGCGTGCCGCGGCAATCAGCTTGGCGCGGGTCTCGGCAATCATCTCCTTGCGTGGTCTGTGCATGCTCTGGCCCTATTAACATACGCTTCGTATGCCAATTGACATACGCGGCGTATGATCTATTTAAACTCATACGTTACGTATGTAATCGTCGAACCGTCCGTTGTCGAGGAGCCAGACCATGCAAAATCCCTATACCCAGATCTTTCGCGCGCCTGGCGCCATAGGCTTCGCCGCAGCCGGGTTCGTTGCCCGGCTGCCGATGGCCATGGCTCCGATCGGGATCGTTGCGATGCTGTCACAGACTGATGGCGAATACTGGCTGGCCGGCGCTGTCTCCGCGACATATGCGCTTGCCAACGCTTTCGTCGCGCCACAGGTATCGCGACTGGTGGATCGCCTCGGCCAGACGCGGATTGTGGTGCCGACCACCGTGATTTCCACGCTCGCTTTCGCGATCCTGATTGCGGCGGCCAATCAGCATTGGCCGATATGGACGCTGTTCGTGTCATCGCTGCTGGCTGCTGTCATGCCCAGCATCCCGGCAATGGTGCGCGCGCGCTGGACTGAGATCTTCCGCAACCGTCCCGAGCTGAACACCGCGTTCGCCTTTGAATCGGCGGCGGACGAACTGGTCTACATCGCCGGGGCATCGCTGTCGGTGGGGCTGAGCGTCGCGCTTTTCCCGGAAGCGGGAGTGCTCGCGAGCACATTGTTCCTCGCCCTCGGTTCGACGGCTTTCATCCTGCAGCGTTCGACCGAACCGCGAGCCAGACCGGTGGAACATGGTTCGGGCGGTTCGGCAATCCGCCTGCGGCATGTCCAGATCCTCACCTTGGCGCTGATCTTCATTGGCGCGACCTTTGCAACCACGGAGGTGAGCACAGTGGCGATCACCAAGGAGCTTGGCCAGCCGGGCGCCGCCAGCTTCGTTATCGGCGTCTACGCGCTCGGATCGTTCGTCGTCGGCATCATTATCGGCGCCCTGAACCTGAAAGTGCCGCTGCAAATTCAACTTGCCATCGCAATCGCCATCATTGCGCTTACCACGCTGCCGCTGCTCGTCGCCGACACCGTGCCGCTGCTGGCACTGGCCGTCTTCGTCAGCGGCGTGGCGATCTCGCCGACCTTCATCACGGCATTCGGTCTGATCGAGCGGCGCGTGCCCGAGGCGGTGCTGACCGAAGGCGTGACCTGGGTGATGACCGGCATTGGCATCGGCATGGCGCTCGGCTCATTCGCCGCCGGCTGGGTGGTGGACGCTTTCGGCGCGCAGAACGGGTTCTGGGTATCGGTGGCGTCGGGCACAATCGCATTGGTCATCGTGCTTGCCGGCCAGCGCAGCCTTGCCGCGCCGGATTGCGACATTGCAGCCTGCGACGCTGCTGCGGTCGCTGCGGAATAGCTTCCGGTGCGTCCGGCCCGAGGCGGGGGCCGGACGCATACCAGCATCGTGAGAACGGTCTAAAGAATCTCGGTCTTGGCGATGTGGATGCCAAAACCTTCGAGGCCGACATAATGGCGCTCGCGCGAGGCGATCAGATTGATCGAGGAAATGCCGAGATCCTTGAGGATTTGCGCGCCGAGGCCGATCTCGCGCCATTCGTTCTCGCGCCGGCGCGCCTCTTCATGGTCCTCGCGGTCGCCGGCAGCCGGCCGCTTGCGCTCCTGATGGGCGACGCCGACCGACCCTTCGCGCAGATAGACGATGACGCCGCGCTTGCGCTCACCCATCGCCTTCATGATGGCGTCCAGCCTGTGGCTGGTGCCGAAGACGTCACTCACCACGTCCTCGGAATGAAGGCGCACCGGCACCTCGACGCCGTCGCGGATATCGCCGAAGACGACCGCCACGTGATGCATGGAATCCCAGGGCAGCGTATAGGTAAAGACCTGCGCCTTGCCGCCGGGCGTCTCGATGTCGGAACAGGCGACGCGTTCGACCAGCGTTTCCTTGCGTTGCCGGTAGGCGATGAGGTCGGCAACCGAGATCTGCTTCAACCCGTGCTTTTCGGCGAAGGCCTGCACCTGCGGGCCGCGCATCACGGTGCCGTCATCGTTGACCAGCTCGGAAATGACGCCGACCGGCGGCAGGCCGGCGAGCTTGCAAAGGTCGACAGCGGCTTCGGTATGGCCCGAACGCATCAGTACGCCGCCCTCGCGCGCGATCAGCGGAAAGATGTGGCCGGGGCGCACGAAATCGGACGCGCCGACATTGTCATTGGCGAGATTGCGCACCGTCAGCGTGCGGTCGTCCGCCGAAATGCCAGTCGTGGTGCCGTGCTTGAAGTCGACGCTGACGGTAAAGGCAGTGGTGTGGGCAGAATCATTGTCGGCCACCATCGGCGACAGGTTGAGCCGCTTGGCTTCCTCGCGCGGCATCGGCGTGCAGACGATGCCTGACGTGTTGCGGACGATGAACGCCATCTTTTCCGGCGTGCAATGGACGGCGGCGACGATCAGGTCGCCCTCGTTCTCGCGCCCGTCATCGTCCATGACGACGACGATCTCGCCGCGCTCGAAGGCGCGCAGGGCTTCAACGATCTTCTTCTGGTCGTAAGGCATAAGCGCTCGTTTCACTCGCAGGGGAGTAGGGGAATAGGGCAGTACGGCAGTAGGGAAAAGGAAAAAATTGGCTGCTTGGCGTGCACCAACATACTCCCCTACTCCCCTACTCCCCTCCCTGTCTGTCCCCGATGCCGCAGATAATGATCGGCAATGGCGCAGGCAACCATCGCCTCGCCGATCGGCACGGCGCGGATGCCGACGCATGGATCGTGCCGGCCCTTGGTCATGATCTCGACGTCGTTGCCGTCCTTGTCGATCGACTTTCGCGGCGTCAGGATCGACGAGGTCGGCTTGACGGCGAAACGCGCGACGATCGCCTGGCCGGTCGAGATGCCACCGAGGATGCCACCGGCATTGTTGGACAGGAAGACCGGTTTGCCGTCATTGCCCATGCGCATCTCGTCGGCATTCTCCTCGCCGGTGATGCGGGCGGCCTCGAAACCGTTGCCGATCTCGACGCCCTTGACGGCGTTGATAGACATCAGGCCGGAGGCGATGTCCTGGTCGAGCTTGGCATAGATCGGCGCGCCAAGCCCCGCCGGCACGCCGTCGGCGACGATCTCGATGACCGCACCGACCGAGGAGCCCGCCTTGCGGATACCGTCCAGATATTTGGTGAAGACGGCGACCGACGCCGGATCGGGAGTGAAGAACGGGTTTTCGGCGTCACCGACGAAATTCCAGTTCCAGTTGGCGCGATCGATCGATCTTTCGCCCATCGACACCAGCGCGCCGCGCACCACCATGCCTGGCACGATTTTGCGGGCAAGCGCCCCGGCCGCCACTCGCGCCGCAGTCTCACGCGCCGAGGAGCGACCGCCGCCGCGGTAATCGCGCAGGCCGTATTTGACCTCGTAAGTGTAGTCGGCATGGCCCGGCCGGAACTGGCGGGCGATGTCGCCATAGTCCTTGGAGCGCTGGTCGACATTCTCGATCAGCATCGACACCGGCGTGCCGGTGGTGATCATCGTCTCCCCGTCCTCATCGACAATAAAGCCGGACAGGACCTTGACCTCGTCAGGTTCGCGACGCTGGGTCACAAAACGTGACTGGCCGGGGCGACGCTTGTCAAGTTCGGCCTGGATCTCGTCGCGAGTGAAGCGGATGCCGGGCGGACAGCCATCGACGACGCAGCCCAGCGCCGGCCCGTGGCTTTCGCCCCAGGTGGTGACGCGGAAGAGATGGCCGAACGTGTTGTGCGACATGGAACCAGCCCTGCCGGCGTCGGAGCCGGCCTAGCGCATGACCTCGAAAATCGGCGCGATTTTCGGAAAGGATCATGCGCAAAAAAATCAAAAGTGCTACAGCGTTCGTTGCGCGCCCAGGAGGACGCGGCGCTGCAGCTTGCCTTCTATTGGCGTTTTCCACAGTGGTCAAACTGTGATCCGGCGGATTTAGTTTTGACACATTCGATTGGTTTCTGCTCAGTTCCGTTCCGTTGGACCGAGCCGCTGTACCGGCAATGATTAAAGAGGACGATGATGCGTATCCTGATTGGCGCTGTTGCCGCCACGCTGTTGATTTCCACCGCCGCCTTCGCCGGCCAGACCGAAGGCCTGATCAAGAAGGTCGACAAGGACGCGCTGACGCTGACGCTGGACGACGGCAAGTCCTACAAGCTGAACGCCGAAACCGATCTCGATGCGCTGAAACCGGGCATGGACATCGTCCTCGCGTATGACGTGACGAATGGCGAGAACGTCGTCACCGACATGGAACTGCCGGACACCGGATCGACCGAGTAGGGCGCGTCGGTGCCGGCCCGACCTGGTCTCAACATACGCTACCTCATCGGTCTCAAAGCCACTCCAGGCGCCAGCCGTCCAGCCTGAGCAGGCGGTCCTGCGGCACTTCCATGCTGACCGCATCTTGTTCGGACATCCCCAGCACGAAGCGGAACAGCGCGCGCATGACGCCACCATGGGTCACGCAGACCGTCTGGCGATCGAGCGCGTCGAACCACGGCTTCACCCGTTCGAGCAGCATCTGATAGCTTTCGGCGCCCTCGCCGGGCGGCTGGAAATTCCATTTATCGAGGCGGCGTTGCCTGGTCGAACCGGGATTGTTCGCCTCGAGTTCGGCAAAGGTGAAACCCTGCCAGTCGCCAAAGCTCAATTCTACGAGTAGCGGCTCGGTACGATAGGCGTGCGGATCGAGCTTCATCGCCGCGCGCAGGCGCTCCATCGTCTCGCGCGTGCGCCGCATCGGGCTGGCGACAAAGTCGAAATCTTCGGGCCTGTCGATGAGGTCGGCCAGCCTACGCCCGTTGCGGCTAGCCTGCTCGCGGCCAAGCTCGTTGAGGTCGGTATCGGCCTGCCCCTGCAGCCGGGCCTCGGCGTTCCACGCCGTCTGGCCGTGGCGCACGATATAGACGAGCGGGTACATCAGGTCTTCCGGAAGAGGTCAGGCGGTGGCGTCAGTCCTTGACCGTCGAAATATCCGGCGCGTCGACCGCCTTCATGCCGACGACATGATAGCCGGAATCGACATGATGGATCTCGCCGGTGACGCCGCGCGAAAGGTCGGACAGGAAATAGACGCCGGAATCGCCAACCTCCTCCTGCGTCACCGTCTGCTTCAACGGCGAATTGTATTCGTTCCATTTCAGGATATAGCGGAAATCGCCGATGCCGGATGCGGCAAGCGTCTTGATCGGGCCAGCGGAGATCGCGTTGACACGGATCTTCTTGGCGCCGAGATCGACGGCCAGATAGCGCACGCTGGCTTCGAGTGCCGCCTTGGCAACACCCATGACGTTATAGTGCGGCATCACCTTTTCCGCGCCGTAATAGGTCAGCGTCAGCAGCGACCCACCATCGGTCATCAGCGCCTCGGCACGTTTGGCGATGGTGGTGAAGGAATAGACCGAAATATCCATTGTACGCAGGAAATTGTCGCGCGTCGTCTCGACATAGCGGCCGGTCAGCTCGTCCTTGTCGGAAAAGGCGATGGCGTGGACGAGGAAATCGAGCTTGCCCCAATGGCTGGCGATATCGGCGAACACCGCATCGAGGCTGGCCGGGTCGGTCACATCGCAATGGCCGGCGACATGCGCGCCCAGTTCCGCGGCAAGCGGCTCGACGCGTTTCTTGAACGCCTCGCCCTGATAGGTCAGCGCGATCTCGGCGCCATGGTCGACACAGGCCTTGGCGATGCCGTAAGCGATCGAGCGATTGTTGGCGATGCCAAGGATAAGGCCGCGCTTGCCGGCCATAAGGCCCCGTCCACCCGCCATGTTAGCGCTCTCCGCAAGGTTCTCTACTTTGTGGAGTGCCTATCGCACAGCCACAGTGCCCCTTCAAGCGTTCAAAGCGGACAGTTCGGGGGACAAAGCCGTTGAGTCCCGCCAACCCACAGCGAGAGGTCCTGAGGTTCCGGCGATCGCCGCTCTGTAATTTGTGCTCTGTCATACTTTTGATAGTATGCCCTGTCAGCGAGGGTGACATGTCGCATAAGAGCCGAGTTGATGTTCCGAAGGCGGGGACTGGCTCGCGCCTTCCGATCGGCAGGGAGTTGATGGACGACGGCATCGAGGCCCGTCACGAGCGGCGCGTACTAACCGCCCTTTGCTACGATCTCGTAGGCTCCACCGAGTTGCTCAGCCTGCTCGGCATCGAAGATTTTGAGGAACTTATCTTGGCGTTTCAAATGGCCGCCAGGAAAGCGATCGTGTCGTGCTCCGGAACCGTGAGGGTCGAGGTCGGCGACGGCGGCGTCGCTGTGTTCCCAGTCGATCTGGGTGCGAAGGATGCGGCGTCGCTGACCATCAGCGCCGGACTTGAGATCGTCAGGGCATGCAAGCTCCTTGCCGCGGAGAAAGGGAGGAGCGACCTACATGTGAGGGTCGGTGTGGCGACCTCGATGACGCTAATCCTGAAGGGGGATACCGCTGCAGCGCAGGACACGGTAACCGGCCCTGCATTTGCGCTGGCAACCAGGCTGCAGGCAATCGCCCGGCCAGATACCGTCGTCGTGTGCAACGAGACGCGCAATCTGACACGGCGCTCACACGTATTTAGCTTCTGCGGTTCTCACGTCATCAAAGGGTTCGCGCAACCCGAGCAGGTCTGGCAGGCGCTGAGCCACAAGCGGGGGGTAGACCGTTTCTTCGCGTTCGGACGCCTCACCAGCCCCTTGATCGACCGTGCGGATGAGGCCGAGCTGATACATGAATGTTGGAATGAAGCCGTTTCGGGACGTGGCCAAGTCATCGTGATCGAGGGCGAAGCCGGCATTGGCAAGTCGCGCATCCTACACGAGGTGCGCCGGCGAACGCGCTTCCAACGCAACAGGTTGCTCCTCTTCCAATGTATGCCAGGCGACTCGCGTTCGACGCTGTATCCACTGCGGCAGGCGATGCTGGGCAATTTCGACGACGGCGAGCGTGCACTCACCCCTGCGCTTGTGGCCGAGGTGTTCGCCGCAAATGACGTTCACGACGCCGAAGTCGTCGACATCTTTTCTTTTCTGCTCGGCGTGGAAGGCGCGAGGTCCGGTTTCTATGAGATGGATCCGGAAGTGGTCCGGGAGAAGGCCGATTGGGCTGCGCGCCATGCGTTACAAGCAACGTGCGCCAGTGGCCCAGTGGTCTTGATCGTTGAAGATATTCACTGGATCGACCTTACGTCGAAGCAACTGCTGGGTGAACTTGCAAAGCTGGTTCCTAGTTTCCCCGTGCTCTTGATCGCAACGGCGAGGCCGGGATGTGGCGACTGGCTGGACGATAAAAGCAAGCATGTCTTGCTCGCTCCCCTTGAGCATGCCGACACCTTGCGGGCAATCGCGACCATGTGGCCTCAAGGCAAGCGAGCGCCTGCGCCTGAGCTGATAGAGTTGGTCGAGCGCGTCACCGGCGGTGTACCCCTGTTCATCGAGGAAGTTTGCCAATGGATGGCGGAGAATGCCGCTAGCGGTACGGAGCAGCTGCCACAGGGCGTTTCGCTCGGCCGCGCGGCAGTGTTGGAAACAGTGTTGGATGCCCGGCTTGAGCCTCTCGGCCGCGCCCGCGAGGTGGCGCGTGCGGCCGCCGTCGCTGGCAACAGATTCAGCCTGGACTTGCTATCGGCGCTCTTGCCGGAATTTGACCCGGGCACAATCTCTGCGGCGCTCGATGCCCTGGCCGAGGCAGGCTTCGTACGCGCCAGGCACGCAGCAGCAACAGTGTACGCGTTTCGGCATGTGCTTATCCAAGAGACGATCTATAATGGAACACTGCGGAAACGGCGGCAGATCCTGCATCAGCGTCTTTACGCGGTGGCTAGTGACAACCGCAACCTCGTTGGCTGGCTAACAACGGCAGCTCTTGCAGATCATGCTGAGCGAGGCGGCCTGCTTGACGAAGCGATCGGCGAGTTCGTCAATGCCGGCATGGAAAGCTCGTCCCGCTCGGCCATGGCTGAGGCAAGGCAGTTGCTCGAGCATGCCATTGCGCTTTGCGAGCAGGTTTCTGATCATGACAAACGGGATGCGCTGCGGCTCTCGGCGATGGTGGCGCTCGGGCCGATACTGACCGCCGTCGAAGGGCCAAATTCCGAGCACGCCCGCAGGCTCTATGACGACGGCGTAAAGATCGCACGGCGTCGGCCGATAGCGGAGCGCGCCAAGTGGTTCCCGATCTATTGGGGTTGGTGGTTCACGGGTTCGGTCGTTGACGGCGAGCGGGCGCAGGCCGTCGTCAGTGATCTACAGGAGGTTAACGACCCCGAGATTCAGCTTCAGGCTAGGCACTGCTTGTGGGCAGTCGATTTCAATCGCGGAGACCATGGTGGATGCATAACCGCGATTGATGCTGGACTGCCGCTCTATGACGTGGGCCAGGGGCACGCGAATGCCACGCGTTTTGGGGGGCACGACGCGCGCGTGTGCGGCTTGGCGCATCGTGCACTGTCGCTGTGGTTCTCGGGACGTGCAACGAGCGCTCTCCACTCCATGTCGGAGGCCCGCCGCTGGGCACAGCAGACTGGCCATGTCAGCAGCATTGCGCATGCCTGTATCAACGACGCGATGCTGAGTTGCTACCGCCGCGACTTCACTTCGTTACGTGACGTGATTGAGGATCTGCGACAGCTGACCGCGCTTCATCACCTGCCTTCGCTAGTCGTCTCGGCACAAATCTTCGAGGGCTGGTGCGATGGCAACGCTGGCCAACTCGAGCGGGGCAAGGACAAGATGCGTGAGGCCCTCGGCCTGCATGGACAAGTGCAGACACCCGAGGACGAGCCCGTCTATTGCGGCATGCTAGCGGAACTTCTCGCGCGCTCGGGTGAGATCAGTCACGCGCTTGCCCTGCTTCATTCGGCGGTGGCGCAGGCCGAGGCGGGTGGCAGCCGATATTGGCTGGCGGAACTACACCGGCGAATTGCACAACTTCTCGTCCTTGACAGGGCGGCAGCTGGCCGGGTGGCAGCTGCCCTTGAGAAGAGCCTCAATACTGCAGCCGAGCAAAATGCCGTGCCCATCCTCATCGCGGCCTACGAGACGCTCAGTGCGTCAAATCTCTCGCCCGAACTGCTTCGGCGCTACAACGACCGTGTCGAAGCGGCAAGGAAGTCGGTTGAGCCCGGCGAACCGCTGATCGTGAACCCTGAGCCGGAACTGCGGGCCAGCCGATAGTGGAACAATATGAGCGCCTTGGTCCTCCGGCAGACGAAGCGCTGACCTATCTGATGTCGATGCGACAAGCGTTGGGCATCACCCGTATTGCGGACATTACCGGCCTGGACCGTGTCGGCATCCCGGTCGTGCAGGCAACGAGGCCGTTCTCGTTTTCAAACGCGGTCGCGCAGGGAAAGGGCGCCAACCTAGCTCGCGCTGCGATATCGGCCATTTTGGAATCCGCTGAAAGCTTTTTCGCCGAGCGCATCGAACATCTTGATGCAGCTTACGCTTCGGCCAAATTACTACAGATACCCTACGGGCGATTTGAGATGTGGCTGCGAGAGCCCGCACGTGCTGATTGGCGCGGCCGAGAAATCGCTTGGGTAGAGGCGGAAAACCTGCTGGGCGGCGGCCGCGACTTCGTTCCGCTGGAATTGGTGCACACGGCCTATCTCGTACCGCCGAGCCCCTGTGACGGAATTTTCACGCCAACGACAACCGGACTGGCGGCCGCACTTGATGAAACAGACGCCATCACACACGGCATATTGGAATGCGTCGAACGCGATGCGATCGCCCGCGCTCTCAAGACGCATGGCTTTCTGCAACGCCAGCGAATCGATCCAGCGACCATCGATGACGCAAGGGTCTTGGCCCTATTGGATGAACTTGCACGAAAGGACATGATCGTCGGCCTTTGGCTTGCGCCGTCGCCTGTTGGCCTGCCTGTGATTTGGTGCCATCTGATGGAGAGCAATCCTCGCGAGACGGCATTGCTCCATCTGCCAGCCGATGGCTCGGCCGCTGCATTCGATCCGGCGGCAGCTGCCGTCCAAGCGATCCACGAGGCGGCGCAGGCGCGGCTTGCGGCGATCTCGGGTGCGCGCGATGACATGACCCGGGCGTCTTATCCGAAATATCCCGACTGGCAGCTTATCGAGGCGCACCGCCAGCTGATCACCGACGGCCGAAAAGACGTGAGTTTCGCCCGCCAGCCTGCCCATCGAGCGGCGTACGGGCAGACCTTGCGTGGCAGCCTTCTCGCGAGACTGGAGGAAAGCGGAATCAGCGCCGTTTATCTGGTCCGCCTCAAAACCAGCCCTTGGAACCGGCTGTCGGCCGTCAGGATAGTTATCCCCCAATTGTACCCTTTGGTGGAGTGAGCGGATGCGACCTCGGCTCGTTTTCACCGGCCCCACGCTATCGCATCCAGAGGCACAGCAGGTGGCCGACGTGATCTGCCTGGCGCCGGCGGTGCAAGGCTCAATCATAGCTGCGGTGCAGCGTTATGACCCCGCTGCAATTGTCATCATAGACGGCGCTTTCCAGGCTGAGCCGGCAGTGAGGCACAAGGAGATACTGTGGGCGATCAGCCAGGCCATCCCGGTGATTGGTGCCGGAAGCATGGGAGCCTTGCGAGCCGCCGAGCTTTACCCATACATGCACGGCGTTGGCCTTATCTATCGATGGTACCGCCGCTTTGCTTTGCTGCCTGACGACGCAGTGGCAGTGCTGTACGGTCCGAAGGCGGTGAATTTTTCGCCACTAACGCACGCTTTGGTTGATTTGCGAATGACCATCCGCGCTGCTTGGAGGCGGAACCTGATCTCCACCGATTTGTCAGGAAAGCTTGAGAATGTGGCCCGGAACCTCAATTTTCGGGAACGTACGCTGTCGCGAATGGTCCGCGAGGCATTGCCGGAAGCCAGTGATCATGATTTCGAAGTCTGCCGGCAAATTCTCGCAGGAGCTTTCGTTCAGCAAAAGAAACGCGACGCACTGTCAGCTCTGCAATTTATGCGCGAAAATGCATTGGTGCCGGCGGAATTGAAGAATTTCAGAATGACGGTCGCGTTTGTCCAGGATTTGGAGGACGCCGGCTTAGCAATCTGACGACAGAGTTGCCGGTGATACTTGGTGCAATTTACGAAGTGCAGGCTTCGTGATAGTGTCGCAGACCATGGGAGGGGCCGCGCAGTGGGAGGGGCCGCGAAGTTGAACGCGCTCGATGTCGCCGGTCGGGCGGGGATGTCGGCTGGAACACGCTTCCTGCTATACCCACAAGCGCCTTACGTTTCTGGGTACGAGAAACCCGAGGTAGTCTGGATTTCAACATCGCCTGGTTTGATCCATCCGGGCCCGGAGGATCGTCGCATATACGTGCGTGATCCCGTGCTGGACAAGCAGCCGTACGAGTATCCCTACCTGCCGCCCTTCGTTGGCGCGTATTTCCCACCAGCCGAACCCGGCTTTGATGGTCATTTCGACCACCTCTCTCTTCAGTCGCGCCAGTTCCTGGCAGCGCATGCGTTCGCGGCTGCGAGCCGGGTGCTGGACATCTGGGAAAGCTATCTGGGCAAGCCGATTGTCTGGTACTTCGCCGAAACATACGAGCGGCTTGAGATCATTCCCTGGGTTGACTGGGAGAATGCGCAATCGGGGTATGGCTATCTGGAGCTTGGCCGCGAGCGTGGAGCCGATGGGCACGGCCATCCATATGCTCTAAACTTCGACGTGATCGCGCATGAAATGGGTCACTCCATACTCTTTTCTCTCTTCGGAGTGCCTAAGGAAGGCCTGCAGGACGGCGACTTCGGGCCGTTCCACGAAGCCAACGCCGATCTTATTTCGCTGCTTTCGTTCCTGCATTTCGACAGCGGGATGGATCGATTGTTACGGCACAGCCAGGCAAACCTGCTTGTCCTCAACGAGCTCAACCGCATCGCCGAACTGACGGGCGACCGCCAGATCCGCCTTGCCAGTAACTCGCGCAAGATGACGGAAGTGACCGAAGAGATTCATGACAGGTCCCGCCCCTTCACGGGAGCGGTGTTCGATACCTTGGTCGATCTCTACCATGCCGGCCTGGTGCGGCAGGGCCTGGCCGACGAGCGCCTGCTTCGCTTCGACATCAGGCAGGTTGGCGAAGCCGACATGCGGCACATCTCCAACTTCACGGGCGATGCATTCCGGGCCAGTCCATTCCTTTTCAAGACCGAGCTAATCAAGGCGCGCGACGATGTCGCGCTTGCGCTAGCGCGCGCGTGGGCGCGGCTCGATGCCGATCATCTCACATTCGCAGTCGCAGCCTCCGCCATCATCGAAGTGTCCGACCACATCCGCCCGGCGATAGCGGCAAGCTTCGAGGAGAACTTCAGGTGGCGGGAAATTTTATGAACTGGTGATTACAACGGAGGAGAAGCAACATGAGCGACGATTTTCACCGACCGACACTGACTTTTCCCGATGGCGCGTATAACGCCAGCCAAGCAAGGCTCTACGGCATCCCCGGGAGTCGTGGTCTCGTGTTCCCGGGGAGTTCAAAGGCCGTCGGCACAAACAACACAAGCATTTCTTCAAATATATCTATGGACGATCCAAAAGATGATGAGAAAACTAATGCAGAAGTTAAGAAAGCAATAGAGGAATTAAGAGGTACAGGAAAAAATATATTATCTGACGAAGAAGTATTCAAAAACCTTATTACCATACCTGACTTTCCGTGGCCGATAGGACTGTCGTACCAAATTGCACTCGACACGCGAAAGTTTGGTAAAATCGCTTTATCAACATTGATAACTATAAAAGAGGCACTAGCGGAAGGACAATTGCTTTCTTGTGGGATTATTGTTGGTTATTCATATGAAGGACATTGCTATGATCTACCGAAACCGAAAATCATGTTAATCCCAGCCTTTCCTGAAAAAATCCCGCCCGACGATTGCGGCTATGACAAGAAAAATAACCAAAATGGGAGTGTGGAGGATAGATACATGCTTTGGATCGTCGACAAGCTTGATGAGTGCATTGAATTCGAAACGAACCAGGGGTTCGTCGAACAGATCGTTCTCGATGCAAATCTGCCCGGCAAGCGCTCGCCCACGATGTATGCTTCCCGGATGATGATGGGGCACCGCGGGGGAAGACTTGGCGACTGATAGGCGCGAGTGCACGCATGACCGATCGCGAGTTGTGGTCGGCTAGCCCCAGTTCGGCTTCCGTCAGCCCTTTCGCCGACGCATCAGCGCCTCGAGCTCGGCGTCGCCGCCTTCCGGCAGCATCAGCCGCACATGCGCGTAGAGATCAGCGTGACCGCCGGCTTTTTCCGGCAGGCCCCTGCCCTTCAGCCGCAGAACCTTGTCCGAGCTTGACCAAGGGGGAACATTGACCGCAATCCTGCCGGTCGGAGTTTCGACCGCCACCTTGGCGCCATGCACCGCATCGGCCAGTTCCACCGGCAGGTCGACATGCAGGTCGCGGCCCTCGACGCGGTAGCGCGGGTGCCGGCGAAAGCGGATCTTGACCAGTGCATCGCCCGGCTGCCCCGGCCCTTGCTCGCCCTGGCCTTTCAGGCGGATGGTCTGGCCGTCCTCGACATAGGCCGGCAACTTGACCGCCATCTTGCGGCCGTCGGGGAACATCGCCGTCACCTTCTCCGCGGTGGCGGCTTCCTCGATGGTGACGTCCAGCGTCACGTTGAGATCGGCGGCGGTCGGGGCCTGACGGCGGCCGCCCGCGCCGGCGCCGCGCTGCTGGGTGAAAGCATCGCCGAAGATCTGGCTGAAGATGTCGCTGTTGCCGTCGAACGGATCGCCGCCGGGACGGCCCGTGCGGAATTCGAAATGCGCGCCGCCCGGCCCTTGCTGCCGGCGGAAACCGGCGAAAGGATCGGCGCCGCCGGCCGCGCCTTCGAAACCCTGGAAACGCGGTTTGCCGTCGGCGTCGATCTCGCCGCGATCGAAAGCCGCCCGGTTCTTCTCGTCGCCGACAATCTCGTACGCCTGGTTGGCGGCGGCAAAACGGTCCTTCGCCTTGGGATCATCCGGATTCTGGTCTGGATGATACTTCTTGGCGAGCTTCCGGTACGCCGATTTTATATCCTTGGCCGATGCGTTCTTGGCAACGCCCAGCACCTCATAGGGGTCGCGCATGCTTACTGCCCTGGAGAAGGAGTGAGTCCATGATTTGCTACCCCTATATGCGCTCGCATAGGAAGAAATTCCAGTGGCTTGCCACCATATGGCTGGCGGAAAATCAGAGCGCCTTGAAGTCCTGCATTCGCCAGGCGCTGCCGCCGGCCAGGCATACTTCGCCCTTGAACAGCACGACGCCGTCGAAGCTTTCGCGTGACGCGGTGAAGCGACGGCATGTCTCGCCGTTAGCCCTGAATTCCGCCAGTTCGGTGATGGAGCCGCGCGAGCCGGTGTCGGCATTCGCCCAGGGAACGGCCTGCCCGGCCAGTTGCTCGACGTCGGCGGAGGACACGGCGTTGCGGATCGTGGCCTGGTCGGAGGCGCGGTCCTGATCGAGCGACGTGACTGGGGCCGGCGTGCTCGAGGTCAGCACCGAGCGGTCGACCTCCGCCTGCTCGAGGCTGAAGCCGCCGCCGCCACACGCGGCAAGCGGCAGGACGATTATCACGATCATGGCTTTGGCGCTGGCCGAAGCGATAACGTTCCATTGCCCACTGTCAAAAGCTTGCGCGATACGCGACAATCGGCAATCTCCCCAGCCGGCGACAAATTTGGGAAAACTATGAGCGAAACCGGGTTAACAAGCGGTGACTTTACCGAGGCGGCGGAGCCGTTCCGGCTTTTTGCGGCGTGGCTCGACGATGCGACGAAGAGCGAGATCAACGACCCCAACAGCGTGGCTCTGGCGACGGTCGATGCCGAGGGCATGCCGAATGTGCGCATGGTGCTGCTCAAGGGCTTCGATGAGGGCGGCTTCGTCTTCTACACGAACTTCGAGAGCGCCAAGGGCCGTGAGATCCTGGGCAGCATGAAAGCGGCAATGTGCTTCCACTGGAAATCGCTGCGCCGGCAGGTGCGGGCGCGCGGCCCGGTGGAGATCGTCACCGACGCCGAAGCCGATGCCTATTACGCGACCCGCCCGCGCGGCAGCCGCATCGGCGCCTGGGCCTCCAAACAGTCGCGGCCGCTGGAAAGCCGCTTCGCGCTGGAAAAGGCGGTCGCCGAATATACGGCGCGCCACGCTATCGGCGACATCCCGCGGCCAAAACACTGGTCGGGCTTCCGCATCGTGCCCCAGACCATCGAGTTCTGGCACGACCGTCCGTTCCGGCTGCACGACCGTGTCGTCTTTTCGCGCAACGCCGAGGGCGGCTGGGACAAGGTGAGGCTTTATCCGTAGGGGACGATGCCGCGCTGTTTCAATCGCAGGAGTGACTCCTATGTGGCTGCGCAGGCCATCGAGGATTTTGTAGCCCGTGAGGAATGGCAACTCGCCGAAATAGAGGCAGGATTGGCTGAAGCTCGCGCGGCGATTTTGCCAGTGCCGGCGAGGTAGAGGCTGTTGTCGGGAAATACGTCAAGTCGACCCGCCAGGCATAAGCCACAGTCAATCCGCTAAACCGAGCGGGCGCTGCGGCGGCTTGATGAAATCGGCGCGCATGGCGAGAAAGACAATCCCGAGGCCGCCGCGAGAGTCATTGCGCGCATCGTAACGGCGGCGGGACATCTCGCCGAACAACCGCGATGGGGCGTGTCGGGCGCATCAAGGGGACACGGGAACTCGTCTTGGTCGAAGCCGTATATCATCCCTCATCGCGTCGACGGCGAGACTGTCGAAATCCTCACCGTCATGCACGCCGCCCAGCGGTGGCTTAGGCCTTGTAAGTCGCTCGGCACCCAGGTCAGGCCATACCGCCTGCGCCGAACCACCCGGAACTCCCGGGCTCCAGAGACCTGGCGCTTCCGATCTCACTTCACGGTCTCGTGTGCGTGAAACGTTCCAGCTTGCGGGGACGAACCAGGGAAGGGCCCAACGCGCCGCTGGCGCAAATTCAGGAGGACGCAATGCATTCACTCAGGTTGGTCACGATAGCCGGTCTTGCCGGCCTTTTCGCTTCGCAGGCCTTTGCGGAGGACGCGATGGGGACAATGACGGTGATGAAGGGTGGCGAGGTCATGGCGATCATGCCCGATGGGCATATGGGCACCATGATGCCCGACGCGAAGATGAGCGCCGAAATGATGAAAATGGCGAAACCGATCAAGCATTGCATGATGTTGATGACCGACGCCAAAGGCAAGACATTCATGATCGACACGTCTTCGGCAAAGGCCCAGGCCGAATGTAAAAAAATGGCGATGTGACAAAGAGAGCATGGCGAGAAAACCCGCCGGTTGCTGCCGGCGGGTCCACGATGCGAGACAAGGCCAGAAGGTCTAGGCCTTTTTCCTGGTCAAGAAGGCGGTCAAGGCGGCGCGGGCTTCATCGGATTTGAGCCGCTCGCGGAAATGCTGGCTTTCCTGGCCGATGCGCTCGACAAGGTCTTCGCGCGAGCCGCGCATCAGGTCTCGCGCGATCCTCAGCGCTTGCGGCGGCTTGGCCGCGATCTGGCCCGCCGCCGCCAATACCGATGCTTCGAGTGCGTCTTCCTCGACCACCTCGTAGATCAGCCCGGCGGCCTTCGCCCGCTCGGCCGAAAAGCCCTCGCCAAGGCCAAGCAGCGCGAAAGCGCCCTGCCGGCCGAGGATCTGCGGTGCGAGCAGGCTCGAACCGGCCTCCGGCACAAGGCCGAGATCGACGAAGGGCGTCCGGAATATTGTGCGCGGCGTGGCGAACGTCAGGTCGCAATGCAGGTTGAGCGTGGTGCCGATGCCGACCGCAATCCCGTCGACGCCGGAAACCATGGGCTTTTCCACTTTGGCCAACGCCATCAGGAAATCCCAGACTTCGGTACCGCCTTCGCCGCCCGAGGCGATGACCATGAAATCGGCAAGGTCGTTGCCGGACGAGAAGGCACCGGGCACGCCGAGAAAGACATGGACGCGGATCGCCGGATCGGCGTCGCCGCCGGTAAGAGCCGCCGACATTGTCGCATACATGGCGCGGGTCAGGGCGTTCTTCTTGTCCGGACGGTTGATGCGGATGATCTGGATGGCGCCCTGGCGTTCGACGAGGATGTGGTCTGTCACGGATTGTCCTTTGTGAATTTCGGGCGTTTGCGAACGTCAGGCTGAAATCAGCGACTTGCCGGCAACGCCAAGGCTGTCGGCGCCGCCGATGACGCGCTCCTTCAGCGCGCCCACCTCGCCCAGCAGGTTCTCGGCGAAGAACCGGCAAAGCGCGATGCGGTTTTGGTCGGCAAGCGCACCGCGCGCCAGATAGGCGCTGCCAGCGGCAAGCGAGATCAGCCTGAGATAAGGTGTGGCGCCGGCCAGCGCCTCGTCCGAACGGCCTTCGGCCTGCAGGTCTTGCAGGAAACGGGTTGCCTGGGAGAGGTCGTCGAGCGCCTGGTCGAGCCGATCGGCGGTGCGGCCGAAGCCTTCAAGGTTCGACGCTCGCACCGCATCGGCGACGGCCTTGAGCTCGGCGATGTAGCCATGCACATGCTGGCCGCCGCCGAGCGGCAGTTTGCGCGTCACCAGATCGATTGCCTGGATGCCATTGGTGCCTTCGTAAATGGGCGCAATGCGTGCGTCGCGATAAAGCGCTGCAGCCCCCGTCTCCTCGATGAACCCCATGCCGCCATGCACCTGAAGCCCAAGCGAGGCGACCTCGACGCCGACATCGGTGGAAAACGCCTTAGCCAGCGGCGTCAAAAGATTGGCGCGTTCCTGCCAGTGCTTTGCATCCTCGCTCGCGGACGCGAGATCGATGGCGTGGGCGCAGGAATAGCAGATGGCGCGGGCAATCTGGGTCAGCGCCTTCATAGTCAGAAGACTGCGCTGGATGTCGGGGTGATGCACGATCGGCGCCATGCCGGCACCGCGATAGCTTGCCGCCTTGCCTTGCCGGCGATCATTGGCGTAGGCCAGCGCCTTCTGCGTCGCCGCCTCGGCGACCGCGACGCCCTGGATGCCGACGGCAAGACGCGCATTGTTCATCATGGTGAACATGCAGGCGAGGCCTTTGTTCTCCTCGCCGACCAGCCAGCCAATCGCGCCGGGCGTGCTGCCTTCGAAGCCATCGCCATAGATCATGGTGCAGGTCGGCGAAGCGTGGATGCCCAATTTGTGCTCCAGCGCGGAGCAGAAGACGTCATTGCGCCCGCCCAGCGCGCCATCGTCGCCAACCAGGAATTTCGGCACCAGGAACAGCGAAAGGCCACGCGTGCCGGCCGGCGCGTCCGGCAGCCGCGCCAGCACCAGATGGATGATGTTGTCGGTGAAATCGTGCTCGCCATAGGTAATGAAGATCTTTTGCCCGAAGATGCGGTAGGTGCCGTCGCCGGCCGGCTCGGCACGGGTTCGCAAGGCATTCAGGTCCGAGCCGGCCTGCGGCTCGGTCAGGTTCATAGTGCCCATCCATTCGCCAGAGACCAGCTTTTCCAGATATTTGGCCTTGAGCGCTTGCGAGCCGTGCTTGTCGAGTGCTTCGACCGCACCCATGGTCAGCGTCGGAGCGATGCCGAACGCCATTGAGGCGGAGTTCCACATTTCGAGCGCGGCGGCGCCGAGCATGGCCGGCAGCGCCTGGCCGCCATACGCTTCCGGCGCGGACAGCGCGTTCCAGCCGCCATCTATCCAGCGGCGATAAAGTTCCTTCCAGCCGGTTGGCGTGGTGACGGCAGCGCCGTTGAGCACCGCGCCTTGCCGGTCGCCGATCTCATAGAGCGGCGCCACCTCCTCACTGGCGAAACGGCCGGCCTCGGCCAGAATGGCGTCGACGAGGTCTTCGCCGAGTTCGCCAAAGGTGCCGGCATCGAGCGCCGCCTTCAAGCCGGCGACATGCTTCAGGGTGAAGGCGATTTCCTCGACCGGTGCCCGATACATGGCGCTCGCTTCTCCTCAGCCTGGCTCTCCTCAGTCCGGCAGGCCAAGTTAAGACCCGTGCCGGCGCAAAATCATCTGCTTTCGGAGTTCCCTGTCCATCTTCTTTTTACGTAAACGTCAAACTTTGTCACGTGGATTTTGCAATTGCCACGACGCAGGCTAAATTCGCCAAGATAGAGCAGAATACCGAAATAGGATTGCCTCGTGCTCGCAGACTTGACGCCCATCGCTGCATCGAATGCGCCTGCTTTGGCGGGCGGCCGGTTTTTGCTATCATGAAGGTAAGGTCGAGAACGGCGCAGCCTATTGGTCGGATCGCGGCACATTGTGCTCACCACCATGCTCGCTGACCCCTCATCGCAAACGCGAGGCCGAGGGAACGCTGTCGCAAGTGCCGGCGCTCAATCCGTTTCATATCCCCTCTCGCCAGTGACAACCATCAAGACCATCGACGGAGAAGCTGTCCGAGCCGTGGCATCCGCGGGCCGCGATCGAAAGCATTTCCTTAACCATGGCGGTTCAGGATCTGGCTTTGGCCAGCAAGGACCTGCTGTTTGAAAACGCCGGCGCACCCCCTTGTCCGCTCAGCGCTTCTCCTTGTCGCGGCCGCGATAACCCTGGCGCTGACGCCGGCAAGGGCCTCGGATTTCTCCGAACCGTGGAAGGATGCGGACCGGGCGCTGGTCGTCGACGCCTACGAATACAATTCCATTGACTGGACCCGGCTAGCTGCCGACAAGCGTCTTGTCGGCTTCATCAACAAGGCATCCGACGGAATGCCGCCACCCTATTTCTGTTTCGGCGACGAGACCGAGATGCGTCTGTGCAAGACGCTTTGGAAGCGCCATGCGATGGCACAGGAACTGTTCCAGACGCGCAAGGTGGTGGCCAAGGCGCTGGGCCTGAAATGGGGTGCCTATCATCTCGCCCGCCCTGGCAACCCCGTGGGACAGGCCGATAATTTCATCAATTTCGTGAAACCCGGGCCGGATGACCTGCTTGCCCTCGACATCGAGGACGATGATCCCACCCAATGGATGTCGCTCGAGGATGCCGAGGAATTCGTGCGCCATGTGCATCGTCGGGTTGGCCGCTTTCCGGTGCTCTACACCAACGGCACGACCGCCAGGCATATCGCCGACAATAAGTATAAATACCCGCTCCTGTCCCGGTTGCCGCTGTGGTACGCGCGTTATAAGCCAGACATCGATGTGCATTTTCCGATGGGCAACTGGCAGGGCTATGCGCTCTGGCAGTTTTCGGCGCGAGCAAATTGCGGCCGGTTCCGCTGTCCCTACAGGGTTGCGGGCACGCCCAACGATATCGATGTCAGCGTCGCGCCGATGAACGCGACGGAATTGCGCGCACAGTGGCCGTTCGGCGGCCTGATCGACGTGCAGCCGGATTATCTCGCCTCGATACCGGTGCCGCTCTCACGCGAGGCGGGGCTCGCCGGCACTGCCATGACCTATGCCACAGTGGCAGCACCCGCGAGCCTCGAGCAACTGGTCGCGGTATTCAGGACGCGCTTGGCCAGGTTCAGCAGCGGCTTTCAAATGCCTGCGGCGAAGGCGGCGCCGAGCCTTCCGCGCGGGATTGCCGAATATGTTGCCTGGACGCGAAACGAAGAGCGCCTGGCATCGGTGTCTGGAATTGCCCCCACCGCCGATGCGGTCAGCAGCGTCTCGACCGTATTCGGCCGCGGCCTGCGCTGAGGCTGAGGGCCGCCTGAAGCGTCAGTTCGCCTGCTCGCGCGCCACCGCCAGCCAGCCAATGTCGCGGCGGCAAAAGCCTTGCGGCCAGTCGATCCGGTCGAGCGCGGCGTAAGCCTTCTTCTGCGCCTCGCCGACGGTGCGGCCGGTCGCCGTGACGTTGAGCACGCGACCGCCATTGGCGACGAGTGCGCCGCCGTTGATGGCGGTGCCGGCGTGAAAAATCTCGACGCCGTCGCCTGCCGCTGCCTCGACGCCGCGAATGACCGAGCCCTTTTCCGGCGTGCCGGGATAACCCCTGGCTGCCATCACCACGGTGAGCGCCGCCTCGTCGCGCCAGCGCACCGAGGTGTGCGCCAGCTGGCCGTCGGCGGCGGCGTTGAGTAGGACCAGGAGATCGTCCTTCAGCCGCATCATCAGCACCTGGCATTCCGGGTCGCCGAAACGGGTGTTGTATTCGATCAGCTTCGGCCCGCTGTCTGATATCATCAGCCCGGCGAACAGCACGCCGGAAAACGGCGCGCCTGTTTCAGCCATGCCGCGCATGGTCGGCTCGACGATCTCGCGCATGGTGCGGTCGATCATCTCCGGCGTCATCACCGGCGCCGGCGAATAGGCGCCCATGCCGCCGGTGTTGGGGCCGGTGTCGCCGTCACTGAGGCGCTTATGATCCTGCGCGGTGCCGAAGGGCAGCGCGGTGATGCCGTCGCAAAGGCAGAAGAAGCTTGCCTCTTCGCCGCTGAGAAACTCCTCGACCACCACTTCGGCGCCGGCCTGGCCGAAGGAGCCGTCGAAACAGGCGTCGAGCGCGGCCAGCGCCTCGTCAAGCGTCATGGCGACGGTGACGCCCTTGCCGGCAGCGAGGCCGTCGGCCTTGATGACGATCGGCGCACCCATTCTCTCGACATAGGCCTTGGCCGAAGCCAGATCGCCGAAGCGGCCATAGGCGGCGGTCGGGATGCCGTATTTGGCGCAGAGGTCCTTGGTGAACCCCTTCGAGCCTTCCAGCCGTGCCGCTGCCTTTGACGGGCCGAAGACGCGGATGCCCTCGGCGCGAAGGTCGTCGGCAATGCCGGCGACCAGCGGCCCTTCCGGGCCGACCACGACGAGGTCTATTTCTTTCTCGCGGCAAAACCGGACCACCGCTGCATGATCCGAAACATCGAGCCTCACCAACTCGGCTTCGCCGCCGATGCCCGGATTGCCGGGCGCCGCGTAGAGTTTGGTCAGCAGCGGCGACGCCGCCATCTTCCAGGCCAACGCATGTTCTCGTCCGCCGGAGCCGATCAGCAAAACACGCATGCCTGGATTCCTTGCCCGTTCCGATCAGGACTGCGCTATTGCGCCCCGGGCGGCGGGTCAAGACATTTGGCTGTCCGCGGCGGCGATTCCGCGCCGCGAGCGGATCCGGCCTGCTTGACGCTTGACGGCATTCGCCTCTGCTGCCACTCCAGCAAAATGGAAACCGTCCAGTCGAAAGCGGCCCAGGGCCGCGTCGCCGATGCGCCGAGCGGCCACTGGGTCTATCGCGCGCTGCCGCGGGGGTTGTGGCCCTATGCGCAGCTTGCCCGATGGGACCGGCCGATCGGCTGGCAATTGCTGCTGTGGCCATGCTGGTGGTCGGCTGCACTTGCCGCGAGCGCCTATCCGCGTCCGACGGACCCGCTGCTCTCGCTGCTGCCGTCGCCGTGGTATCTGCTGCTGTTTTTTCTTGGCGCGTTCGCCATGCGTGGCGCCGGCTGCACCTACAACGACCTGGTCGACGAGGACATCGACAACCAGGTGGAACGCACACGCTCGCGGCCGCTGCCGGCCGGCAAGGTTACGCGCCGGCAGGCCTGGATGTTTGTTGTCTTGCAGGCACTGGTCGGCCTCGCCGTGCTTTTGCAGTTCAACAGCTTGGCCATCTTGCTCGGCATCGGCTCGCTGGTCATCGTCGCCATCTACCCGTTCATGAAGCGGTACACCAATTGGCCGCAACTGGTTCTCGGTCTTGCCTTTTCCTGGGGGGCGCTGATGGGATGGGCGGTCGAGTTCGGCGATCTCGATGGGCCGGCAATCATGCTCTATATCGGCTCGATCCTGTGGGTGATCGGCTATGACACGATCTATGCGCATCAGGACAAGGAGGACGACGCCATCGTCGGCGTGCGCTCGACGGCGCGCCTGTTCGGCGACAACACCAAGGCCTGGCTTGCCGGACTTTATGGCGGAGCGCTGGTCTGCTTCGCGATTGCTTTCGCCTCGGCGCAGGCACCGGTGCCGGCGCTCGCCGGGCTGATTGCCGCCGGCGCCCATCTGGCGCGGCAGATCGGCGTGCTCGACATCGACGATCCGGACCAGTGCCTGAGGCTGTTCAGATCGAACAACCAGGTCGGCTGGCTGATCTTCCTCGGCCTGATCGGCGGCGCGGTTTGGGTGGCGCTGAAGCCGCTGGTTTAGGAGCCTTTTCCCTTCTCCCCCTGTGGGAGAAGGTGGATTGGCGCGTAGCGCCAAGACGGTTGAGGGATGTTGGAAGAAATGAGGCGTTGGCGGTCCCTGGAACACCCCTCATCCGACCGAGCTCCGCTCGGCCACCTTCTCCCACAGGGGGAGAAGGAAGAGGCGCTCAGGCCTATTCCCGCGAAATAAGCTCCTCGCCGCCGATGACCAGCCTGAGGCCGAGGTCGCCGGCGCGGCGGCGGGCGAGGAAGCGCGGGCGGCGCATGGTCGAGACGCGACCTTTGCGACGGTCCTGCGCCGGGAGCGCCTTGATGGCGGCGCCGAGTGATTCTTCCAGCGTGCGAGCAATGCCGTCGGCCTCGATCAGAAGCATCGGCAGGCGGTAGGCGTCGGCCCAGGCGCGCCAGTCGGCGGCGACGTCGTCGAGATCGTCGGCGACCAGCAGCGGCACCGACAGCATCGGGTCGTTGTGCAGAAGCTCAAGCGTCACTGTGACATTGCCATCCGGATCCTCCATGGCGCGGGCGGCGACGCCGCGAAACGCGTTGGCGGGCAGAGCGATGATCGCCGGCACGCCACTCATCTCCAGCGTGCGGCGGATAACCGCGCCGCGCTGATCGATGGTGAAGGTAACGTCGCCATAGTCGTCGCGCGTGGCGTAGCTCACCACCTGCGGCAGGCGGAATGGGTCGAGGCGCATATTGCGCCCGGCCCAGACTGGCTTCAGTCCAGTGTTCATATCGTGCCTTTCCTGTTTCTCCTGAGAGCCGGTGTTTCCGGATCTCCGGGCCGGTTTTCCCAGCCTCGTTGTGCAGAAACATTAGCGCGAGCTTCTTATCCTCGCGCTTAAGAAAGTCGGTTAAATTTTGCTGATCCGAGGCGGATGGTTATCGGAATACGAACCGGCGCGGGCCGGCGAAAGGATCAGATAACCTTACCGGGATTCATGATGCCGGCGGGATCGAAAGCGGCCTTCACCCTGCGCATCAGCTCGATCGCGATCGGCGGCGCCGTCGCGATCAATTCGTCCCGCTTCAACTGGCCGATGCCGTGCTCGGCCGAGATCGAGCCATGAAACGAGCGCACGACGTCGTGCACGGCCTTGTTCATGACGTGGTAAAGGCCGAGAAACGCCTCGTCGTCACCGTCGACCGGCCGGGAAATGTTGTAGTGCAGATTGCCGTCGCCCATGTGGCCGAAGCAGACGACGCGTGCGCCGGGACTGACCGATTGCACGGCGCCGGCGGCCTTTTCGATGAAGGGCGGGATCGACGCCACCGGTACCGAGATGTCGTGCTTGATCGAGGCACCTTCGGGTCTCTGCGCCTCGGGCAGCACTTCGCGGAAATTCCAGAACGCATCGCCCTGGGCGATGCTTGACGCGATCACCGCATCGCCGACGATCCCTTGCTCGAGGCCTGCCTCCAGCACCTCTTCGATCAGCGCCCGTGCATCCTCGGCCGAGCGGCCCGACGAGATCTGCATCAGCACATACCACGGCCAATCGCCGGCCAGCGGCCGCACTACGCCTTGTGCGTGGGCAAGCGTGAAGTCGTAAGGCCTCTGGCCGATCAGCTCGAAGGCGGTGAGCGCTGCCCCTGCACGGTCCATCGCGAGGCTGAACAGCGACAGTGCCGCCTCCGGCGATGACAGGCCGGCAAACGCCACCTCGCGCCCCTTGGGCTTGGGGAAAAGCTTGAGCACGGCGGCGGTGATGATGCCGAGCGTACCCTCGGCGCCGACGAACAGGTCCTTCAGATCATAACCGGTATTGTCCTTCTTCAGCTTGCGCAGGTCGTCGAACACTTCGCCGGTCGGCAGCACCACTTCGACGCCGAGGCAGAGTTCGCGCGCATTGCCGTAGGCAAGCACGCCGGTGCCACCGGCGTTGGAAGAGAGATTGCCGCCGATCTGGCAGGAGCCTTGCGCGGCAAGCGACAGCGGAAACAGCCGGTCGGCGGCATCGGCCGCTTCCTGCAGCGTCTGCAGGATGACGCCGGTTTCGACCGTCACCGTGTTGGACAGGGTATCGATCTCACGGATGCGGTTTAGCCGCGACAGCGACAGCACGATCTCGCGGCCGGACGCGTCCGGCACCTGGGCGCCGACCAGCCCGGTGTTGCCGCTTTGCGGTACAATCGGCGTGCCCGTTTCGCTCGCCAGCCGCATGATGCGGCTGACCTCCTCGACGGTCCCCGGCCTCAGCACCAGCGCCGTCCTGCCGTGCCAAAGTCCGCGCCGCTCGGCGAGGTAAGGCGTGATGTCCTGCTGGTCGCGCAGCGCATATTTGTCGCCGACGATTGTCACAAAGCGCGCGATGACGGCAGGATCGAGGTCGGGGGAAATGTCGTTCATGGGTGGAAACTATGGTGCTCAATCCATCTTGTCACGAGGGGCGATCTTGTCACGCGGGGCGGCGGCGCGCGAAAGCCTGTCGTTGATCGCCTCGCCCAGCCCTTCGAACGGGATCGGCTCGACGGCGATGGTTTTGGCGCCGCTGCCATCGAGATCCTGCAGATGAGCGAAGAGATTGCTTGCTGCCTCGCGCAGGTCGCCGGTCTCCGACAAATTGCGCAGTGCGGCTGCATCGCGCCAGCCCTCGGCACGGCGGCGGCCGAAGGCCAGCAAGGCTTCGCCTGTGGCGACCTTGCCGGCATTGAGCCGCACCGCCGCACCCGGAGCGTAATGCGAGGCGAGCATGCCGGGCGCCTCGATGCCCGAAGCGCCGCGCAGCAACTTTGTCCCGGCCACTGCTTCGATCTCTTCGGCGGCAATGCCGCCCGGTCGCAGCAGCCGCAGCTTTCCGGCTTCGACCTTGAGGATCGTCGATTCCAGCCCGACCCGCGTCGCGCCGCCATCGACGATGAGCTTGATCCGGGGACCGAGGTCGGCGGCCACGGCCTCGGCCGTGGTGGCGCTGATCCTGCCCGAGGAATTGGCGCTGGGCGCCGCAAGCGCGCGGCCGAACCTGGCGATCAGCTCGCCGCCAAAGCCTTTCGGCATGCGCAGCGCGATGGTGTCCAGACCGGCGGTGACCAGCGGATGAATGCCGTTGCCGGGCCGCTGCGGGAGAACCAGCGTCAGCGGTCCCGGCCAGAATGCCTGCGCCAATCTTTCCGACAGCGGATCGAACAGCGCGATGCGCTCGGCCATCGTCGGATCGGCTATATGGGCGATCAGCGGGTTGAAGCGCGGGCGACCCTTGGCTTCGAAGATACGAGCCACGGCAACGCCATTGGTCGCGTCGCCGGCCAGCCCATAGACGGTCTCGGTCGGTATGGCGACGACGTCGCCGCTTTCGAGCAGCGCCAACGCCCTTTCCATCGCCTCGCCGACGGTACGAATTTCAGCCACTGTCGTCACCTCACGGATACGGGTGCCTAATACGGCGACGCCGGGCGAGCAAGCCCAGGCGTTGGCGAATCGCAAATCGCTAAAATGCTATGTTTCCCCGCAAGCCGGCATCAACTGCCCTCGGCTAGGGTGCCGTCTTCTTGGGCAAGGGGAACTATCATGCTTTCGATGCGTATCCTTGGTGCGCTTGGTCTGGCGGTTATGGCCGGCACGGCACAGGCCTCGTCGCTGGTTTTTCTCGGGCAGACGACGGCGACGCCTTCGGTGGTCGGTACGGTGGCCAGTCCCGGCTCGGTCGAGCGGACGAAAACACCGTCGATCGTCGCGCTTGGCGAGAAGCTGGCCAACGTCAATGGAAACGTCACCGATGAAAAGGTCGCGGCAATCCCGAGCCAGCCGAGCCATGGCTTCACCGGAAGCCCGATGATCATTCGCGGCGGTATCGTCGGCGATGCCTTTGCAACGCCCGCGCCCAGAGCCGCGCCGGCCACCGCCGCCGCGCCCGCCGCGAACAGCAAGGCCGATCCAAAGGTCGCCAGCAAAACCCCTGAGCCGGCAGCGCCGCAGCCTGCGCCGCTAGCAGCTCCCGACCAGCCCAAATAGCGCCACAAGCGATGATTTTTTCCCAGACGTCAGCCGGCTATCTTGGAGAAATCCGCGACCCGGTCGGTCGCCGCGCGGATGCGGGCGAGCAATGCCAGGCGATTGGCGCGCACCGCCTGGTCCTCGTCGTTTACCAGGACTTTCTCAAAGAATGAATCAACCGGCTCGCGCAACACGCTAAGCGCCAGCATGGCGGCGGAAAAGTCTTCGTTTTGAATTCCTTCGCCGGCTTGCCTCTCGGCCTGATTCACCGCCGCGAACAGGGTTTTTTCGGCGCCCTCCCGGAACAGAGCCGGCTCAACGCTGCTTGCGATCGCTGTCGCCTTCTTCTCTTCGGCAGCCACGATGTTGGCCGCGCGCTTGGTGCCGGCAAGCAGGTTCTTGCCGTCCTCGGTGTCGAGGAACGAGCCAAGGGCTTCGACCCGGCGGACGATTTGCAGAAGGTCGTCGTTTTGCGAAGCCCCCTCATCCGGCCGCTTCGCGGCCACCTTCTCCCCGAGGGGAGAAGAGGTCGCCAACGCCGGTGCCAGCCTCTTCTCCCCAGCGGGGAGAAGGTGGCCCGAAGGGCCGGATGAGGGGGCAGCGCCACTCGCCAGCACCGCGTCGATCAGGTCGTGCCGCGCACCCTGATCGCGGAGATAGACTTTGAGGCGATCGTGGAAGAAGGAGAGGAGATTGTTGATCTCTTGCTGCTGCCTTTCTCCGGAACGCTCAAAGGTGTTGTTTGAGATTGCGGAATCGCGTTCGATGACGAGATCGGTAAGCGAATCTCCTCCGAGTTGCTGCTCTAGCTCCGCAGCAATTTCGAACTGTCGGTCGAGTTTGGGATCGCGTATGTGACCTGCAATATCTTCGGACGCGATATTGGCCACAGATTTCAGGGACAACCTAATCCCGTTCTCAATCAGTATCCTCGTTACCCCCAGCGCCGCTCTCCGCAGCGCATAGGGGTCCTTCGATCCGGTCGGTTTTTCGTCGATCGCCCAGAACCCGACCAGCGTATCGAGCTTGTCGGCGAGCGCCACGGCGATCGATACCGGATCAGTCGGCACGCGATCTGACGGCCCCTGCGGCTTGTAGTGCTCCTCGATCGCAGCGGCGACCGACGGATGCTCGCGTTGCAGCAGGGCGTATTTGCGACCCATGGCGCCCTGCAGTTCCGGGAATTCGCCAACCACCTCGGTGGTGAGATCGGCCTTGGCGAGGACGGCAGCGCGACGCGCCAGCGCGGTAATCTCCCCCCTTGAGGGGGAGATGTCGCCGAAGGCGACAGAGGGGATCGGTGCGTCCTGACGCGACTCTCTCTTGTGGACCGAGGATGCCGGCGCTTCACGCGAAGCGACCCCCTCTGGCCTGCCGGCCATCTCCCCCTCAAGGGGGGAGATTGCGCGCACCACGATTGGTGCCAGTTCTTCGGCCAAGCGCGCAATCCGCTCCACCCGCTCGCCCTGCGTGCCGAGCTTGGCATGAAACGTCACATTGAGATGGTCGAGGCGGGCCATGCGCTGGTCGAGCGGCTTGTTGAGGTCAAGCCCGAACTTTTCCGCCGATGCCTGCAACTGGTCGAGATCCGGCAGGTCGCCCTGGTCGGTCTTCCAGAAATAGAGCGCGTCGGACAGGCGGGCGCGCACCACCTTGCCGTTGCCATGGGCGATCTCCTTGCCGCCATCCTTGGCCTCGACATTGGCGGTCAGGATGAAGCGGTTGGAGAGCTCTTCGCCCGCGCCATGCGGCCGCGTCACAAAACACTTCTGGTTGGCGCGGATGGTGAGCCGGATCACCTCGGCCGGAATGGCCAGAAAATCCTGCTCGAATTCGCCCATCAGCACGACGGGCCATTCGACCAGGCCCGACACTTCCTCCAGCAGCCCCTCGTCCTCGACGAGGTCGAGCCCGCTGGCGAAGGCGAGGTTCCTGGCATCGGCAAGAATGATCTCCTTGCGTCGGTCGGCATCGAGCACGACCTTGGCCGCTTCAAGCTTGGCGACGTAATCGTCAAAGCGGCGCACCGTGATGGCGCCCGGCGCATGAAAACGGTGGCCGTAGGTGACGTTGCCTGAGCGGATACCGTCGATCTCGAAATCGACCACCACCGGCTCCTCGGTTTCCGGGCCGAAGGTGCACAGGATCGATTGCAGCGGCCGCACCCAGCGCAGCGACCCGGGCTTGGCCGACGCCGGCCCCCAGCGCATCGATTTCGGCCAGGGGAAGTTGCGGATGATGCCCGGCACCAGCTCGGCGATGATCTGCTCCGCCGACCTGCCCGGCCTGGAAATATGGGCGACATAGAAGTCGCCCTTCTTCGGATCGGAATGGACATGCGCCTCGGCAATCGAGGCAAGGCCGGCCTTGCGCAGAAAACCTTGCACCGCCTGCTCGGGCGCCTTGGTCGAGGGGCCCTTGATCTCCTCGCTGATGTCCTTCGAGCGGGCGGTCAGGCCGCGGATGTCGAGCGCCAACCGACGCGGCGTCCAATATTCGCGCGCCGCCTCATAGGTCAGCCCGGCTTCAACCAGACCGTCGGTCAAAAGCTTCCTGAGATCGCCGGCCGCCTTGCGCTGCATGCGAGCGGGGATTTCTTCGGAACGAAGTTCTAGAAGCAGGTCAGGCATTGAAAGAGCTCACGCGACAAAAAACAGCCGCCGCTTCGCGGCGTCCTCCCCCATCGAGGCGGAGGTAAGCGGGGCATAGCAACTCGGTCGGCCGCTGTCACCCTTCCCAGCAAGATCGGGCCAGCACGATCAAGGCGTCCAGCGGCGATTTCCGAAAAAATTCAGCCTCCTGTCGGACACGCGCCGGTCCGCCCGTCCTTGGATCAAAGATTTCCATGAACCGAACGCAGCGCTGAAGCGACCAACGCTCAGGCAGAGAGCTATTGGCTGAACGACCATGAAAACGGCATCGACATTCCTGCAGATCCTCGCGCTCAGCGCCTGTTTTACAGCGCAGGTGCACGGTGCCTTCTCGATGCCCGGCGTCCGGCAGGCGCTGCGGACAATAGCCGGTGCAAGCGGCCAAGGCACGTTGCCAATCAGCGCCCCTGTCGAAATCGCCTGGAGCTAAGCCGCCATTCCACCCGCCTGCGTCAGCAGAAACGCCTCGCCGCAGGCTTTGGCCAGATTGCGCACCCGCAAGATGTAGCTCTGGCGCTCGGTGACGGAAATGACGCCGCGTGCGTCGAGCAGGTTGAAGACATGGCTGGCCTTGATGCACTGGTCGTAGGCGGGGAATACCATCCTGTGCATCGCCAGATTGTCGTTCGACGCCGGCGCGCCGGCTTGTAGCAGCGCCTTGCACTCGGCCTCGGCGTCTTCGAAATGCCTGAGCAGCATCACCGTGTTGGCGAATTCGAAATTGTGGCGCGAATATTCCTGCTCGGCCTGCAGGAAGACGTCGCCATAGGTCACCTTGTCGGCGCCTTCGCGGCCGTTGAAGTTGAGGTCGTAGACATTGTCGACGCCCTGCACATACATGGCCAGCCGTTCCAGCCCGTAAGTGAGCTCACCCGCCACCGGCGCGCATTCGATGCCGCAGACCTGCTGGAAATAGGTGAACTGCGACACCTCCATGCCGTCGCACCAGCACTCCCAGCCCAGTCCCCAGGCGCCCAGTGTCGGGCTTTCCCAGTCGTCCTCGACGAAGCGGATGTCGTGCAGCAGCGGATCGATGCCGATCGCGGCCAGCGAGCCGAGGTAAAGCTCCTGCAAATTGGGCGGATTGGGCTTCAGGATCACCTGGTATTGGTAATAATGCTGCAGCCGGTTCGGATTTTCGCCATAGCGGCCGTCCTTGGGGCGGCGCGAGGGCTGGACATAGGCCGCGTTCCAGCGTTTTGGGCCGAGCGCGCGCAATGTCGTTGCCGGATGAAAGGTACCGGCGCCGACTTCCATGTCGTAAGGCTGGAGGACGACGCAGCCATAGTCCGCCCAATAATTATGCAAGGTCAGGATCAGCCCCTGGAACGAGCGGCTGGGATGCGTGTGGGCAGGGATGTCAACGGTCACGGCGGCCTCCGGCGGGATGCGGCACCTCGTAGAGTGCCGCTCCGCGACCGTCAAGGCGATGGGGTCACCCCTTCGGGGCGGGCGCCGGCTCGGGCTTTACGTTCGGGGTTTCCTGCGCCGTGTTGGATTCGATCGGCGGCAGGCCCTTCATCAGCTTTTGCTGCAAGGCGGCAAGCACGTCCGGGTCCGGCTTCAGGTCGCGGGCCTGGTTCCACTGGAAGGTGGCTTCCAGCTTGCGGCCAACGCGCCAGTAGGCGTCGCCGAGGTGATCGTTGAGCACCGGATCCTCCGGCTTCAACGAAACGGCGCGTTCCATTTCGCGCACAGCGTCGTCGAACTGGCCAAGGCGATAATAGGCCCAGCCCAGCGAATCGACGATGTAGCCGTCGCTCGGCCTCAGGTCGACGGCCTTCTGGATCATCGCGAGGCCTTCCTTGAGGTTCATGTCCTTGTCGACCCAGGAATAGCCGAGATAGTTCAAAACCTGCGGCTGGTCGGGGTAGAGCTCCAGCGCCTTGCGGAAATTCGGCTCGGCCTTCGGCCATTCCTTCAGCCGCTCATAGGCGATGCCGCGCTGGTAGAAGATGTTCCAGTTGACGGCGGTCGGCGTCTTCAGCACCTCGACCGCCTTGTCATAAAGATTGGCGGCGGAGCGGAAATCCTCCTTCGAGGAATAGACCCCGCCGAGCGCCAGATAGGCGCGCATGTCGTCGGGATGCGCATCGACGATGGCCTTGAGGTGGGTGATCGCCTCGTCGTTGTGGTCGAGATCGGCAAGGTTGAGGCCGAGCTGCAGGTCCGAAAGCTCCTTCAGCGGCGAACCGGCGGGAATGCGGCGATAGAGCGCGATGGCGCCCTCGCCGTCCTTCAACTGCTCGGCAACGGCGGCAAGCTGAACGAGCGCCGCGTCATTGTCGGGCCGCAGCGCCAGCGCATATTGCAGATAAAGCCGCACGAACGGCTCGCCGCCGCCGCGGTTGAGCGCGGTGGCGAGATCGAGCAGGATTTCCGAGGCGCCGTCCGACGGGCCGGCAGCGAAGGGTTGGATCCTTTCGCCCTTGTTGATCTTGTCGCGAAGGGCTGCAATCTCGACCTTGCCGGGCGCAAATGTCTCGGCCTGGTCGAGCACCGACAGCGCCTTGGCCTTGTCGCCCTTACGGGCGAGGAAAGAGGCGTAGGCCTGCGCGTTGCGCATCCATGTTTCGGGGGCGGCACCGCCGGCGGCCGTGTCCTGCAGGGTGGCGGTGTAGAGCGCATCCGCCCTGTCGGGCAGGCCGGAGGCGTCGGCAATCAAGGCACGGTGGAAGGACTTGAACAGGCCGAACCAGTCGGGGCCCTGCAGCTTGTCGATGGAAGCCATGGCCTCGCCGGCGTCACCCGCACCCTGCTTGGCCCAGCCGGTCATGACGCCGGAAATCAGCCGGTCGAGATCGGATTCGAGCGACAGCTTGAGCCAGTATTCGGCCTTGGAGAAATCCTTCTTGTGGAAGGAATCGATGGCCAGCGCCAGGCGCGAGAAGCGCTCGACATCGGGAACCGCCTTGAGCTTGTCGGCGTAGACCAGGGACTCATCGAAGCGCCCCTGTGCGATCAGCGACAGCATCAGGCTCTGCTGCAGTCCCGTATCGTTCGGATCGAAGGCAAGCGCCTGCTTGTAGTAGGAGACGGCGCTGTCGAGGTCGTTGTCGCCTTCGGCAATCCGGGCGGCGAGATAGGCCCCCGAGAAGGATGTGATCCTGACCGGCTCTGCGGTCTGTTTGGCATGGACCGGCAGAGCCGAGATCGCCATGCCCGTCGCGATTGCCAGCCCCGTCAGCCAGCGCGCATATCCTTGCCGCATCATATCCCTTTCAGCCAAACGCCATCTCCGCGTCAGCGGGATCGCCGTAGACTCGATCTTTACAGGTAAAGCATGGCCTTTTTGGGGTCGTGCTTCAACCCGGCCCGAATTCACAATCGGGTCAAGCAATTAATAAACCATGCCGAAAGGGCCTGAACTGCGACCCTTGACCGCGTGGCGTCCGCTTTGGCGCTGCCTGCGCGTCGCTATTTGCCCGATGCCGTAAGCGATCCATAAGCGCCATCGGTTGAAAGCTTCCGCCATGCAACTTTGCGTGGCAGGATGAGATTTCAATTCTTGCTTCGCCAGCCATGGGGGCGCCGATGCTGGAAGTGCCGCGCGACGAAGAAGCCTTCGCCATCTCGATCGTATCTACGAAGCAGCGTTCGCCGCCGCCGACGCCGGAGGTCAATCCCAGAAGGGCCGCCGAACAAGCCGGTAAGTGAGGCGTCACGGCCCGGAACTCAGGACGTTTGCGAAAGCCTTGCGTCGAGCGCCTGCATGGCGACGGTGACAAGATCGTGCAGCCGTTTTTTCGGAATGCCGTCGCGTGCCTGCACCGAAAGGCCGTGCATCAGCGTGGCATAATAATCGCCCAACGCCGCGGCGTCGGTGGCCGGCTTCAATTCGCCATCGCGCACGGCCTTTTTCAATCGCTCGACGATCGATGCGGTACGTGCCAGCCGGTGCTCCGCCAGCCATTGCAGCACGGCGTCATTTTCGACGGCGCAATTGGTCGCGGCCGTCACCACCATGCAGCCCTGCGGCCGCCCCGGCCGCGTATAGATTTCGACGGCGTCGCGAAGCATGCGCTCGATGACGCGCCGGACGTTTGGTTCTTCCTGCAGCGCGCGCGTGGCGAAGCCGCCCTCATTGGCTTCGTAAAGCGCCACCGCTTCGCGAAACAGGTCCTCCTTCGAGCCGAAGGCGGCATAGATGCGCGCCGATGCGAGGCCAAGCGCCGATACGAGATCGGCCATCGAGGTGCCCTCGTAGCCGCGTCTCCAAAAGGCGTCGCGGGCTTTCTCAAGCGCCTGGTCGCGGTCGAATTCCCTTGGCCTGCCTGCCATGGCGGTCTCCAATTTTTGTCGATCAACAAATAATCCGCTTGACTTCGGATTGCAAATCTCAATTCTTTGTCGATCATTAAATAATTGTCGACAAGGAGACCGGCATGAGTTCACTCGATCAAGGCGCGCCGCTCGGGGCGATGGCAGCGCAAGGAACAACCAGCGCGAAGCGCGGCGCAACGCTGGCGCTGCTCGCCTTCGCGCAGCTCATCATCGCGCTCGACCTCAACATCGTCTTCGTGGCGTTGCCGGAGATCGGCGCCGGCCTCGGATTTTCAGGCCAGACCCTGCAATGGGTGGTCAGCGCCTATACCGTGTTCACCGGCGGCTTCCTACTGTTCGGCGGCCGGGCCGCCGACCTGATCGGCCAGCGCCGCGTCTTCATCTTCGCGCTCTGGCTCTACGCGCTCTCGTCTCTGGTCGGCGGCCTCGCATGGTCGCCGCAAATCATCATTGCGGCCCGCGCCGTGCAAGGCATCGGCGGCGCCTTCCTGTTTCCGGCGACGCTGTCGCTGATCAACCGTCTGTTCGCCGAAGGACCGGAACGCAACCGGGCGCTCGCCGTCTGGGGTGGCGCAGGCGCCAGCGGCCTGACGCTCGGTTCGCTTGCCGGCGGGTTTCTGACCAGCGCCTTCGGCTGGCCGTCGGTCTTCTACGTCAACGTGCTTTTGGCCGGGATCGCCATCATCGCGGCTTTCGCCATCATTCCGCGCGATCCGAAGCCGCACGAGCACCGCAGCTTCGATCTGCCGGGCGCGCTGACCGTCACCGCCGGCGCGACCTTGCTTGTCTTCACACTGGTTCAGGGGCCCGAATATGGCTGGGGATCGACCGCAATCATCGTCAGTGCAGCACTGGCGGCATTCTTCCTGATCGCTTTCACGATGATCGAGGCGAAGAGCGCCGATCCGCTGATGCCGCTGCGCCTGTTCCACAACCGCAGCCTCGTCGCCGGCATGACGATCACCTTCCTCTACATGGCCACTTTCGGAGCGCTGCCCTACTTCCTCACCGTGCTGTTGCAGAACGTGCACGGCTTCACCGCCTTGCAGACGGGCCTCGCCTTTCTCGTGCCGTCGGTCGCCATCGCCACCGGCACGCAAGCCGGCGAGCGTCTGGCGACGCGCTTTTCGACGCGCAGCACGCTGGTCGGCGGCATGATCGTCGGCGCGGTAGGCACAGCATTGATGGTATCAGGCGCGACCGCGGAGAGCAGCTATCTGTCCCTCGTACCCGGCCTGATCGTCTCCGGCGTCGGACAAGGCATCGTCTGGACAGCAATGTGGATTGCCGCCGCTTCCGGCGTTGCGCATGATCAGCAAGGCGTCGCCTCGGGGATGGCTTCGACGACACTCAATGTCGGCAATGCCGTCGGCATGGCCGTGCTGATTGCGATTGCGAACAGCCAAATCGGCGAATTGTCCGGCAATGCCTTGAAAATTGCCGTCGCCGACGGCATCCAGGTCGCCTTCTGGCTCGCGGCGGCGGGCATCGTCGTCAGCCTGCTCGCAGCAATGGTTCTTCCGGCAAAGGCGCGATGAGAACAGGCGCGGGCGCCGACGCCTCTCAGTTCACCCGGCTGATGCAGAAATCGATGACGTCGATCAGCGCCGATTTCTGCGGCGTCGCCTCGAGCGGCGCCAGTGCGTCGCGGGCGATCTCGCCGAAGTGGCGGGCGCGTCCGATGGTGTCGGCAATTGCGCCGTGGCGGAGCATCAGGCCGACGGCCTTCTCCAGTCCGGCATCGTCGGCGGCATTGTCCTCGATGGCGCGTTTCCAGAAGCTGCGCTCGGCCTTTGTGCCGCGCCGATAGGCGAGGATCACCGGCAGCGTCACCTTGCCCTCGCGGAAATCGTCGCCGACATTCTTGCCGAGGTCCTTGCTGGTGCCGCCGTAATCCAGCGCATCATCGATCAGTTGGAAGGCAAGGCCGAGATTCATGCCGTAGGAGCGGAGTGCTGCGCGATCATTGCGCGTCGCCTGGGCGATGACCGGGCCGACCTCGGCGGCGGCCGAAAACAGCGCCGCGGTCTTGGCCTTGATCACGGCGAAATGCTCATCCTCGGTGGTCTCGAGGTTTTTGGCGGCGGCGAGCTGCATCACCTCGCCTTCGGCGATGACCGAAGCCGCACTCGACAGGATGTCGAGCGCTTCCAGCGAGCCGACATCGACCATCATGCGAAAGGCCTGGCCGAGCAGGAAATCGCCGACCAAAACACTGGCCTGGTTACCCCAGATCATGCGCGCCGTCTTCTTGCCGCGCCGCATGCCGCTTTCGTCGACAACGTCGTCGTGGAGAAGTGTCGCGGTGTGCATGAATTCGACCGAGGTGGCGAGCTTGACGTGGCCGTCACCGGAATAGCCGAACATCTGGGCGGCGGCGAGCGTCAGCATCGGCCGCAGCCGTTTGCCGCCGGACGAGATCAAGTGGTTGGCAATCTCCGGGATCATCTCGACGTCGGAGCCGGCCTTCGACAAGATCAGTTCATTGACGCGCCCCATGTCGGCGGCGGTCAGGTCGATAAGGTCCTTGATCGAGGCGGCTTCCCGCTTCCCGTTTTCAATGTTGAGAACGACACCCACGGCAAAACTCCCAACCTCGATATGCACGACGGCAACATGGTCCCTGGACAGACTCTAGGGCGGCAGCCACCGGTGCGGCAAGAGGCGAATTGGCGCGGCGGCTCTGGTACATAATCACGTCCACGTTTACATCAACGCCGCAAACTGCGAGTTTCATCCGATGATAGAGCTCATCCGCACCAACGACGCCGTCATCATTTCCTTTGTCGAATCGCTAATGCGCGATGCCGGCATCGGCTTTTTCGTCGCCGACCAGAACATGAGCGTGCTCGACGGCTCGATCGGCATTCTGCCCCGCCGTGTCATGGTGGACGCCGACAAGGCCGATGCGGCGCGGCGCATCCTGACGGATGCCGGCATCGCCAACGAGATCCGCCAAAAATAATGTCCGCGTCGCCCGCTGCCCTTGTCCCGGACATGCCGGCTCATACGGTCGATGCCTTCCATCGCGGTCGCTTCTGGCTGGTGCAGCCGAGAAAGGCAGGTCACCGCGCCGGCATGGATGCGATGATGCTGGCGGCTGCCGTGCCGTCCTCGTTCGCCGGGCGGCTAGCCGACTTTGGCGCAGGTGCCGGTGCCGCCGGCCTGGCGGTACTGTCGCGTTGCCCCGGTGCCGAGGCAGTGCTCGTCGAGCGTTCTCCGGAAATGGCGGCCTTCGCCACAACCACGCTCGCCCATCCCGGCAACGCGCATCTCAGCGACCGCGCCTCGGTGCTCGTCGCCGATGTCGCGCTGTCGGGCCGGGCGCGAATGGCCGCCGGCCTCGAGGATAACAGCTTCGATTTCGTCATCATGAACCCGCCGTTCAATGCCGCCGAGGATCGCGCGACGCCCGATCCGCTGAGAAAGGCCGCGCATGTCGCGGAGGACGGGCTGTTCGACAGCTGGATCCGCAGCGCGGCGGCGGTGGTCAGGCCGGGCGGCGGGCTGGCCGTCATTGCCCGGCCGGAACAGCTCGGCGCCATCCTCGATGCCATTGCCGGCCGCTTCGGCGATGCCGAGATGCTGGCCGTCCATCCTCGCCCCGAAGCGGCAGCGATCCGCATCGTCGTCCGGGCAGCACTCGGCGCACGCGGCAAGCTGTCGATCCGGCCGCCGCTGATGCTGCATGCCTATTCAGGCAATGGCCCCTCGGAACGGGCAGAGCTGATCAATAACGGGTTGGCGTCGCTGTTCGGAGACTGATCCATTTTGATTGCCGGGGTGACGGCATTGCCGTTGGCCGGCGAATTCCTACATGCCTCAAGCAAATCGACCGGAGACAGCCCCCTCGTGAAACGTCTTTTCAATCGCCTGCTGCCGAAATCCTGGCGCTCGAACGTCGTCACCATTCCGGTCATCCGGCTGCACGGCACCATCATGCCCGGCGGCGGCCAGTTCCGGCCGAGCCTGTCGCTGGCGTCGACTGCCGGCCTTCTCGAAAAGCTGTTTTCCTTCGACGCGCCGGCGGTCGCCATCTCGATCAATTCGCCAGGCGGCTCGCCGGTGCAGTCGCGGCTGATTTTCAGGCGCATCCGCGACCTGGCAACGGAGAAAAACAAGAAGGTCCTGGTCTTCGTCGAGGACGTGGCGGCATCGGGCGGCTACATGATCGCGGTCGCCGGCGACGAGATCTTTGCCGACCCGTCCTCCATCGTCGGCTCGATCGGCGTGGTGTCGGCCTCGTTCGGCTTTCCGGAGCTGTTGAAGAAGATCGGCGTCGAGCGCCGCGTCCACACCGCCGGCCAGAACAAGGCGGTGCTCGACCCGTTCAAACCGGAAAAGAAGGAAGACGTCGAGCGCCTGAAGGCGCTGCAGCTCGAGGTCCACGAGACCTTCATCGATCTCGTCAAGGATAGGCGCGGCAGCAAGCTCAAGGACGATCCCGACCTGTTCACCGGCCTGTTCTGGACGGCCAAGAAGGGGCTCGAGCTCGGGCTGGTCGATGCCCTCGGCGACATGCGCAGCGTGCTGAAAAGCCGTTTCGGGCCGAAGACCCAGCTCAAGCTGATCACCGCGCCGCGCGGCCTGTTCGGCCGCTTCGGCCTGTTCGGCTCGAGTTTTTCGGCGCCCGATATTGCCGCCGCCGCGGCAAGCGGCGTCATCGATGCGGCGGAAGAGCGCGCGCTGTGGGCGCGCTTCGGGCTTTGAAAAGTCGGTGAAAGCGTCTAGCATAAATCATCAACCGACCCGACCGGCCGTCTTGCCGGCCTTGCGAGGGAGAGTTTGACATGCCGCAGATCATCTTCTTCGCCGTCGTCGGCATTGCCGCCTATTTCGGCTACCGCTCCTTCGTCAGGGAAGCCGAGCGGGTGACCGCCAAGGTGCGGCGTACCGAAAAGCAAGCCGCCAACGGTACGATGGGAACGCTGGTCAAGGATCCGAAGACCGGCGAATACCGTCTGGCCAAGGATTGACCGTCGTCTCCCTCGCGGCCGAGCCAGTGGATTCCGAGACCAGCATCCGGGCATCGCATGCGCACGCCAAGATAAATCTCGCGCTGCACGTCACCGGCCGGCGCGCCGACGGTTATCACACGATCGAAAGCCTGGCTGTGTTCACGCGCTTCGGCGACCGCATCGAGACGGAACTTGCCGACAGCGACGGGTTTTCCGTGTCCGGCAAATACGCCTCCGCGGTACCGGCCGACGACAATAATCTGGTGGCGAAAGCGCGCGACGCGCTGCGTCGCGAGGCCGGTCCCCAGCATGCGCCGGCTGTCGCCATCAGGCTCGAAAAGAACCTGCCGGTCGCGTCCGGCGTCGGCGGCGGGTCAAGCGACGCGGCGGCTGTGCTGCGTGCTCTGGTCCAGGCCTGGAGGCTCGACATCGGCGATGCCGAACTGGCGCGGATCGGCCTGTCGCTTGGCGCCGACGTGCCGATGTGCCTCGCAGCCAAGCCGCTGATAGCCCGCGGCATCGGCGACGAGCTGACGCTCGTGCGGAGTTTCCCGGCCCTGGGTCTGGTGCTCGTCAATCCAGGAACTGCCGTCTCGACGGCCGAAGTGTTCGAGGCGCTTGGCCGCCGCGACAATGCGGGGCTGCCGCCGCTGCCGCACAGCCTCGACTTCCACAGCATCCGCAACTGGCTGGAGATCACCCGCAACGATCTCGAGCCTGCGGCGCGTGCAATCCAGCCCGCCATCGGCAAGGCGCTTTCTGTGCTCAACAAGGCTGGAGCCGGTTTTGCCAGAATGTCTGGTTCCGGCGCCACCTGTTTCGGGCTGTTCGAGACCGGCAATGTGGCCAAGCGCGCGGCCGTCGATATCCGCAGCCGCCATCCCGACTGGTTTGTCGCCGCGACGCGAAGCATGACATCGGAGGCTGAGGCGCATGGCCAGGATTGACGAGAGCCGCCCCTTCGTTCCCGTACGCATCGCGGTACTGACCGTTTCAGATACGCGCAGCCTCGCCGACGACAAATCCGGGCAGACCCTGGCCGACCGCATCACCGAGGCCGGCCACATCCTCGCCGCTCGTGACATCGTCACCGACGACCGCGACAAGATCCGCGACAAGGTTTTGGGCTGGTCGAAGGACGATGCGATCGATGTCGTCATCACCACCGGCGGCACCGGCTTCACCGGCCGCGACGTGACGCCGGAGGCGCTGGAGCCGATCTTCGAAAAGCGCATGGACGGCTTTTCCGAAGTGTTCCACCGCATCTCCTACGACAAGATCGGCACTTCGACGATCCAGAGCCGGGCAACCGGCGGCGTCGTCAACGCCACCTTCGTCTTCGTGTTGCCGGGCTCGCCCGGCGCCTGCAAGGACGCCTGGGACGGCATTTTGAAGCCGCAGCTCGACTATCGGCACATGCCCTGCAACTTCGTCGAGATCATGCCGCGCCTGGACGAGCATTTGCGGCGCGGCTGAGACGGAGCGAGGTATCAGCCGGGCGATCCCGCCTCAGCGAATGACCGGCTCGCCGTGAAACCGCCGGCGCGACGGCGGCGAGACGCCGAAGCCGACTTCCATCATCAGTCGTGGCGTGCGCGTCGGCACGGTACCCATATGGAAGCCGAACGGATCCTCGACAAAGCCGAGACCGGCCTGCCCCGTCAGCGTGACCGGGCTCTGCTCGCCATAGACGCCCAGCACCTCTTCCGCCGAATGGCCGACCAGAAGCGTCAGCTGATGCTTCAGGATGCGGCGGTTGTGGGAGCCGCGGACATAGACATGCGGCCCGGTGTCGTTGTCGACCGGCACCAGGTAGAAAAAGAACTTCAGCATGCGCCAGTCGTCGAGGTCGAAATGGTATTTGCCGAGCGAAGCCATGTTCTTGTCGGCGTCCGAGACACCACCGGTCGGAAAGCTCCACCAGACGCGGGTGGTGATCAGCTTGGCCTGGCTGCCGAGATAGTGCGCTGCGATGTCGAGGAGTAGCGGATCGCGCTGCACGGCGACCGCAGCGTTGCAGTCGAGGACCCGCTCGAAATAGTGGCCGCTGAGCAGCGGGCGGCCGAAATGCTTTTCTGCATCGGCGTGTTTTTCGGGCAGGAATTCCAGCCGGCGGTCGAAATTGCCGAAGCATGGCGTGTGCTCGGCGAAGCGGGCGATCTCCTCATGGATGGCGGCTGGCAGCGTCAGGCCCGAATAGAGCCCCTCCGTCCGCAGCGCGCCGACGACGGCATCGCGATCGACGCCGGCGAACATCGTTTCACTGACATTGCGCGCCGGCCGAACCGGCTTCGCACCGCGCCAGTGCAGCCGCCGCGCCGGCATGGTGCGCGCCAGCATGAACATCGGCAGCCATGCCGGATTCTCGCGAAGGTCGGAAAGATAGGTCGGAATGCGGGCGGCGATGCGGCGCAGCGTACCGCCGTTGCGTGCGATCGCCTCGAGGCTTGCAGCGCCGGACTTGTCAGGGCTTGAAAGGGTCATCGGGGTCCTCAAATGTCGAGGGAACAGCATCGACGATAGTCGTCGTCGCCGCTCCGGCACACCCCAAACCCATTCGCCCGTATCGCTGGGAATGGTAACCCCCGGCCAGATTTTGTGCAATGCACAATAAACGACAACCCGCCAGAAAATTTGCTTGGGCGGCGTTTCCTAGGCCGGGATGGTAAGCCGTCACTTCCGCGGCGCCACCCAGATCTCGGCGTAGAGCCTTCTTGTCGCCAGGCCGCGGGCGATCGCTTCGGCGCTGCGGGCGCTCTTAGACAGCGCGGCGGCCTGACGCTTGCTGATCACCAAGCCTTCGGCGAGAGCGCGATTTCCGGCAAAGACCCGCGACAGGAACGGCGCGCGGCTGCCGCGTGCCCGTGAAAATCGCGCCGCCATGGTTTGCCTGGCCGTATGGGCGACGACCTCGTCGATCCAGCCCTCCCCCAGCCGCGCTCCCGGTTCCAGCAAAAGCAGCCAGTCGCCCTTGGCCTGCCTGATGCCGGCGGCGATGCCGCCGCTGACATAGTGGCAGCCGGCATGTTCGGCGACGCGGTGCGTCTGATCGGTCGAGCCGGTGTCGCAGACGAGAACGTCGCGCACCACGCCTTCGACCGCGCCGCCGATCAGCGAGGCGAGCGTGCGGGCGAGGCCCTCCTCGTCATTCAGGGTTTCGATCAGGACGCTGAGCATGTTTAGCCGAATAGCGGAAAGCGGTGGGCAGCGCCAGTTTTTGCGGCACGCCGCGAGAAAGTTCTTGCTTTGTTCCACTCGGTGCGATAGGAATACATTCATGAGCAGAGCGATTCGACAGCGGGCGGACAGTCCCTGGGAAAGGGCCAAAATGGAACAGATCGTGCGTGCCGACATTGCCGCCTTCGGCGCTGGCAGGGCCGAGATGGCGAATGCGATGATCGAGCAGAGCGGCATGCGCGTCCGCCCAGACCGCAATCGCGGCAGGTCGGCGGGCATCAATCCGTCCGGCCGTTTCGAGCCGGTCAGCCGGCATGTGTTCGACGACGGCTGGAATTCGCTGGAGGAGCTGCCGCCCTTCAAGACCGAGGTACAGGTCGAGAAGCCGCGCACCATCATCACCCGCAACGAATCGCCCGACATCTCCTTCGACCGCTCGATCAATCCCTATCGCGGCTGCGAACATGGCTGCGTCTATTGCTTCGCGCGGCCGACGCACAGCTTCATGGGCCTGTCGCCGGGGCTGGATTTCGAATCGAAGCTGTTTGCCAAGCCGGATGCGGCGCGGCTGCTCGACAAGGAATTGTCCAGGGATAATTACCAGCCGCGCACCATCGCCATCGGCACCAACACCGATCCCTACCAGCCGATCGAGAAGCAATACCGGATCATGCGCGAGATCCTCGAAGTGCTGGAGGCGCGCGGGCATCCGGTCGGCATCGTCACCAAGTCAGCGCTGGTGACACGCGACATCGACATTCTGTCACGCATGGCCGAACGCGGGCTGGCCAAGGTGGCACTGTCGGTGACGACATTGGACAGGATGCTGGCCAGAACGATGGAGCCGCGCGCGTCGACGCCGACCAAGCGGCTGGAGGCGATCAGGCAGCTTTCGGACGCCGGCATTCCGGCCTCGGTGATGGTCGCGCCGATCATCCCCGGACTGACCGACTCGGAAATGGAGCGCATCCTCGATTCGGCGCAGGCAGCGGGCGCGCGTGAAGCGGGCTATGTGCTGCTGCGCCTGCCGCTGGAGGTCGCGCCGATCTTCAAGGACTGGCTGCTGCGCCACTATCCCGACCGCTATCGCCACGTCATGTCGCTGATCCGTTCGATGCGCGACGGCAAGGACTACGATTCGGAATGGGGCAAGCGCATGAAAGGCTCCGGCCCTTATGCCTGGCAGATCGGCCGCCGTTTCGAGATCGCCGCCAAACGGCTCGGCCTCAATGCCGAGCGGCGCTCGCTGAGGACCGACCGGTTCGTCCCCGCCGCCAAGGCAACCGAGCAGCTGATGCTGCTGTGACAAAGCGTCTCGCGCCAGCCGCTTGAAGCGGCCGCAGCAGGCGAAAAATCCCGTCCGGCCTGTCCTGTCCCCGGGCTTGCAGACGGTAGCCCCTCCTGGTCCGGTGCCCCGCCCGACCCGGAGGGGACTTGCGGAGAATCGGAGCCGATGCGAACCTCGCCGCACCATGGCTCGCCCGCGTTCCGATTCTCCGCTTCTCTTCGAAATCGTCGAGAAACCCGACTTCTCGTTCGAGACGAAGGCGATGGCCGAAGGCCTGTGGCCGGTGGCGGGGATGGACGAGGCCGGCCGCGGCCCGCTCGCCGGGCCGGTGGTGGCTGCAGCGGTGGTGCTCGATCCCGCCAACATCCCCGACGGCCTCGATGATTCCAAGCGGCTGACGCATTTGCAGCGCGAGGCGCTGTTCCTGAAAATCCTCGGCTCCGCACTCGCCGTATCGATGGCCTCGGTCAGCGCCGAAGGCATCGATGCCTCCAACATCCTCAAGGCCAGCCTGGAGGCGATGCGCCGTGCAGTGGCCGGCCTGTCAATCCGGCCGAAGCTGGCGCTGGCCGACGGCCGCGACGTGCCGCCCGGCCTGCCCTGCGAGGGCAAAGCGCTGATCAAGGGCGACCAGCGCTCGCAGTCGATCGCTGCAGCCTCGATCGTCGCCAAGGTGTTGCGCGACCGCATGATGTGCGGCTGCGGCAGCCATCATGCGCGTTACGGCTTCGAGCTGCATATGGGCTACGCCACTGTGCGCCATCGCACGGCGATCGATCTGCACGGGCCAGTGGCACGGCTGCACCGCGCCTCCTTCGCGCCGTTCCGGTTCGGCGGCACCGAGGTGCTGGAGGAAGAGGGCCTTTCGGGCCTGGATTGAGCGAAAGCGGCTAGGCGTAATCTCCCCCTCGAGGGCAGGGGAATCGCATATGGCGATTTTGGGGTTGAGTTTAGGCTGAGAAAGGATTCTTTGGAGAGGCAGTTGAGCGAAGGAGCGACTGCCATTTCCTGCCTTGAGAGCTACTTTGGCGCGGTGCCTGATCCACGCGCGCCCAACGCCACGCACCG